>URAD01000007.1 GCA_900545745.1 uncultured Collinsella sp.
AACGTCAGATTGCCGCTTAGGGGCGTTTGCAGCGTCGAGCCGTTACGCGGTTTGGTAAAACCGCGTAACTTCATCGTAGAAGCACGTTTGCAGGCGGCGGATGCTCGTCTCCTGTCGCCCGCTCACCGAGGCCCGGCAATTGCCTTAATATCTTAAGGACCTCGATTTGTCCAAGACTGAGCGAAGGAGCTCATCATGTGCGACGGAAAGAAAAAGCTTTCCTTCTTGACGGTCATCTCGACCATCATCTGCGTCGTCTTCGTTTGCGAGGCCGCCGCACCTGCTGCTGCCATTGGCAACCAGCAGTTCTTCTGGTGGATCTTCCTGATTCTGACCTTCCTGCTCCCTTATGGCATGGTCGTTGCCGAGCTCGGCACTACCTATGACGGTGAGGGTGGCATTTACGACTGGGTACGCGATGGCCTGGGCGACAAGTGGGGCGCCCGCATTTCGTACTACTACTGGGTTAACTACCCGCTGTGGATTGCCTCGCTGGCCACTATGTTCCCGGACATTTTGGGCATGGTCTTTGGCGTCGAGTTCAATCTGATTGCCAAGATTGGTATCGACCTTGCCTTTGTGTGGATTGTCTATCTTATGGGTCGCTCCAAGGCTGCCGACTCCGAGTGGGTTCTGAACGGCGGTGCCATCATCAAGGTTGCCGTTGCCGTTATCGTCGGCGCTTTGGGCATTTGGTACGCCATGGAGAACGGTTTTGCGAACGATATGTCCGCTGCCACCTTCCTGCCCGAGCTCACCAACACCAACGCGCTCGGCTACCTGTCGATTATCATCTTTAACTTCATGGGCTTCGAGGTCATCTGCACCATGACCGACGATATGGCCGATCCCGCTCGCGATATCCCCAAGGCTATCATCGTCGGCGGCCTGTCCATCGCCGTGATCTATCTGTTCGCTGGCTTTGGAATCGGCGCTGCTGTGTCGGCCGATTCCATCGATCCCGACTACGGCATGATTTACGCTGTCCAGACTATTGTGGGCGATTCCATGATCTTTAAGGTCATCTGCATCGCCTTCCTGATCACGCTGTTCGCCAACATGGCTGCCTGGTCCTTCGGCGTCAACTCCGTTGCTCGCTATGCTGCCGAGCATGGCAACATGCCCAAGGTCTTCGCCTCGATGATCTCGGATGACGACATGCCCAACGGTGCCAACCTGGTCAACGCCATCGTTGCCTCCCTGGTGCTGTGCCTGCAGCTGGTTCCCATCGACGCCATCTCCAACGGTGTCTTCTGGATGCTCTTCGGTACCTCCGTTGTCTTCCTGCTGCTGACCTACATCCCGATGTTCCCGGCATTCCTCAACCTTCGTAAGAACGACCCCAACCGTGAGCGTATCTTTACGTTCCCGTTTAAGGGCGCCATGATGAAGGTCATGCTGGCTATTCCCTGCATTGAGCTGATTCTGGCTATCGTTGCAACGCTGATTCCGTTCTCTGTCGATGAGATTGGCGATAAGGTCCCGATGATCGTCATCTTCATCGTGCTCTTGCTTATTGGCGAGGTTGTCCGCGTCGTCAGTGCTAAGGGCCGCAAGGAAGAGTACAAGGGTCTGACCCCCGAGCTCGCAGCCCAGCGTCTCGCTGAGGAGGCCGGCGAGGCCGAGGAGAACTAGAGCACCCGGATTCGGGGCTCCAACCTTCCTCGCGTACCAACGTACGCTTCGTCGGGTTTGTCGCTCCCGACTCGGGACACTCTAGCCTCTTCGGAGGCGTGCCCAAGCAACAGGTTTGCTAACCTTTCTCTGAGGTGGGTGTGAGCTATTGCTCCGGTAACCACCGCCCGCCCCAATCTCTCTTCCGTATCCTTCGTGCGTTTTGTCTCCGTGCACCGGGTTACGTCGTCGCTTGCCGGTGCGACATCCGTGAAAACCGGTGCCAGGCGCCCCGACCTTTGCCGGGGAACGGGCGCCTACCATCTCTTGGTTTTAGGCTGAGGGTAACCCGCCCGCAGCAAGCGATCGTTCGATTTGGAGGAAATCTTATGCGTACGATCACCGAGTCCGAGTCCACCCCTAAGGCCGACGGCTTCTTTATGCCCGCTGAGTTCGCTCCGCAGGATCGCGTGTGGATGGGTTGGCCCCACCGCACCGACACCTGGGCCCACGGCGCCAAGCCGGCTCAGAAGCAGTATGCCGCCATCGCTCGCGCCATCGCCGAGTTCACCCCGGTCACCATGTGCGCAAACCAGGCCGACTACGCCAACTGCAAGGCCGCCTTTGAGGAAGACGAGAACGTCACCGTTATCGAGATGACCACCGACGACGCTTGGTTCCGCGACACCGCTGCCACTTTTGTTATCAACGGCAAGGGCGATAAGCGCGCCAACCACTGGCACTTCAACGCCTACGGCGGCCTCGTCGACGGCCTCTATTTCCCGTGGGACAAGGACGAGCAGATTGCCCTTAAGATGGCTGAGCTTTCCGGCTGCCGTCGCTATCGTCCCGATGACATGATCCTCGAGGGCGGCTCCATTACCGTCGACGGCGAAGGCACCGTGGTCGTGACCGACCAGTGCCTGCTTTCCCCGGGCCGCACCTGCTCTGCGGTTCTGGAGGAGGAAGAGGATCCCGAGTCCATCTGGCCCAAGTTCCACAAGAAGTTTGAGCCCTGGAGTGAGGAACTTCGCGCCTATATGGACGAGCACCTCAAGGATTACCTGGGTGTCGAGAAGGTCATCTGGGTTAAGGAGGGCATCGACCCCGAGGAGACCAACGGCCACATCGATGATGTCGCTACGTTCATCGCTCCGGGCGTCATGGCTTGCATCTGGACCGACGATCCCGAGTATCCGTTCTACGAGCAGTGCCACGCTGTCTACGAGACCCTCTCCAACGCCGTTGACGCCAAGGGCCGCAAGATGAAGGTCTACAAGCTCTGTATGCCTGTGAACCCGCTGTTCATGGACCAGGCTTCCTGCGACACCATCGACGCCGACGAGAACGCCGAGCCGCGCGTTGCCGACGAGCCGCTGATTGCCTCCTACATGAACTACCTGGTCACCAACCACGGCGTTATCGTCCCGCAGTACGGCGACGAGAACGATCAGCTTGCCGTTGACACACTCCAGAAGATCTACGACGAGGTCTGGGGCGAGGGCGTCTACAAGTGCGTCGGCGTTCAGTCCGAGCAGGTCGTCTTCGGTGGTGGAAATATCCACTGCATTACGCAGCAGGAGCCCTCGGCGTAACTGTCTGTCTTCCCGAGGCACGGCACCTTGCCCTTCAATCGTCGGGCATGACCCTTAAGGTCTATGCCCTCCTCTTTCGCGGGAATCTGCCGCACCTCAGAAACCCAGCCGGTCAAGCGGACCGACGTAGCTAGTTACCGCATTAGTCATTGGTGCCAACCTTGGCAACGATGCAGGTCGAAAAACGTCAGCGAAAACCCGCCAGAGCGAGCAAGGTGCCTTGAAGCGAGGCGGCATTGACCTTTTGGTCATGCCGTCGAAGCTGAAAGGCAGATTGCCGTTCTGGCGGGTTTGCAGCGTCGAGCAGTTACGCGGTTTGGTAAAACCGCGTAACTAAATACGTTCCGCGATCTCGTGGATGAGGTAGTCGGTCTTTTCCCAGCCTAGGCACGGGTCGGTGATCGACTTACCAAAGACACCGCCATCGACCGGCTGGTTGCCGTCCTCAAGGTAAGACTCGATCATAAAGCCCTTGACCAGCTTGGAGATGGACTCGTTGCGGCGGCAGCTGTCGAGCACCTCCTTGCAAATGCGATACTGCTCCAACGGACGCTTGCCCGAGTTGTCGTGGTTGCAGTCGATGACCGCTGCCGGATTGGCATAGCCGGCGTGCTCGGTATAGCGCTCGGCCAGACGCTCGAGGTGCTCGTAGTGGTAGTTGGGGTAGGTGCGACCGTCGAGACCAATGTAGCCACGCATGACGGCGTGTGCGAGTGGGTTGCCGTCGCACTCAACCTCCCAGTTGCGGAAGATAAAGCTCTGGTGTGCCTGCGCGGCGTAAATGGAGTTGAGCATGACGGTGGTGGAACCGGCAGTGGGATTCTTCATGCCGACGGGTACCGAAATGCCGCTCGACACCAGGCGATGCTCCTGGTTTTCGACCGAGCGCGCGCCGACGGCAACGTAGCTCAGCAGGTCAACGAGGTATTGGTAGTTGGACGGATAGAGCATCTCGTCGGCGGTGAAGAAGCCCGTTTCCTCAATAACGCGCAGGTGCATATGGCGGATAGCCTTGACGCCCTCGAGCAGGTCGTCGGGGGCCTCGGGATCGGGGTTATGCAGAAGACCCTTGTAGCCGGTGCCCTTGGTGCGCGGCTTATTGGTGTAGACGCGCGGAATGATGATGAGCTTGTCCTTGACCTCTTCGGCGGTCTTGGCCAGTCGGTTCATATACTCGAGCACCGAATCCTCGCGGTCGGCAGAGCACGGGCCGATGATGAGCACCTTACGTGCGTCCTCGCCGGTAAAGACTTTGGCGACCTCGGCGTCAAATGCCTGCTTTTTGGCGGTAAGTTCGGCAGAAAGCGGCATTTCCTCGCGGATCTCCATGGGGATCGGCAGCCTGCGTTTGAATTCCATGGCCATAGGGGTCTCCTCAATCTATAGAAAGAGCAATAAGCGTGTTGTCGAATGCTCGGCATTATCCGCTGTCGCACGCTAAAGTGCAAGTCCTTGTCACCCCGAAACCTACCAAAAAGGGACAGGTTTTTTTGGCAGGTTTTATCTGGGTAAACGTCGGCGGATGCCGGGAGGGAGCGGCGCCGCGCGGGACCCTAGGGCTGTTGTCGGTTCCCTAGGAAATACCCTGTGGGCAAAAAATGCCAAATATGAGTACGGTTGCTATCTTAGTATCATATTGCCTTCGCAAAATAATATACATAACAGCAAAATATGTTCATTAACGCAAACACATATAAGTCCGCTATGGTGCTGTTTGATCAATTTAGGGACGCGTGTAAGCCGTGGGAGCGGCATTTGAGGCGGTTTTGGCTGTTACTAAAAAGATAACAGTACTCATATTTGCCCTTTTTTGCCCACGGGGTCTGGAAAGCGCCGTCAGTGAGGTCTCAGGGAAGGCGTTTCGAGGCTCGAAGGACACAAAACGGGGGCGCAGGTTGTCCTGCGCCCCCGTTTTCTGGGCATTGCGGTTGTTTGCCGCCGGTTGTTACGCCGCCTCGTCGAACTGCGAGTTGTACAGGTCGGCGTAGAAGCCGCCTTGGGCGAGCAGCTCGTCGTGCGTGCCCTTCTCGACGATGTCGCCGTCGCGGATCACCAAGATCACGTCGGCGTTGCGGATCGTGGACAGGCGGTGCGCGATGACAAAGCTGGTACGGCCCTGCATCAGCGCATCCATGGCACGCTGAATAAGCTCCTCGGTACGGGTATCGACGTTGGAGGTCGCCTCGTCCAGAATCAGCGCCGGGCGGTCGGCCAAAATTGCACGGGCGATGGTCACGAGCTGGCGCTGACCCTGCGACAGGTTGGTGCCCTCCTCGTTGATCATAAAGTCGTAGCCGCCGGCGAGCGTATGGATAAAGTGGTCGCAGCGTGCGGCGCGTGCAGCGGCCTCGACTTCGGCATCGCTCGCGTCGGGGCGTCCGTAGCGGATGTTCTCGCGGATGGTGCCGTTAAACAGCCAGGTATCTTGCAGCACCATGGCAAACTCGCCGCGCAGCGCCGCGCGGTCCCAATCGCGCACGTCGACACCCTCGACGCGCAGCGAACCGCCGTCCACGTCGTAGAAGCGCTGCAGCAGCTTAATGAGCGTGGTCTTGCCAGCGCCGGTGGGACCGACGATGGCGATGGTCTGGCCGGGCTGCGCCTCGCAGCTAAAGTCGTGGATGATGGTCTTGTCGGGCGTGTAGCCAAACTTGACATGGTCAAACTCCACGTGGCCGGGGCGCTTTTCGGGAATCTGTGCGTCGGCCTTCTGCTCCTCCTCGGGCGCGGCCAGGAACTCAAACACGCGCTCGGTGGCGGCGGCCATCGACTGCATCGTGTTGCTCACGTTGCCCAGCTGCTGCACCGGCTGCGTAAAGTTGCGCACGTACTGGATAAAGCTCTGGATGTCGCCGGGCGTGGCATTGCCGGTCAGCGCGAGCTGCGCACCCACCACGACGACGCCCACGTAACCCATGTTACCCACCAAGCTCATAAGCGGCATCATCAGGCCCGACAGGAACTGCGAGCGCCAGCCACTAATAAAGAGGCGGTCGTTTTGACGGTCGAACTCCTCGATTGAGGCCTCGGCGCGGTCGAACACCTGGATGACGTTCTGGCCGGCAAAGTCCTCCTCGATAATGCCGTTGACGGCGCCCAGAACCTGCTGTTGCTCGCGGAAGTACGGCTGCGAGAAGTGAATCATCACGGTCAAGATAATCGCGGCGGCCGGCAGCGTGAGCACGGTGACGCCGGTAAGCGGCAGGCTGATCGAAAGCATCATGACGAGCACGCCGATAATCTGCGTCACCGACGTGATGAGCTGTGTCACGCTCTGGTTGAGCGACTGACCCAGCGTATCGACGTCGTTGGTGATGCGGCTGAGCACGTCTCCCTTGCTGTGGCCGTTGAAGTAACTCATCGGCACGACGGCAATCTTGGCGGCGATTTCCTTGCGCATGCGGTAGCAGATCTTTTGCGTGACGCCGGTCATGAGCCAGCCCTGGACCAGGCTGCAGACAGAGCTCGCCAGATACAGGCAGAGCAAAAAGCCGAGCGTCTTGGCGATCCAGTCAAAGTCAACGTCGCCGGTGCCGTTGACCTTGGCGACCAGGCCTTCGAACAGCTTGGTCGTAACCTGGCCGAGCACCTTGGGTCCCACAATGTTAAAGATGACCGAGCACACGGCAAAGGCGACGGCGGCAAACACGGCAATCTTGTGCTGGCCGATATAGCCGAGCAGCTGCCTCATGGTGCCCTTAAAGTCCTTGGCCTTTTCGCCGCGACGCATGCCGCCCATGCGGCCCATGGGACCACGCTGGCGGGTGGGCTTGGGAATCTGAGTCTTGGTCTCGTCTGCCATTAGCGCTCGCCTCCTTCCATGACGGCTGCAATTTCTTCTTGGGTAAGCCCCAGCTCCTCGGCGGAAAGCTGCGACTGTGCGATCTCCAGGTACGCCGGGCAGCTGCGCAGCAGCTCCTTGTGCGTGCCGGTGCCCACTACGTGGCCGTCGTCGAGCACGATGATCTGGTCGGCGTGCATGATGGTCGCGATGCGCTGGGCCACGACCACGAGCGCGGCGTCGGTAACGTTTTTGGCCAGCTCCTCGCGTAGGCGCGCGTCGGTCTTGTAGTCGAGGGCACTAAACGAGTCATCGAACACCACGACCTCGGGCTTTTTGGCCAACGCGCGGGCGATGGCCAGGCGTTGGCGCTGACCGCCCGAGACATTGGAGCCGCCCTGGCTGATGGGGGAGTCGTAGCCGCCCTCGCGCTCGGCGATAAAGTCTTCCGCCTGGGCGACGCGTGCTGCCTGGCGCATATCCTCGTCACTCACCATGTCGCCGGCAAACTTGAGGTTGCTCTCGACGGTACCCGAGAACAGACGACCCTGCTGCGGAATATAACCGATGCGGCGGCGCAGCTCAGAGAGGGTCATGTCGCGCACGTCGATGCCGTCGAGCGAAATGCTGCCGCCTGTGACGTCGTACAGGCGCGGAATCAACTGTACAAGCGTGGACTTGCCCGAGCCCGTGGAGCCAATGATGCCGAGCATCTGGCCGGCGTGCGTGGTGAAGTTCACGCTGCTAATGACATCGGCGCGGGCATCGGGATACTGGAAGCTCACGTCGCGGAAGGTGAGCTCGCCGCGCGGCGCGCTGGCAGCAGGCAGTTTGGGCGAGACAGGGTCGTTGATACTCGTGGGGCAGGTGATGACCTCTTCCACGCGCTCGGCTGCGACCTCGGCGCGGGGCAGGATGACCGAAACCATGGTGAGGATCATAAACGCCATGACGATCTGCATGGTGTAGGAGATGAACGCCATCATGTTGCCGACCTGCATCACGCCGTCGGACACGCCCTGCGCGCCAAACCAGACGATAAGCACGGTGATGCAGTTCATGACGAGCATCATGAGCGGCATCATAAAGCTCATGGCGCGGTTGGTGTAGAGCTGCGTAGTCATCAGGTCGAGCGACGCCTTGTCAAAACGTTCGAGCTCATGCTCCTCGCGGTTGAACGAGCGGATGGGCATAAGGCCGTCGAGCAGCTCGCGGGCGGTAAGGTTCACGCGGTCAACAAAGCTCTGCATCTTTTTGAACTTGGGCATGGTGAGGCCCATGAGCACGCCGACGACGGCCGAAACCGCGATGATGGCCACAGCGATGGTCCACTCCAGGCCGGTGTGGTTGGCTAGGACGCGCATGACGGCGACGATGCCCATGACGGGGGCCATCAGGCACATACGGATAAACAGGGTTGCGGCCATCTGGATCTGCTGAATGTCGTTGGTGCAGCGGGTAATGAGCGAGGCCTGGCTAAACTTGCCCACTTCGGCCGGCGAGAAGTGCATAACCTTGTTGAAGGTCTCGCGACGCAGGTCGCGGGCGATGGAGCAGGCGGTGCGCGACGCCACGGCACCGGTCAGGATGGTGGCGACGAGCGACACCAGGCACAGCCCAAACATCGTGGTCGCCATGCGGCTCAGGTACGCGTTCTGCACGTCGGCGGGGTCGATGCCCTGCGCCTTGTACTCGTCCTGCACATAGCTCACGGCGCGTTGGGTCACAATGGAGCCCGACATGGAGCCCATTTTGTCCGCCATTTGGTTGGCACCCTCGACGAGCTTGCCCTGGTCGATTAGGCCGCCTTCAACGCCCAGACGCAGGCTCTTCATGGTGATCTTACCGCCGTCGGCGTCGATCTGCTTTTGCATGTTCTGCGCCGCTGCGGCCTTCTGCTGCATCTCGGCGAGTTGCTCGGGCGTCATCGCCGCCATCTGCTCGGGCGTGGGCATGGCCTGGGCGCCGCTGTTGTCTTTCTCACCGGACGTGCCCATCATGTCGCCCATGGAGTTGGCGTCAATACCCTGGTTGAACGAAAGGACGACAGTCTCGGGCAGGCTCATGATGTCGGCAATCTTGCCGCCGTCGGCACGCTCCTCCTCGGTGCCCTTGTACGTTCGAATGCCGTTATTGTCCGCCTTGCTAAACACGGCCTCCACGGCCTTGGCGTCCTTGGAGCTCATGAAGAGTTCGAGGTCGTCGAGCGATTCGGCGCGAATGGTGTCGGGCACGGGCGAGGCGATGCCGCCTTGCTGCACGCCCACGTCGACGATGTCGCTCATATAGGTAGGCAGTGCCAGATCGGCGTTGCAGCTGATTACGATAAGTACGATAGCTGCAAACAGTGCCAGGACATGTTTTTTAAAGAGCTTGAGAATCCTCACTCGGCATCTCTCCTTTCTTGATTGCGGTCGATAATTTCGTTGGCACGTCTTAGAAGGCGCACCATCTCTTGGGTATCTGTTTCGCCGAGCTGCTCGAGGAAAGCCGCAGTGCGGTTCTCGAATTCCCGACGTTTGATTTCGAGATCCTGGAATCCTTTGTCGGTCACCGTGACGTGTACGCGACGACGGTCGGTCTTTGAGTGCTCGCGCTCGACCCAGCCCTTGGCTTCGAGAGCGCGTAGGATATTGGCGATGCGGGCACTCGAGACCCAGGCGCGATCAGCGAGTTCGCTCGGCGTGAGCGAACCGCCGGCGAGTATGAGGGCGCGCATGACGGCCATCTCGCCGCTGAGGGCTTTGTCCGCAAAATGCGAAATGCGCTGATGCATGCTGCCGAACTCGGTAAGGAGTTGACGCCCAAGCTCACGGAAATCGGTATCTTCCACCGAAAACCCCTAACACTAGAAACTATTTTCGGTGAAAGATGATACCCCCGCTCAACCATCCCATTCGGTGGATTTCTAGGCATGTCCCAAAAATCTACTTGGCCGCTAGGCAATATAAAGAGCGCATAAAGACTTAAAATCATTCAATTGCTGAAGCGTTTCAAAGAATTATCATGCCCGCGGTTAGGCGAGGGGTTGTCACCACCATGACGACTGGGACTCATATTATCGCCACGTGCGATGCTCCAACTTCCCGCAAGGAGACACCTGAATCAAGGGGGTTGGAGTCATGGCATTTGACTTCACGGGCAAAACCGCGATCGTTACCGGCGGCACTCAGGGCATTGGCCTCGAGATTGCCAAGGGCATCGTTGCGGGCGGCGGACACGTCGCGCTCATCGCAAGGAACGCTGCTAAGGGCGAGGCCGCGGTGGCCGAGCTTGGCGAGGGCAACAAGTTCTATCAGCTCGATGTCGCCGATGCACCCAAGGCGCGCGAGACCGTCGAGCAGATTTTTACGGACCTGCCGCAAACCAACATCCTGATCAACTGCGCTGGCGTCATCAGCACCAAGAAGTTCGACGAGATCGATGACACCGAGTGGCGTCGCACCATCGACATCAACCTCAACGGTACCTTCACTATGATGAACGCCGTGTACCCGCACTTTAAGGCGGCCCATGCCGGCACTATCGTCAACGTGAGCTCTGTCGCTGGCAAGATCGGTGGCGGCCTGCTCGGCACCGCGGCCTACGCGAGCTCTAAGGCCGGTGTCAACGGCCTGACCAAGGCAGTCGCCAAGGAAGGCGGCAAGTTTGGCGTCCGCTGTAACGCCGTGTGCCCGTCGCTCACGTTGACCGATATGACCTCGATTCTCTCTGACGAGAACTCTCAGCGTATCATCAACGGTATTCCTCTGGGCCGCGCCGCCCAGGCCAGCGAGCCTGCGCAGATGGTGCTGTTCTTCGCTTCCGACCTCGCCAGCTTCGTGAACGGCGAGATCGGTGACTGCGACGGTGGCATCGTTCTGGACGGGTAATACTCCGCGACGATTATTCGGCGACGGCTCCTGCGACTCGGGACCGTCGCCTTCTTTCTGATATAGGCGCATGCGGCTACGATTCGCATGCATCCAAAGGAGATATATATGAGTGAATCGACTGCGGTGGAGGCGCCGGCGGCAAAGGAGCCGTTCTTTAAGATGTCCTCCATCCCGGGCGCCAATATCTTGGTGCCGCTTCTGTTGGGCTGTCTGCTCAACACGCTATTCCCCGACCTGTTCAAAACGCTCGGCAGCTTTACGCTTGGCATGACCCAGCAGGGCGCTGGCCCGCTCGTGGGCGCTTTTTTGCTCATCGTCGGTACGACGATTTCGTTTAAGAGCGCTCCTGCCGCCGCTGCCCGCGGCGCCATCATCATCGCCGTCAAGCAGATCGTGGTCGTTGCCATGTCGCTGCTCATCCTTTATGTGTTCAACGACAACCTGTTTGGCATCTCTGCCATGGTGATGCTGGCGGCTTGCACCGGCGCCAACAACGCTATGTACGCTGGGCTGATGGGTACCATGGGCAACGAGGCTGAGCGTGGCGCTGTCGCCATCACCACGCTGGTTGTCGGCCCTCCGGTCACGATGATCGTGCTCGGCGCTGCCGGCCAGGCCCCGATCGGCTGGTCGCTCGTGGGCGCCATTCTGCCGATCGTCGTCGGCATTATTCTGGGTAACCTGTTCCCCAGCTTTAAGAAGATGATGGCACCGGCACTTTCCGCCATCATCGTGCTCGTCTTCTTTGCCATGGGCTCGACCATGACTTTTGGCCAGCTTATCAACGGCGGTCTTCCCGGCATCCTGCTCGGCGTGATCTGCTCGGTGATCTTTGCAATTCCCGTCATCGCGGTCGATAAGCTCACGGGTGGTACGGGTGTCGCAGGTGCGGCCATTTCGAGCTGCGCCGGAGCCAATGTGGCCACGCCTGCTGCCATGGCAAGCGTCAACGGGGCCATGTACGGCGGTGCGGTGCTCGCGACGGCTACGGCACAGGTTGCTGCCTGCGCAATCGTTACGGCTATTTTGACCCCGCTGGTCACCAGCTGGTGCTACAAGCATTTTGAGGGCCAGGGCAACGGCGATAGCAAGGCAACGGCCGACAAGGCCGCCGCAGCCGCCTAATGCCAAGCGGCAATCAAAGCTAAAAACTAGCCATGCCACAGGGCGGCCACGGGGGATTCCGTGGCTGCCCTGCAGTTTCTGTAGGGTCTCTGGGACACTTTACCCTGCTAAAGCTGGCATAACAGCTAGAGCGAACGTCGTACAAAGGCAAGGAAAAATACCATACAAATCGGTGAACGGTAGTTGTTTGCACTCGCATTTCCTGCGGGTTTGTAAAAAACGTCCTTATGATATAAAAAAAGAAACATATAACAGCCCTGATGAAGGGGGTGGCTATGTTATCCTTCTCAGACGGGTGAAATCTTGGGTTTTGGGTTGCAGTTCCAAGGTGGACAAACGTTTTTCCCTGTACCAACGTGTGGTGAAGAACGGAAGAAGCCGGTAGTGCAAGCCGATAATTCAAGAATTCAATAAGTAGCGGTGTGAGAGAGCGCCGCATTACACGTAACTAGGAGCGTGGTTACACAATGCAGGAGGCATGGGAAGGCTTCAAGGAAGGTATCTGGACGGGAGAGGTTGACGTCCGAGACTTCATCCAGAAGAACTACACCCCCTACGAGGGCGATGAGTCGTTCCTCGTAGGTCCGACCGAGCGTACCAAGGAGCTGTGGGGCGAGGTTCTCGACCTGCTGCTTAAGGAGCGCGAGCAGGGTGGTGTCCTCGATATGGACACCAAGACCGTCACGGGTATCGTGAGCCACCCCGCTGGCTACATCGATAATGCCCATCGCGACAAGGAGACCATTGTTGGCCTCCAGACCGACAAGCCGCTCAAGCGCGCGCTGCACGTCAACGGTGGTATCCGCATCGCTTGCCAGGCTGCCAGCCAGCACGGCTACAAGGTCGACGAGAACGTTGTCGAGCGCTACACCTTCGAGCGCAAGACCCACAACGCTGGCGTCTTCGATGTCTACACCCCCGAGATGCGTGCTTGCCGCTCGGCTCACATCATCACCGGTCTGCCCGATGGTTATGGCCGCGGCCGCATCATCGGCGACTACCGTCGTGTTGCCCTGTACGGCGTCGACTACCTGATCAAGGACAAGGAGGCCCAGAAGGCTTCCACTCCGACGGTCATGACCGCCGACAACATCCGCGACCGTGAGGAGCTGCAGGAGCAGATCCGCGCCCTCGGCGAGCTCAAGATGATGGCCGAGACCTATGGTTTCGACATTTCCAACCCTGCTACCAACACGCAGGAGGCCATCCAGTGGATGTACTTCGCCTACCTTGCTGCCGTCAAGGAGCAGAACGGCGCCGCTATGTCCATCGGCCGTACCTCTACGTTCATCGACATCTATGCTGAGCGCGACCTTGCCAACGGTACCTTCACCGAGGAGCAGATCCAGGAGTTCGTGGATCACTTCATCATGAAGCTCCGCATGGTCAAGTTTGCCCGTACCCCCGAGTACCAGGCCCTGTTCACCGGCGACCCGCAGTGGGTCACCGAGTCCATCGGCGGCATGGGTGTCGACGGCCGTACGCTCGTTACCAAGATGAGCTACCGCTACCTGCACACGCTCGAGAACATGGGCACCAGCCCCGAGCCCAACATGACCGTTCTGTGGTCGACCCGTCTGCCCGAGAACTTCAAGAAGTTCTGCGCCAAGACTTCTGTCGCCAGCTCCTCGATCCAGTACGAGAACGACGACCTCATGCGCGTTTACCACGGCGACGACTACGGCATCGCCTGCTGCGTGTCCTCCATGCGCATCGGCAAGGAGATGCAGTTCTTCGGCGCCCGCGCCAACCTGGCCAAGTGCCTGCTGTATGCACTCAACGGCGGTGTTGACGAGGTCTCCAAGAAGCAGGTCGGCCCCAAGTATCGCGCCGTCGAGGGCGATACGCTCGATTACGACGACGTTGTGGCCAAGTACAACGACATGATGAAGTGGCTCGCTGGCGTGTACGTCAACTCGCTGAACATCATTCACTACATGCACGACAAGTACTGCTACGAGCGCATCCAGATGGCTCTGCACGACAAGCACGTGCACCGCTGGTTCGCTACGGGCATCGCTGGCCTTTCCGTCGTGGCTGACTCCCTGTCCGCCATCAAGTACGCCAAGGTCCACCCCGTCCGTGACGAGAACGGCATCATCGTCGACTTCGAGACCGAGGGCGAGTTCCCCAAGTACGGTAACGACGACGACCGCGTCGACCAGATCGCTCACGACGTTGTGCACCAGTTCATGGAGTACATCCGCATGAACGATACCTACCGCAACTCCGTGCCTACGACCTCGGTTCTGACCATTACCTCCAACGTCGTGTACGGTAAGAAGACCGGCTCCACGCCCGACGGCCGCAAGGCTGGCCAGCCGTTCGCCCCGGGTGCTAACCCCATGCACAAGCGCGATAGCCACGGCGCCATCGCTTCGCTGTCTTCGGTTTCCAAGCTCCCGTTCCGCGATGCTCAGGACGGCATCTCCAACACCTTCTCCATCATCCCGAGTGCGCTCGGCAAGGAGGACCAGGTGTTCTTTGGCGATATCGACCTTGATCAGCTGGGCGAGTAACTATTGTTAGTGCTATACTAACAATAACGATTACTGATTAGCGCGCCGGTTTCGGCCGGCGCCTATTAATCGAAGGAGACACATTATGAAGGTTTCTGAAGTTTCCGAGACTCAGGCCGATAACCTGGTCCACATGCTCGACGCTTACGCCGAGAAGGGTGGCCACCACCTGAACATCAACGTCTTCAACCGTGAGACGCTGCTCGACGCTCAGGCTCACCCCGAGAAGTACCCGCAGCTGACCATCCGCGTTTCCGGCTATGCCGTGAACTTCCACACGCTCACCAAGGAGCAGCAGGACGAGGTCATTTCGCGTACCTTCCACGACAAGTTCTAAAGGGTTCAACTCCTGTAGGATTACTGGGGCCGGTTTTGGGTTATTTCCCAAAACGTCCTCGGACATGCAAAGAGGCTCCGCTGCGCGCGTTGCGCGGCGGAGCCTCTTTGCGTCCTGCGGAATGTTTTGGGAGGTAGCCCAAACAGCCCCGGCTGGGTCCTGTGTAGTCACCCTTTAGGCGGAACTCTCCTAATTATTTGGATGAGTCGTTTACTTACTTGTACTGTTACCGTCATCCCGCTGTTGTTGGGGTATGCTTTGTTCGTATGTAAACGTATGACATGTTGATGGGGGAGGGTGCTATGGCTCGCGAGAGTGCTCGTTCTAAGGATACGGCTAAGCCTGGCATCAAGGAAGTTGCGGCGGTGGCGGGGGTTTCGCCTACTACGGTATCTCGTGTGCTTAATAATCGTGGCTATATTAGCCAAGAGACCCGCGATAAGGTCCATGCCGCGATGAAGCGCATCAACTATACGCCCAACGATATCGCTCGTGCCATGCTCAACGGTCGCCTGAATCTTATCGGTATGATCGTCCCCTATGTCAGCAGTCCGTTTCATGCCCAAGTGGTTCAAGTCATTGAGCATACCCTGGCCGAAAACGGTTTTAAGATGCTGCTGTGCAATAGTGCCAATCGACCCGAGCTTGAGCGCTCTTATATCGACATGCTTCGACGCAATATGGTTGATGGCGTCATCGTCAACTCGCTTAATATCGGTGCCGAGGCGTATGCCGAGATGGG
Organism: uncultured Collinsella sp.; assembly: GCA_900545745.1. Lineage (GTDB taxonomy): Bacteria > Actinomycetota > Coriobacteriia > Coriobacteriales > Coriobacteriaceae > Collinsella. Next base: position 15,589 of record URAD01000007.1, read on the forward strand.
CTTGAGTCTGGTTGGTATCGACTGCGACCTTGGCGAAGCCTCTGTTCAGATTGCGAGCGACAGCTATAGCATCGGCGAACTTGCCACGCGTCGCCTGATCGATGACGGATGTTCACGCATCCTGTGCCTGCGCAGCAATAGCCGCATGCGCATGCCTGCCAATAAGCGTACCGATGCCTACCTCGATGTTGTTGAGCAGGCCGGTTTGCCCGCGCTTGTCCGTGAGGTCGAGTTCGTTAAGCCCGACGACGAAAAGAGTGCGGTCGTTGCGAAGATCCTCGATGAGAACCCCGATATTGACGGCATCTTTGCGGGAGACGACACGATGGCGGCTATCTGTCTTAACGTGATGAAGCAGCGCGGCTTGAGCGCTCCGGGCGATATTAAGGTCGTGGGCGCGGATGGTGCCCGCCGCACTATGACGTTTATGCCTGACTTAACAACCGTTCGCCAAGATATCGATCGCATCGGAGAGCTCGCGGCGCAATCCATCATTGCTCTTATTAACGGCGAAAAGCCCGAATCGAATATCAAGCTCCCCGTTGAACTCATTGAGGGTAAAACCGCGTAGTTCATCCCGTGCCAAAAGAATTCCTCAAACACCTCTGATGACCGTTCGCCGGCATATGTCAACCGTTTGCCGACGACTGGAACTGCGAAAAGACGTATTGGTGTGAAAACGTTTGACATATGAAAACGATTGACATATCTTGCAGTTGTACCGAGTTAGTATCTCGTGAGAAAGGAAGTCTCGGATGCACAAGGTGTATTACCAGCCTGAGGGAATTTGGGTAGGCGACATCATGCCGTACGGCGAGGACGGCACGTTCTATCTCTATCATCAGCGTGACACGCGAAACCCCGGACCTTTCGGAGAGCCGTTTGGCTGGGCACTCGCGACAACCAAGGACTTCGTCAAGTACAAAGACTTTGGCGAGAGCCTTGAGCGTGGCGGCGACGAGGAAGTCGACCAGTATGTTTATGCCGGCACGGTGTTTAAGGTGGGCGACAAGTACCATGCGCTCTACACTGGTTGCAATCGCGATAAGGTCAAGGCACGCTTGATGAAGCAGGTTCTTCTTCACGCAACGAGTGACGACGCCGTCAAGTGGGAGAAGAACATCGCCGAGACGCTGCTTCCGCCCCAGGAGGGTTACGATGACCGCAACTGGCGCGATCCCTTTGTGCTTTGGGATGAGGAGAACGAAGAGTACATGCTCATCCTCGGCACGCGTGTGGGCGAGGACAAGCGTCTGATGACCGGTCGTCTGGTCAAGTTCACCTCCAAGGACCTGGATACCTGGGAGTTCCAGGGCGACTGGTGGAATCCGGGCCTGTACACCATGTTCGAGATGCCTGATCTCTTTAAGATGGGCGACTGGTGGTATCTGGTGTTCTCCGAGTACAGTGATGGCAACAAGACCCGTTACCGCATGTCTCGCTCTATCAACGGTCCTTGGATCACTCCTGCGGACGATTCCTTCGATGGCCGCGCGTACTATGCCGCGCGTACCGCATTTGACGGCGAGCGCCGCGTTCTCTTTGGTTGGGTTCCTACGCGTGACGAGGGCGGTGACCCCAGCTCTTACCTGTGGGGTGGCACCTTTATGCCTCTCGAGATCGTTCAGCGTGTTGACGGAACACTCGGCACCAAGCTTCCTGACAGCATGCTTGGCGCCTTTGGCGAGGCTAAGGCAGTCGAGGCCTTTGAGCTCTCCTGCGAGTCGGGCAGGGTCGAGCAGGTGCTCGCCGCGGATGCCGGTTCCACCTATATGCTCGATGCCGACATCGAGCTCGCCGGTGACGCTGCCGGCTTCTCGGTGAAGCTTGCCGAGGACGCCGAGTCCGGTCTTGCCTATGAGTTCCGCGCCAACCTGCGTGAGGGCAAGCTCGAGTTTACGGCGGCCCCCCAGTATCCGTGGTTCCAGGTCAACAACATGGGCCTCGAGCGTCCGTTGTTCTTTAAGGGCGAGGGCACTCATCATGTGCGCCTGGTCGTTGACGACGATATCGCGACCATCTTTGTCGATGATGTTGCGCTTAACGCTCGATTCTGCAATAAGCAGGGCCAGGGTGTGGCGCTGACGGTCACCGACGGTACGCTTAAGTGCGCAAATGCAACGATCGCGTCTCTGTAATGGCGTCAAAACGTCTTATGATTTCGTAAAGGAATGGAGAGGAACATGGACTACAAAGTAGTGTCTCAGCAAGTCGTCGATAACGTCGGCGGTCTGGAGAACATCGAGGGCGCCACGCATTGCGTTACGCGTCTGCGTCTGGTGCTCAAGGATACGAGCAAGTACAACAAGGCCGAGCTCGAGAACATCGATGGCGTCAAGGGCGTGCTGTACAACAGCGGCCAGCTCATGATCATCTTCGGTACCGGTACCGTCAACAAGGTTTACGATGAGTTTATGGCTCTGACGGGCGTTAAGGAGATTAGCGCTTCCGAGGTCAAGGGCGCCGAGGCGGACAAGAAGGGCAAGTTCTTCTCGGTCCTCAAGGTATTCTCGGACATCTTTATCCCCATCATTCCCGCTTTCGTCGGCGCTGCTATCATCATCGGCCTTAAGTCGCTGATTGTTGCCAACGGCCTCTTTGGCATGGAGGGCAGCCTCGCCGATCACAGCGAGTTCCTCAAGAACCTCGCAAGCTTCTTTGCCATTATCGCCACCACCTTCGACTACCTACCTGTCCTGGTTATGTACAGCGCGGTCAAGCGTTTTGGCGGTAACCCGATCCTGGGCATCCTCGTCGGTATCGTCATGGTTCACCCGAGCCTTATGAACCGTAACACGTTCGTTATGGACCCGACGGGTGCTGAGTACTGGAACTTCGGTCCGCTCTCCATTCCCATGGTTGCTTTCCAGGGCGGCGTGTTCCCTGCAATCCTGACTGCCTGGTTTATGGCCAAGGTCGAGAAGATTGCCCAGAAGTACATCCCCGAGGTCGTTTCGTTCGTCTTTGTCCCGACCGTTACCCTGATTCTTGCTAACGTCGCCCTGTTCACCGTGTTCGGCCCGCTCGGCAACCTGATCGGCGACGTCCTCGCCGGCGTAATCGATATCCTGTACAACAGGATGGGCGTCTTCGGTGCCTTTGTCTTTGCCGCATTCCTGCAGCCGCTCGTCGTTACCGGTACGCATCAGTTCATCCAGGGTATCGAGGCAAACCTCGTTGCCACGACTGGCTTCAACTACATCCAGGCAATCTGGTCGGTTTCCATCATCGCCCAGGGCGGCGGCGCCATCGGCATGTACCTCATTCACAAGAAGCATTCCAAAGAGCGCAACATCTGCATGTCGTCCTTTATCCCGACGCTGGTCGGTATCTCCGAGCCCGCAATCTTTGCTGCAAACATGCGCTACTCGATCATCCCGTTCATCTGCGCTTGCATCGGTGCAGGCTGCGGCGGTGCCTTCGTGAAGCTCTTTGAGGTGCGCGCCATCGGTCAGGGTCTGACCGGCGTGCTTGGCCTGCTCATCGTTACGCCCGAGACGCTCGTGTGGTATGTGGCTGGCAATCTCATCGCCTTCATCGTGCCGATCGTCTTGATCTTTGCCTACAACAAGGCAAAGGGCGTGCCGACCACCGATGAAGAGGGCGCTGGCGCTGGCTTCGACGTTAGCTTCTAGGCCAAAGTTCACGATGTAATCAAAGGGCTAGCCCGTTAGGGAAGGGCGTTCGGTTCGTGCGAGCCGGGCGTCCTTTCCCTCAATAAGAAGGACAAATGACATGTTCAATCAAAAGAACAAGGTGACGCGTTCGGACTACGAGCGTTGGCGTGCGGGGCAGGACGAGGCGGCGGCTCGTATTGCGGCTGATCCGGACAGGCTTCTGTTCCATGTGGAGCCCGAGCTTGGCTGGCTCAATGACCCCAATGGTCTGGTCCAGGTTGGCGATACCTACCACATCTATCATCAATACGACCCGTTTGATGCCCTGCATGGTGGTCCCGTCCTTTGGAATCATGTGACAACGAAGGACTTTGTGACGTACGAGAATCTTGGGCCGGCGTTGTTCCCCGATTCCGATTTGGATTCGAGCGGCGCGTACTCTGGGTCGGCCTTTATGCGAGACGGCAAGATTCACTACTTTTATACCGGTAACGTCAAACACTTTGATCGCGATGACTACGATTACGTACTCACCGGCCGCGAGCAAAACCAGATCCATATGGTTACCGATAACCCCGACGAGCTGGGCGAGAAGCAGCTGGCCATCGGCCCGCTCGATTATCCTAGCGATATTGGCACACATGTGCGCGATCCCAAGGTTCTTGAGCATAATGGCGTGTACTACATGGTGCTGGGCGCGCGCACGAAAGATGACCGTGGATGCGTGCTCGTGTTCACATCGTGCAATCTGGAATCTTGGGCGTATGCGACGCGCATTGAGCTGGACGAGAAGTTTGGCTTTATGTGGGAGTGCCCCGACCTGTTTGAGCTGGATGGCGAGCTCGTGCTCGTCTGCTGTCCACAGGGTGTGCCCGCCGAGGGCTGGCGTTACCACAATCCGCACCAGTGCGTGTGGTTCCGCATCGAGGCCGATTGGGATGCCCGGAGTTTTAAGATTGCCGACCAGGGCATGCCGCCGATGGTTGATGCGGGCTTCGATTTTTATGCCCCGCAATCTTTTGAGGACGCCGCCGGGCGACGCTTGATGATCGGCTGGGTGGGCTGCCCCGATGCAACGGTGAAAAACCCAACGGTCGAGCGCGGATGGCAGTGCGCGCTGACGGTGCCGCGCCAACTGAGCATGCATAACGGCAAACTCTGCCAGTGGCCTGCCCGTGAGCTCGAAAAGCTGCGCGGTGCGGGCGTGCACGTTCATGCCGGTGAGGGCGCCGCGGAGCCCGGTCGTCTATTTGATGCCGTCGTCTCCTGCTCGGAAGCGAAGACCTTCGAGCTTAGGATCCGTGAGGGCGTTACCGTGCGCTATGCGGATGGCATGCTTACGCTCGACATGGACGATGAGGGCTACGGACGTGACGTAAGGTCGGTTGAGGTCGATGAGCTGCGTGATTTGCGCGTGCTATCGGACACGACCCTGGTTGAGATTTTTGCCAACGGTGGAGAGGCTGCGCTCACAAGCCGTACGTATTCGCCTGCGGTATCCACGATGGAGCTGCATGCCGAGGGTTCGGCCGAGATGGAGTTCTATCGACTGGCTCAGTAGGCTGCAGGAGGCAACGAATGCGCATGTCGACTACCGTTTATTCCATATAGCTACCGTTTGCGGAGTAAGTAACAGATTTTTCTGAACCGTGTAAAATCTCTCGCAGCACGGAATGTTTCAGGGAGACGCTGTCCTTTGTTATAGGCGAAGGGCGGCGTCTTTCTGGCGCTTATATGCCGTTGCACAACAGTGCGGCAGCAGCGTGTCGAACAGTGAACATGACAACGACGAGATGGGTAGTGATGGTAATGGGCAAGTACGTAATCGTGGTTGAATCTGGTTCGGATGTGACGCCAGAGCTCTGCGAACGCTACGGCATCGTGCGCGTGCCCATGCATGTCACGATTGGCGACGAGACCGTCGAGGATGGCTCGATTGATCCGCTCGAGATTTACTCGCGCTGTAACGAGTTTGGCGTGATGCCCAAGACCAGTGGCTGTTCGCCAGCGGATTTTGCGCATGTGTACGACCGCATCCATGCCGAGCAACCCGACGCGACTATTTTGCATCTTGCATATTCCGAGGCCACGACCTGTTCGCATCAGTCCTCTAAGATTGCGGCCCAGGGGCGCGACTACGTGTTCTCCATGGACACACGCTTTGTCTCGGTGGGCCAGTCGCTCGTTGTCGTCGAGACCGCCAAATACATCGAGGCTCACCCCGATGTCACCGTCGACGAGATCTTTGCATTTACGAACTCCGTCATGGACCGCGTGCTGCTGGGCTTTGTTCCTACGGACCTTGCCTTCCTTAAGGCAGGTGGCCGCTTGTCCAGCGTCGCGTTCCTAGGCGCCCATCTGCTCAAGATTAAGCCCTGCATTGAGGTGACGGGCGGCAAGTTCGTGGCGACCAAGAAGTTCCGCGGTTCTATGCTTAAGTGCGCCCGTGCCTTTATTGATCACATGGTAGAGAAGGGCGAGATCGACTACTCGCATATTGGCCTGGCGTATTCGGTGGGTCTTTCCGAGGAGTTGCGCGACGACATGGAAGTCTATGCGCACGACCTGGGCTTTAAGGACATTACCTGGACTCAGGTCGGCGGCGTCATATCGAGCCATTGCGGCCCGACCGCCTTCGGCGCGGTGCTCACGCTCAAGGCGTAAGGCCTGGTGTCTATCGATATCTATTGCCTCGGCGGCGGGTGGGTTGTGATAACCTTCCCGCCGCTTTTGTGTGGGGCCAAATAGAACAACCCAATTGACCGCTAAACCGTTTCACCATCATGCGTATGGGCTAGAATGGCTCTGGCATTTATGTAACTAAAACCAATGAGAGGCAAGGTAGCGGGAATGGCTGAGATGACGCTCGAGGGTGTGGACGCTCGTCCCGAGGACTCTGCGTTTGCCCTGGGCCGCGTGCATTCGATTGAGACGATGGGAACGGTCGATGGACCCGGCATCCGCTTTGTGGTGTTTGTTCAGGGCTGCCCCATGCGCTGTGCGTATTGCCACAACCCCGATACCTGGTCGGTTAACGGCGGCACCATGGTGACCGTCGAGCACCTGATGGACGAGTTCCAGAGCAACCACGAGTTCTATCGCAGCGGCGGAATTACGGTGTCCGGCGGCGAGCCGCTCCTACAGCCCGAGTTTTTGGCCGACCTGTTCCGTGCAATGCACAACAATCCCGATGGCCGCGTGCATACCTGCCTCGATAGCTGCGGATATGCGTTTGACCCCAACCACCCCGAGAAGTTCGATGCCGTTCTCAACGAGACCGATATGGTGCTGCTCGACATCAAGCATGCCGATCCGGCTGAGCATAAAAAGCTGACCGGTTGCGATCCCGCACGCATTCTGGCGTTTGGCGATGAGCTGGCACGTCGCAAGATTAAGGTTGTTATTCGCCACGTGGTGGTGCCGGGTATCACCGATACGGTGGAGGAGTGCGAGGCACTCGGTCGCCTGATCGCTCCATGGCACAACGTGGTGGGCCTGGAAATGCTGCCGTATCACACCATGGGTGTCGTCAAATACGAGCAGTTGGGGATTCCCTATAAGCTTGAGGGCGTGCCCCAGATGGATACCGCACGTATGCCCGAGTTGCGCAATGCCGTTATGGCCGGCATGAAAGAGCGCCGTGCGGAGCTAAAAAACGCCATCGGCTAGCGTGCCATTTTCGTTCCCCAAGGGCACTCATTGGGGACAGACTTAAATGAGTGCCCCTGGGCACCAAGTTGATTGCTAAAGAGCCCCGTCCTTAAAAGACTGCTCTCTGGGTTGCGGTGAGATGCGCAACAGAATCGTGCCATTTGGATAAATACGCTTGTGGTTTCTTTAAAGACACCTTAAACGCCGCTGAATATCTTTGGAAAGAATTGCCTGCTCGGTATCATGCTGCTCGTATATAAACGGTGGCAGTCAGGAGACCACGTGCGAAACATCGCATCGCGGGACGAGTATGTGCCGCAGCATGGCAGCAGATGTGAGACGAAGGGCGCGCCTTCGTGTGGCCTCGCTGACGTTCGCGTCCGTGTGACGAAGATTGCCGCCATTGGGATGCTAACGTTGGCGGTTATTATCCTCGGAATTACCGCCAAAACCTACGCGTCGGAGCGAATGGCACACTCAGATGCGTCAACGGTACAGGCGCAAAACAAAAAGGTCTCTGAATCTAAAGCCACCGCAAGTCAAACCCTGTCGACAGCGAGCCTCAAGACGAGGCTTTCGAAGGCGGACTTTAACGATATTCCCTCAGGCGATACCGTGCAGACCTTCTCACTGGTTGATGACCAGATCCCCGCCCTGGAGGATGAGAGCCTCGCCGCGCTCCAAGATGCCCTTGACCAGGCCAAGGAATTGGGCGATGTGGGCGTGGTGTTCTACGACCTGTCAAGTGGCAAGGGCGTGACGTATAACGCCGATGTCGAGGTGTACGGTGCGAGCAGTTATAAGGCGCTCTATGTGCTCTACGTCTGCGAATCTCTGGTCGAGACGGGCCAGGTCTCACTCGATGATTCCCTTGGCACCTATGGCGGCTACAACATGGGCTGGCAGACGGTGCGCGACCTGATCGAGGCCGCGGTCGTTAATTCGGACAACGATTCGTTTATCGCGTTGCGTGCGGCGTTTGACCGTGTCGGTTACGAGGATTGGATTGTCGGTCTTGGCGTCGATTACGATACCGCACTCGATCCGATGAGTGATTTTCCAACTTATTGCCCGCGCACCTCGGCCAAGTTGTGGCGCGAGATGAGCGAGTATCTGAGCCATGATACCGAGACATCGCAATGGCTGTCGGGCCTTCTGGCCTCTACGGCCCGATCGTTTATCCGTGACGGTATTGCGGACGACCAAGCCTTGGTGCGCAACAAGACAGGCTGGATTAGCGAGGATGGTTGCTATTCGACATGCGATGCAGGCCTTATCGACATCGATGGCCGTACCTATGTCATGAGCATCATGACATCGATGCCGTGGAGCGACCGCTCGAGCGAGGTCACGGCTGCGATTGCAAAGGCTCTGTTTGATACGCGAGCTGCGCTGGCCTAGCGTGTTCGTTTGACGAGGTCAAACAAAATGCTGGTACCATACCGTGGTTGAGAATTACGTATAGGTTTGGGGAATGGCATGGCTACCATCGCGATTATCGGTGCACTCGAAAAAGAGATCATGCAGATTAAGGAAGAGTTGAGTAACGTTTGCATGGTACAGGAGGCGGGCTTGAACGTTGTGACCGGCGGGCTCGACGGTCTGTCGATTGTCGCCACAACGGCGGGCATGGGCACGGTGAATGCCGCTGCCGCAACGCAGCACCTCATTAGCAAGTATGCTCCGCAGGCTGTTGTGTTTTCGGGTATCGCGGGCGGTTTGAACCCCAAGCTCCATATCGACGACGTGGTCATTGGCAAACGCCTGCGCTATCTGGATACCGATACCGCGCTTATCGCCGAGTCTGCGCCGGGGCTCGAGGAGTTTGGCTCGACGCCTGCGCTGGTCGATATTGCTGCCGATGTGCTTGCTGAGCGTGGGTTTGTTGATGCTTCGACAAATGCAGCCGCTTCGAACGAGGGAGCCAAACAATTCCTGGTCGGCACGATTGCCACGGGTAACCGCTTTGTGACGGGCGCCGCCATGCGCAACGACGCTATCGAGGCGACGCATGCCGATTGTGTCGGCATGGAGGGCACGGCAATTGCCCATGTCGCAACCAAAAATGGTGTCGATTGCCTGGTGCTGCGCGCTATCAGCGATAATTGTGACGAGGCGTACGATGCGATTTGCGACCGCGAGTTCGACCTGTTCGAGTATGCTCGTACCGCGAGTGGCATTACGCTCGATATCGTTCGCCGTATCGCTGCTATCTATTAGCGCGCTCTTTTGTAAAAACCTACGACCAAGGAGTGTCCATGGCCGATTCCATTAACTACCAGCTTGCCAAATTCGTTGCCAGCTATGGCAAGGTTTCGCAGATTCCCGAGTCCACCTGTCCCGAGGTGAGCTTCGTCGGCCGCTCCAACGTGGGCAAGTCCTCCATCATGAACAAGCTCTTCGGCCGCAAGAACCTCGTCAAGGTTTCGAGCACACCGGGCAAGACGAGCAACATCAACTTCTTTGAGGCCGATGACGTGCACTTCGTCGACCTGCCGGGTTACGGTTTCGCCCGTCGTTCCAAAGCTGAGCGCGATCGCTGGGCAGAACTTATCGGCGACTTCTTCGACTCCGAGCGCAGCTTTAACCTGGTCGTATCGCTGGTTGACATTCGTCACGACCCCAGCAAGCTCGACCACGACATGATCGACTACCTGCAGGGCAACGAGTTCAACTTTATCGTCTGCCTCACCAAGGCCGACAAGCTCAGCCGCACCCAGCAGGCCCGCCAGGCAGCAGCCATCAAAAAGCAGCTCAACGTCCCGGCCGAGAACGTGATCATTACAAGCTCCCAGACCGGTACCGGCATCGACGAGCTCAAAAAGCGCATTGCCGAGGCTTGCCTCTAACAAGGGCTCTTGGCAGGCAATAGTTTGCATCTATCTATATCACCCCGGTGATAGTTATTGGTACACTATCACTGGGGTGATATTTTTGTTTGGAGGTCGATATGGAGCTTTGGCACGGGTCGGAGGTTGTTGTCGAGCATCCGTCGTTGGATAAATGCAGGCAATTCAATGACTATGGGCGCGGGTTTTATTGCACGCCTCATGAGGAAATGGCAATGGAATGGGCATGTCGGACCGAGTCCGATGGTATCGCGAATCGATATGAGCTCGATATGGATGGTCTCGCGGTCTTGGATTTGGAGTCCGGGGAGTTTTCAATTCTCAATTGGCTTGCGATTTTGGCTAACAATAGGGAGTTCAATGTTTCGACACCGCTAGCGCGCGAAGGACTTCGCTATCTGCTGGATAACTGCCTGATTGATATTTCTCCTTATGACGTTATTCGAGGTTATCGTGCAGACGATTCCTATTTCTCGTTTGCAAGGCAGTTCGTTAACGGCATGATCTCGCTTAGGCAACTGCAGCGCATTATGTTTTTGGGGGATTTGGGCATTCAATATGCGCTTATGAGTGAGCGTGCGTTTTCAGCAATCAGATTCAGAGAATGGAAGCAGGCGTTGGGATCTGAGTATTACCCCAAGCGTTTTAATCGAGAGCAGAACGCTCGGCGCAAGTACTTGGACACGGTAAATGGATTTGATTCCGAGGGTATCGACATAAGGGATTTAATGACAGGGAGGGTTGATTTAGATGATCCAAGAGTTAACGGATTGTGGGCCGAGTAGAACATATCCCGTCTATTACCTTGAGGACGCAATGAACAACCTCGGGGATTGCTTCGACTATGCCGTTAACGATTACGGAGCAGAAGGATCGGAAGTCGCTGAACTCTTTTGCCTGAGCGGCGTAGCCCGCGAGTTTGAGCGTGGCAATGCATGGGTCGTATCGGGAAAATCGGGCGTTGAGCTGTTTGCGCTTATCGCCGAAAGGTCCGGATATCAAAGCGGGTCTATACCGGACCGCACCTATCGATTTGAGAAGACACCGGAATACTGGACAGGCTGGATGCTGGCATATCTTCAGTGGCGCCTAGGAGAGTCTTTTGAGGATCTGCTGCATGTCGTTCCGTTTGACACGCTGCACAACCTGTACTATCCCTGGCATGAAGCCTCGGAGGAGCGCGTGGCTCGCCTCGTCTGCGATATGGCGAAGAAAGCGCCTCGTCAAACTAAATTGGCGCTAGCACGAAAGAGACTTAAGAAAACCCAGCAAGACCTGGCATACGAATCGGGCGTATCGCTTCGTTCAATCCAAATGTACGAACAGCGCCAGAGAAACATCAACGAAGCCTCGGTCGCAGCCGTAAAAGATATGGCAAAAGCCCTCCACTGCAACATCGAAGACCTCCTAGAACCAGTCTTCGAATACAAAGAAACCAGCGCAGCGTAAACCAATATATTGCCAAGGTTTGTATCTAGTAAGCGCTCCTTACCAGCAAGAGTCCCTACCAATAGATAGCGGCTTAAAGGGCCGAAGTCGTATGAATGGCATTGCGACTTCCAAATGGGTGACTGCTGCTTGAAAAGCTATAGAAATAGGGGCCGATTTAACGGCCCCAAGCATCGCATAAATGGCATATACGTTTTATCAACTATTTCTTGTTTTTAACCCATTTGCAGATACGCCAAATAAGCACTCCGACGAGAATCCAAACGAGAGCGATCATAATGTCTGAGCGTGCAGGAATTGGGATCATTGAACTTCCTCAATTGATGTGAGTCTAGTTTGCATAGGTGTGGAGCGTGCTGCCTTCCATGGTCGCTTGCAACACGGCGATACCGGACGTCATCCCCATCGATTCATAGTTGAGTCGATATGTCGCCTGTTTCGAGTTCCATATAAAGGACTCGTTAGTTACCGTACAGCCGATAGTCGTATAGTTTTGTCCCCAAGCGCTGGTAATGAGCGAGTTCGCTATCTTGATCTTGAATTCGCGATAAATAAAAGGACTGTTGTAATAGATAGTCCAAGTTCCAGATGCGTTGTTGTAGTAACTGTCCCATATCAGGCTGGGTTCATTGGTTTTTTTAATTCCTATTACTGCAAAGGTCCCATCCTTAAGCTTGATTTGATGAGACTGCTCGGGACCTTTCGTTAAATCAAAATCTTGGGTTGCGCCAGAAATTGCGACAGCATCGCTTTCTGCAGCATAAGCAGTCGAAGGGCTAAACGAGAAACATATCGGTAATATCAAAAGTATCGAGAGGAAAAACGAAGCTTTGAGTGTGCGTAACACTTTGACCACCTCCATACTGCGATGCCTAGTTAAATAGTAGCATAGATAAACAGTTGATTATGTAACCTAAAAAGCCCCTATCTGCCCGGCGCCCCTTCAAAGCGTGGGTCCCTGTAGACATCCTCAGCAAGGTAAACGCAGGGATGGTCGGGGTGTTCCCCTCAAAATTATTCCGCAGCGCGAAGGCCTCTCGTCCGCTGCTCCGAAGGAACGCAAGATTAAATCAGCGAATGCGATATCCTGTCGAGGCTGCGCAGGCCCCCTTGGGGCTTCCCCTGAAAACAATCCGCAGATCGAATTGCCCCGTCGCGCGAAGCGCACGACGGGGCAATTCATGATCGAGGACGTTTTCAGGGGAAGCCCCAAGGGGACCGGTGAGAGCAGTGAGGCAGGACGCTACAGGTATTCGATCTGGGCGCCTTCCGTGTCGCACGTCAGAATGTGCGTGTCACACTTGGGGAACTGCTCGCGCAGCTTGACCTGCAGGAACTTCGCCACGATGGTATCGTCGGTTACGGCCATGAGGGTCGAGCCGGAGCCGCTGATCCAGATGGTCTTGGCGCCGCCGTTAAGACAGGTGTCGCGCACGGCGTTGTAGTCGGGAATCAGGCGACGGCGATAGGGCTCCTGAATACGGTCGTCATTGGCGGCGGCAATCAGGTCCAGATCGCCGGTCTCGAGACCGCGCGTCATGCCGGCGATGCGGCCCATCTGCCATACGGCGGTGGAAAGCGGAATCTCCTGCGGCACGACCTTGCGCGCCTCACTCGTGTGTACCTCGTAGGGCGGAATCACGGTAATAAAACGCAGGCGATCGCTCACCTCGTAGCGCAGGCACTGGGGGAGCGAATCGGTCGGCGTAAAGGAGCAGACGGTGCCGCCCAGGATAGCGGGGGCGACGTTATCGGGATGGCCCTCGACCTCGGTGGCAATGCGGACGAGCTCGGCGCGGTCGACGGTGTGGCCCGTCAGCGCGGCGGCGGCCATAATGCCGGCGACAACGCAGGTGGAGCTGGAGCCCAGGCCGCGAGCGACGGGCACATCGGTTTGAATGTCGATGGCAACGGGAAAAGCCGGCTCGCCCCATGCGGCAAGCGCATCGACAAAGCTCACGTAGACCAGGTTGTTCTCGTTTTGGAATTCCTCGGGGCAGCCCGTGATGGTGAGCTTGTCGGCGCGCTCGAAGGTGAAGTGCGAGTAGAGGCTGACGGCCATGCCGAGGGTGTCGTAGCCGATGCCCAAGTTGGCGCTTGTTGCTGGGACGGTGATCTTGATCATGTGAGTCCTCCTGGCGTGCCTGGCTGTTTAGTTCGCTGCTCGGGCAGTCCTGCGCAAGACGGAAAGCACATTAAGTGCTTTCCTTTGCGTGCGGAACTCGCGACGAACTAAACAGCCAGGCACGCTGTGCGCGTTCGTCATCATCCCGGGGGTTATCTGATGAAAGAAGGTGCGCCGGCTTTCGCCGGCGCCTTATAAGGGGTTTTAGTTGGAAGCCATCTTTTTTGCTGCAGACTCTACGTAGTTGGCCATGTCGGCTACGTCGCAGACGTCTTCGAAGCGGACGGGCTTGGACTCGAGTTCGGCGAGCTGGGTCGGGGCGACCGTGTTGGTTGCCTGCTCGAGCACGCGCATGGCCTCAAAGTCGTCCTCGGGAACGTTGAGCCCCAGGGCGTCGCAGCAGGCGCGCGGGAACTTGTAGGGGCTGGCGGTCGAAAGCAGCACGCGGGCCTTGGCGCCCTCGGCGGGGGCGACCTGCTCAAAGACGTGATAGCCGCAAGCGGTGTGCGGGTCGATCACGTAGCCGTTCGCGTCCCAGCAGCTCTTGATGGCAGCGCGGACCTCGTCCTCGCTGGCCCAGCCGCAGCCAAACACGTTCTGGATTTTGGCCAGCAGCTCGGCGGGCACCTCGTAGCGACCAGTCTGGGCAAGCTGCTCCATAAGGCCGGCAACGAGCTCGCAGTCGCCATCGGACAGGAAGTAGAGCATGCGTTCCAGGTTGGAGCTGATGAGGATGTCCATCGACGGCGAGATGGTCGTGAAGAACGGGCGGTTGCGGTCGTAAACGCCGGTGGTCAGGAAGTCGGCAAGCACGTTGTTCTTGTCGCTCGCCACGACGAGCTTGGCGACGGGCAGACCCATGCACTTGGCGTAGTAGCCGGCCAAGATATCGCCAAAGTTGCCGGTGGGCACACAGAACTCAACGGCGTCGCCAGCCTCGATGGCGCCGGCGCGCAGCAGCTGCGCATAGGCGGCAAAGTAGTAGACGACCTGCGGCACCAGGCGGCCGACGTTGATGGAGTTGGCGCTCGAAAGCACGGTGCCGGCGGCCTCCAGGCGCTCGGCCAGCTCCTTATCGGCAAAGATGCGCTTGACGGCACTCTGGGCGTCGTCGAAGTTGCCGCGGATGCCGCAGACGGCGACGTTGCCGCCCTCCTGCGTGGACATCTGCAGATTCTGCACGCGGCTGACCTTGCCCTCGGGATAAAAGACGGTGATGCCCGTGCCCGGGGTGTCGGCAAAGCCGGCGAGTGCTGCCTTGCCTGTGTCGCCCGACGTGGCGGTGACGATCATGATGCGCTCGGCGCCGCCGTCCTTGGCGGAAGTGCGGGCCATCAAGCGGGGGAGCATCTGCAGGGCGACGTCCTTGAAGGCGCTCGTGGGACCGCCAAAGAGCTCCATCACATAGGTCTGAGGGGCGTCAGCGCCCGGCGCAGCGTCGAGTTTGACGAGCGGCGTAACCTCTTCACTCGCGAACGTGCCGCGGTATGCCTCGTCGACACACGCCGAAATTTCTTCGGCCGTGTAATCATTCAGTAACATTCCCAACACATCTTGAGCGATTTCAAAGTACGATTTATCTGCAAGCGAGCTGATATCGACCTGCTGGGTGCCGAGCTCGTCCGAGACAAACAAACCCCCGTCGGGAGCGATGCCGGTACGGATTGCCACCTTACTTGAGCACGATAAAGTGCGTCCTCGTGTACTATGATAAGTTCCCATATAACACTGCTCCTCGGATGCCTTGGTCCCAATCGGTGAAACCATGGTATCAGAGCGCGCAAAATAGGTTCGCAGAGGCTTTTTAGAAAGGTAACCTCCAGCCCATGATTAAGATTGCCAAGTTTGGCGGCTCGTCGGTCGCCGACGCCGAACACTTCAAGAAGATCAAGGCCATCGTCGATGCCGACCCTGCCCGCCGTTTTGTGGTGGTTTCCGCCTGCGGTCGCCGCTTTAAGGGCGACACCAAGGTGACCGACCTGCTCTACCTGGTTAACGCGCACGTTAAGTATCACGTGTCGTGCGAGGAGCTGCTCGAGGACATCGGTCAGCGCTATTTTGATATCGCTGACGAGCTGGAGCTCACCTATCCCATCCGCGAGGAGTTCGCAGCCTTTGCCGAGCGCGCCCGCTCGGGCGGCTACTCCACCGAGGAGCTCGTAAGCCGCGGCGAGTACTTCACTGCTCGCCTGATGGCCGAGTACCTGGGCCTACCGTTCCTGGACGCCGCGACAGTTGTGGCGTTCCATCACGACGGTACGCTCAGCATGAACCGCACCTCCGAGCTGGTGCAGGAGTACGGTCAGCAGGGTGGCTTTGTCATGCCCGGTTTCTACGGCGCGACGCGTGAGGGCCAAATCAAGCTGCTCGACCGCGGCGGCGGCGATATTTCCGGTTCGATCTTGGCCAAGTGCCTGGGCGCCGACCTGTACGAGAACTGGACCGACGTTTCGGGCTTCTATTCTGCCGATCCTCGCATTGTGCCCGAGGCTCAGCCCATCGCCCGCGTTACCTACGAGGAGCTGCGCGAGCTTTCGTACATGGGCGCGAGCGTCCTGCACGAGGAGGCTGTGTTCCCCGTGCGCGAGGCTGGTATTCCGCTGGTCATCAAGAACACCAACGCGCCGCAGGACCCCGGCACCATCATTAGCGAGACGGCTGACGAGGGTGAGGCAGAGCCCATCATTACCGGCGTGACCGGCAAGCGCGGCTTTGTCGCCATCAACGTTGCCCGCGACCGCACCAAGCCCCGCGTCGGCTTTATGCGCCGTGCGCTTTCGGTCTTCGAGCGCTATGACGTCTCCGTCGAGCACATGCCCACCGGTGTCGACCGCTTTGGCGCCGTGGTGCAGGAGCAGGATGTGCACGACTCGCTGTACTCGCTCGTGGGCGACATTCAGCAGGAGGTCGAGCCGCTCGAGATCGAGGTTGTCGAGGGCTTGGCGCTCATCGCGACCGTCGGCCGTAACCTGCGCGGCCGTGCAGGTATCTCGGGCCATCTGTTTGGCATGCTTGGCCAGGCGGGCGTGAGCGTGCGTATGATTTCGCAGAGCTGCGACGAGATCAACATCATTATCGGTGTCGAGGAGAAGGACTTCGATCTGGCGATCCAGACCATTTACCGTGCCTTTTCCGACGAAAACGGCATTGTGAAGGTCTCCGACCTGGAGGCTCCCGCGTCGGCCGACCCTGCCCTGGCTGCGCTCCACAAGTAGCTGCTATCTCGCTGGATTTTTGAGTCATGTCTCATAAATCTACGGCGGGGCGTTTCGTTTCGGTTTCGTTTCGACGGGGCGGGTTTTATATCCGCCCCGTTCTTGTATAAACTGGGCAAGAATATCCGGCCTGCTTGGCGTGCGGGCGATAGCCACAACCTTTAAAGGGGGAAGCATGAAACAGTACACGGTTGCTATTTTGGGCGCGACGGGAGCCGTGGGCACCCAGATGCTCGAGTGCCTCAACGAGCAGGAGTTTCCGGTCGGTAAGCTCAAGCTGCTGGCGAGTGCACGCTCTGCGGGCAAGACCGTCGAGTTCCGCGGCGAGCAGGTTGTGATTGAGGAGGCTTGCCCCGAGGCCTTTGAGGGCTGCGACATCGTACTCGGCGCTGCCGGCGACGATATCGCCAAGGAACTGCTGCCCGAGGCCGTCAAGCGCGGCGCCGTTGTGGTCGACAACAGCCACGCCTTCCGCATGGACCCCGAGGTGCCGCTGGTCGTGCCCGAGATCAATGCCGATGACATCAAGTGGCATCATGGCCTTATTGCCAACCCCAACTGCGCGACCATCATCGGCCTGGTTCCCACCTGGCCGCTGCATCAGCTTGCTGGCGTGAGGCGTATGATCGTGTCCACGTATCAGGCAGCTTCGGGCGCCGGCGCTCCCGGTATGGCCGAGCTTGAGGCTCAGCTGGCCGCCCTGGGCCGCGGCGAGGAGATTCCCGAGCCGCGCGCGTTTGCCGCCCAGCTGGCGAGCAACCTGATTCCGCAGATCGGCGGCGTCAAGGAGGAGGGCTTTACCTCCGAGGAGATGAAGCTGCAAAACGAGGGCCGCAAGATCATGCATCTGCCCGAGCTGCGCGTGAACTGCACCTGCGTGCGCGTGCCCGTGCTGCGTTCGCACTCCGAGAGCATTACGCTCGAGTTTGAGCGCGATATTACGGTCGAGGAGGCTCGTGCTGCGCTGTCTGCCGCTCCGGGCGTGAAGCTGGTTGACGATATGGCTGCCGAGGATGCACACGATCGCTTCCCCATGCCGATGGATACGTCCGACCAGGATTTGATTTGGGTCGGCCGTGTGCGCCGCGACATCTCGAACCCTGAGGCCGCGCGCGGCATCACCTTCTGGTGTTGCGGCGACCAAATCCGTAAAGGCGCGGCAACCAACGCCGTCCAGATCGCCAAGCTGCTCTGCGAGTAGCGTGACCTGTCCGGCGGGGGCCGGGCCTAGTTTTCAGAACGTCCTCGACCATGTGTGGCGCCTTGTCCTGCTCCTTCGGAGCCGCGGACAAGGCGCCACACTGGTCTGCGGAGTGTTCTGAAAACTAAGCCCGGCCCCTGCCTGCGGTGACTCGGCTGCGAGCGGCCTGCGATGGGGCCGTTGCTGGTTGGGGCCGCTGGGCTGATGTGGGGGCACGTGGCCGTTGCAGGCCCTGGTCCCGGCGGCGGCCCCGGCGCTTCGCGCCTGCCGCCTTGGGGGACTGCGGAGCATGGCCGGCAGCTGCGGCGCGTTGCGCCTGCTGCCTGCGGGGGCTTTGGGGTCGTGCGGCAGCTGCGGCGCTGTCGCGCCTGCTGCCTTGGGTGACTTTGGGGTCGATTGGGGTTGTCTGCACAATTCGCGGTATTATGTTGCGGAGTTTTGAAAGGAGCCGCTGGTGGTCACGACGACGTTTGCTTCGCCTTTGGGCGAAATCCTGCTTGCCGCTGATGCCCGCGGTTTGACGGGGCTTTGGTTTGAGGGGCAGGAGCACTTTGGTTCCACGCTTCTCCGGGAAGACTCCGAACATGTTGAAGGCGCCGACGCGGTTTCCGGTACCGGTGGGATGTCTTCGGTGAGTCCGGCAAATGGCGCGGCTTCTTCGGTGCTTGAGCGTTCTTGGGCTTGGTTGAATGCCTATTTTGCGGGACAGGAGCCTCGATTTACGCCGCCGTTGCATATGATCGGCACGGCGTTTCAGCGTGAAGTTTGGTTTGAACTGCTTTCAATTCCGCGTGGCGAGGTCGCTACGTATGGCGAGGTCGCCCAGCGTGTTGCGGCTCGACATCGTGTGCCGGGAAACGAGGCACCCGTCGTGTCTCCTCGTGCGGTGGGGGCTGCGGTTGCGCGTAATCCCATTTCGATAATCGTGCCGTGCCATCGCGTGGTCGCGGCCGACGGATCGCTCAACGGATATGCCGGCGGCCTCGACCGCAAGGAGTGGCTGCTGCGGCTTGAGGGCGCGTACGAGGAGTAACACTCGAGCGCTTTGCATAGCCAAGATGCCGTGAAAGAACGGGACATGCTTTCCGAATGGAGGCTCAGACGGAAACTACGTCCCGGAATTCCGTTTTAAAGCGGGATGCGCTTTCCGAATGGCGTTCCAAGCGGAAACCGTGTCCCGGAATACAGCCTCAGAGTGGGACGCCGTTTCCGGCTGAGACCACCTGCCTGGACATCGATCTACGCCCGCTCCTGCAGGGCGTAGATGGACTTATCCATGTTGAACAGGTAAGCCACAACGCAGACAATAATGAACATCGGCAAGTTACCAAAGCCGAAGACTTCGCAGCCAATAAGGATGGGTGCGAGCAGCGTATTGGTGGCGCTGCCAAAGACGGCTGCGTAGCCCAGTGAGGCGCAGAGCTCGACGGGCATGCCGAGAATCCCGGCGAGTACGACACCCAGGCTGGCTCCGATGGAGAACAACGGCGTCACCTCGCCACCCTGATATCCTGCGGCAAGCGTGGTAATGGTGAGTGCGAATTTGAGTGCCCAGTCCCAAGGTATGATGGCGACCTTGCCGTCACCGTCGAGCGCCGCGGATATCAGATTGGTGCCAAGCCCGCAGTATCGACCCTGCCATAGTGCGAACAGAATCGCCGATAACGCGATGCCCATAACGGCGATGCGTGCATAGGGGTTGGGGAACAGCCGCGCCGCAAGTGTTTTGGCATGTGCAAGGCACCAGGCAAAGGCGCCGCCCACCATACCAAACGCGATGCCCAACAGTGCCAGCCGTCCAAGACCGGGGAGGTCGAGCGCATACGAGGCGGTAACGGCGACCTCGAACTTCTCGAGCCCCAGGGCGCCGGAGGTCATGCTTGCGGCAAGTGAAGCCGTAAGCGCGGGGAGCAACGCGCGGTATTCCATGCGTCCGGCGACCAGCACTTCGATAGCAAAGACCGTAGCAGCGAGCGGCGTTCGAAAGAGTCCGGCAAAGCCAGCGGCCATACCAATGAGCAAAAACGTGTTGCCGGGGTTTCGGAAAGGTAGACGCCTGCCGATCCAGTGCGAGACGGTTGCACCAATCTGCACGGCCACGCCCTCGCGCCCCGCACTGCCGCCAAAGAGGTGCGTCCCCCACGTGCTCAACATAATGAGCGGCACCAAACGCGGGGAGATGGCATCCTCGCGTCCGTGACCTACGTCAAATACCAGGCTCATGCCCCGATCGGTGCCTTTGCCCCAGGTGCGGTAGGCAAATACGATGGCCAAGCCCATGAGGGCGAGGAAGGGAAGGAGCAGTGCGATGTGTTCGTCGCGGAAGGCGCCGATTGCCAGAAGCACGCGTCCAAAGAGTGCGCAGATGGCGCCAACGATGATGCCGATAGGGATTCCGACGGCACCCATAAGCACGAGGCCGCTATAGGTGTTGAGCAAGCGTTTGATTCTGCTCGATGCGTTGCTTTCCGACATTTTGCTTTCCGACACTTGCTCTCTTGATAGAAAAAGAGCTGGAGTTGCGCATCGTTGAGAGGCTTTCCAGCTTTAGCAAAACAAACTTATAAGATGCGACGGGCCGCGTCAAGATAATTGCTTGACAGCCTAGGAGGCGGCTGGTTGGCTGGCTTAAAACCTAGCGCGTGAAATGACGCTCCACGCTATTCAGCGCGCTTGATAGGATGACGAACCACGGTCTTAAGTTTCTCCGGCGCACACTTGCGTGGATCGGAGAGATAGATTTCGTGATGTAAACGGGTATCTGAGAAGTCGGGGACATAGCCCTGCTCGGTCGCATATTCATGCATGGCGTCTACGGTTGCCGGCTCGCTGTCGTAGGGTCCGGTATGCATGCATTGAACGCAGAGACCCTCGTCAACTTTAAGCAGCTCGACGGCAGAAAAGTCCAGTTTCTTTTTGGCCGTGGCTTCCGCGACCGCCCAGTCAAAGTCATCCTGAGTGACGAAATCGGGCAGGCGGATGCACGAGATAAAGTTGAAATCGTCCTTGCGTACATAATCGATGTCGCCGCTCGGGGAGTCTTGCCACCAGAAGCCCTCGAGCGGCGGTACCACAAAGTCGAAATAGCCCTCGATACTCCTTGAGCCTTTCTTTGACATCTTGACGGTATAGGCGATGCCGTAAAGCAGCGGCAGGGCATTTTGATACTCGCCACCTTCGGTATTTGGGTCGCCCTTTCCGCGAAC
Source organism: uncultured Collinsella sp. (assembly GCA_900545745.1). GTDB lineage: Bacteria > Actinomycetota > Coriobacteriia > Coriobacteriales > Coriobacteriaceae > Collinsella. The sequence goes on from URAD01000007.1 coordinate 36,902, forward strand.
GGCAACGTAGCTCATAGGCGGGACAGTTATGATACTCGGCTTGCTTGCAGGTCTGTAGAGCTCCTTGCATTCCTTCTTAAAGTCGAACGCCATGTTGGCCGCCTTTCTGCGTATTGGCCTGCTTAGATAGCGGAATCATATCATAGAAACGAACAGCTGTTCGAATGATTTGGCTGACAGATTGAGATGCGTGCGTTGTGTTTGGCGGTCGGCCTGACCCCATCGATGATTTCTCTGCCTCCCCGGCGCCTCATCTATAGCTGCCGTTTCCCCATATAGAACCTGCCAAAATAAACCCGTCCCTTTTTAGTCGGTGCGAAATGGGTAATACTAAAGAGTTATCCGACCAGATGGGAACCGATCGATGGCTTATATCGAATTCAAAGACGTCATCAAGGCATACGGCGAGGGCGACGCCCGCATTCACGCACTCGACGGCGCGAGCTTTACGGTCGAGCGCGGCGAGCTCGCCATCATTTTGGGTGCTTCGGGTGCCGGCAAGACCACGGCGCTCAACATTCTGGGCGGCATGGATACGGCGACTTCCGGCACCGTGACGGTGGACGGGCGCGATGTGAGCTCCGCTAACGAGGCGCAGCTCGTGGAATACCGCCGCGCCGACGTCGGCTTTGTCTTCCAGTTCTACAATCTGGTCCCCAACCTGACGGCGCTCGAAAATGTTGAGCTTGCGGCGCAAATCTGCCCTGATTCGCTCGATGCCGAGCAAACGCTTTGCCAGGTTGGCTTGGGTGAGCGCCTCGCCAACTTCCCCGCGCAGCTTTCGGGCGGCGAGCAGCAGCGCGTGTCCATTGCCCGCGCACTGGCAAAGAACCCCAAGCTGCTTTTGTGCGACGAGCCCACGGGCGCACTTGACTATAAAACCGGCAAGCAGATCTTGCAGCTGCTGCAGGACACTTGCCGCAAGCAGGGCATTACGGTCATCATCATCACCCACAACTCCGCGCTGGCGCCCATGGCCGATCGCCTGATCCGCTTTAAGAACGGTCGCGTGGAGAGCGAGACGGTCCAGCAAAATCCCGTGCCTATCGAGACGATCGAGTGGTAGCGCCCATGGACCAAGACCGTCAAAACAGCCAAAACCACGATACGGAGCACGCGGGTCGCGACCGGGAGTTCGCGACCTACCGCACGGCCCAAAGCTCAAACGATATGGTGCCGACGGTGTTTCGCCGTGGCATCTACCGCACAATCCGCGGCAGCCTCAAACGCTTCTTGTCTATCGTGGTCATCACCGCGCTCGGCGTGAGCGTGATGTGCGGCCTCAAGGCGGGTTGTGAGGATCTGTGCGATTCGGTCGATGCCTACTTTGACCAGCAGAATGTCTATGACATTAACGTGCAGTCGACCTATGGCCTTACGCGCGACGATCTTGCGGCTATCCAAGAGGTCGACGGCGTCGAGACGGCCGAGGGTATCTACACCGAGACCGCCTACACCGCCGTGGGCACAGCGCGCGAGCGCGTGGTCGTGCAAAGTCTCTCCAAGGAGAACATCGATCAGCCGGTGCTCGTGAACGGCGATTTGCCCGAGAGCGCCGATGAGGTCGCGGTGACTTCGAAGTTCCTGAAGGCTTCGGGCAAAAGGCTCGGCGATACGGTGAGCTTTGCCGCCAACGATGCGAGCTCGTCGAACCAAAGTGCCAAGGACCAGTTTGCCGCGGGCGATTACACCATTACGGCCGAGGTCCTCGATCCCACCGATGTAAGTTCTGACTCGACAGTCAACGCCTTTCGCGCTGCTTCGGCGGCGGACTATAAGTTCTATGTGAGCGAGGACGCCGCGACATCTTCTTCCTACTCCGCGGTCCACGTGATCGTCGAGGGAGCCAAGAGCCTCAACTCCTATTCGGATTCCTACGCGGCAAAGATCAATGAGGTCAAGGGCAATATCGAGAAGATCCGCGAGGAGCGTGAGAAGGCGCGCACCCAGGAGCTGACGGTCGACACGCCGGCGAGCTTGGACGCGGCTGAGCGTCAGGCGAATATGCTCTTTGGGATTGAGCAGGACAACATCAATCGCATGGCCGAGGGCAGCGACGAGCGTGCGCAGGCGCAAGCCGACCTGGATCAGCGTCGCGCCGCCGCCGATCAACAGTTTGCCGATGCCCGCGCCGAGCTTTCCGATCTGGGCGAATGCACCTGGTACATCCAGGACCGCGGCAATATCGCAAGCTACTCGAGCGTGGAGAGCGATAGCTCGTCAATTGAAGCCATCGCCACGGTGTTCCCGTTCATCTTCTTTATCGTCGCCGTGCTCATCAGCCTCACCACCGCCACGCGTATGGTCGAGGAGGAACGCACACTCATCGGCCTGTATAAGGCGCTCGGTTATTCGCTCGGACGCATCCTGTCCAAATACGTGGACTATGCGCTGTGGGCCTGTCTGATCGGCGGCGTGCTCGGCAACATCATCGGATTTGTGGGCCTGCCGCTGTTCCTGTTTACGGTGTTCGACGACATGTACTCACTGCCCCAGATGCTGCTTTCGTACGACATCGTGTCCTCGATCGTTTCGGTGGCGCTGTTTGCCGTGGGCGTGGTGGGCGCCACGATTATCGCCTGCCGCCACGAGATGGCCGAGACCCCGGCCTCGCTTATGCGTCCCAAGGCCCCGCGCGCTGGCTCGCGCATTCTGCTCGAGCGCATCGGCTTTATCTGGCGCCGCATGGGCTTTTTGAACAAGGTCGCTGCACGCAACCTTTTCCGCTATAAAAAGCGCGCCTTTATGACCATCTTCGGCATCGCCGGCTGCACGGCGCTCGTGATCTGCGGTATGGGCATCCGCGATACGTCGGTGGCGCTTTCGCCCAAACAGTACGGGCATATCACGCGTTATGACTTGCTGGCGGTCGCCAACCCCGATGACTTTACGCAGACGTGCGCGGCGTTGGATGAGCGCAGCACGGCCAATGATTCCAACGTGACGGTGAGCTCGACCCTGCCGATTATGACCGACAACGTTACCTTTACATTCGGCGGAAAGAGCGAGACCGTGCAGCTCATCGTGATTCCCGACGACCGCACGGGTGACTTGGGCGATTACGTGCGCCTGGAGGATGAGTCCAAAGAACCGCTGTCTTTGCGTGACGGAGACGTGTATCTGAGCAAAAGTTCACAGCTGGTGCTGGGGATTCAGCCGGGCGATACGGCTCACGTCCAGGATTCGTCGCTCAACGTCGCCAAGGTCAAGGTTAGCGACATTTCGCTCAACTATCTGGGCAACACGCTCTATATGACGCAGGGCACCTATGAGCACGCATTCGGTCGAAGCGCACGCCTCAACGGCGTCTTTGTGCTGCTTAAGGGTTCGTCGGCCGACCAGATTGCGTTTAGCAAGAATCTTAAGAGTGACGGTTGGCTTACGATTTCGAGTACGGCCGAGCATTGGGAAAACTTTGAGGCGAACTTCACTATTATCAATTCCGTCGTGGTGCTCGTGACCTTTATGGCGGCGTGCCTGTCGTTTGTGGTGGTGTTTACGCTGTCCAACACGAATATCTCCGAGCGCGAGCGCGAGCTGGCGACCATCAAGGTGCTTGGTTTCCGCCGTGGCGAGGTGCACCATTACGTCAACAAGGAGACGTTGATCCTCACGGCAATTGGCGCCGCGCTGGGCGTGCCACTGGGCGGCTTGCTGGCCGAGAGTTTTACGTACATTTTGCAGATGCCGTCGCTGTACTTTGATGTTGAGGTCGAGCCGCTAAGCTACGTGCTCGCCGTGGTGCTTTCCTTTGGCTTTACGTTTATCGTCAACCTCGCCACCAATCGTACCCTCAACAAGATCGACATGGTCGGCGCCCTCAAAAGCGCCGAGTAACCTGCCCTGGGATTCAAGTTCTAGCGAGCTGCCGACGCGCCCGCAGCAGCATTTTTGCATAAACCGCCCCGCCAAATGCATACTTTGACGGGGCGGTTGCTTTTTGCCCACAGGTACCCCAGGGGGCGCCGTGCAAATTCCGGAGTATTCAGCGTCCCGGGGTCCGCGGGCGCGGGGGCGGGGGTGCAAAACTGCGCTGAAAGCCCCGATTCTGAGTCCCAACGCCTCTAGAGCCGCTCGTTTTTTTACAGGATGCGGCCCATGGTGCCTGCCTTTCGCCCAAAATCCAGTATGCAGGCGCCCTCGGCTGCTGAATACTCCCAAAAATGCACGCCGCATCCTACCCCAGGCACCCGCAGCAAGAAGACGAATAGTTTCGGCCTCCCCAGTCACCGCAGGAGGCCCTAGGGCTTACCTCCCAAATCTTTCCGCAGGACGGAAGGATCCCGCCGCGCGAAGCGCACGGCGGGATCCTGACATGTCCGAGGACGATTTGGGAGGTAAGCCCTGGGGTCTCCGATGAGAGCAGTTTCGGCCGAGGCTATTCGTCGCCGAAGCTGATGCCCAACGCCTTGGCCTCGCGCACCAGATCGCTCTGGGGATCGACATACTTGAGCTTGCCGGCGACATCCTCGAGCGGCATGTGACACATCTTGCCGTCACGCAGGGCGATCATGTAGCCAAACTCGCCGCGTAGACAGCCCAGTGCCGCCTCGACGCCGCACTGGGTCGCAAAGATGCGGTCCTGGGCGTCGGGCTGGCCGCCGCGCTGCGTGTGGCCGGGGATGGCGACGCGGGTCTCGCGACCGGTCTTGGCCTCGATCTCCTTGGCGATGTCGTAGACGATCGACGGGCTCGTGCGCTCGGCGAGTTTCTTCTTGTACTCCTTCTTGGACAGCGCCGCGTCCTCCTTGGAGATAGCGCCCTCGGCGACGGCCACGATGGTAAAGCGGCTGCCGGTCTCCATGCGATGCTCGATGGTCTTGATGACGTTATCCATGTCGTAGGGGATCTCGGGAATCAAGATGACATCCGCGCCGCCCGCGACGCCGGCGTATAGCGGGATCCAGCCAACCTTGTGGCCCATGATCTCGATAACGAACACGCGGCCGTGACTCGAAGCGGTGGTGTGAATGTCGTCGATGCACTTGGTGGCGACGTCGATGGCGCTCGTAAAGCCAAACGTCAGCTCGGTGCCCCAGGTGTCGTTATCGATGGTCTTAGGCAGGGCGATAACGTTGAGGCCCTCTTCGCGCAGACGGTTGGCGGTCTTGGTGGAGCCGTTGCCGCCCAGCATAAACAGGCAGTCGAGCTGCAGCTTATGATAGGTGTGGACCATTGCCGGCACCTTCTCGACGCCGTCGGCCTCGGGAATATCCAGGCGCTTGAACGGCGTACGGCTCGTGCCCAGGATGGTGCCGCCACGGGTAAGGATGCCGCTAAAATCGGCGGGCGTCATGACGCGGAACCGGCTGTAGATAAGGCCCTGGTAGCCGTCCTCAAAACCATAGATCTCAATAGGCTCTTCGCTATTGGTCATAAGCGTTTTGACAATGCCGCGCATGGTGGCGTTGAGCGCCTGGCAGTCGCCGCCACTGGTAAGAAGACCGATCCTAAGCATGATGAATCCTTCCGGGCAAGTTATAACATGCGCATAAGTTTACCCCCGCACACTGTTGATACGGGGGTAAAACGTGTTAGCTCAAGCGTATAGAAATGTAAACAACGTCAGGCGAGCGTAAGGTCGACGAGCCTGGGTCCTTACAGTGCGAAGGCGTCGACGTCGCCCCAGTGGCGGCGCAGCGTAATGGCGGCGGCGGGTTCGGTATTGTCAAAGACGACCGACCATTGCGTATTGCTGGTGATGTCTTCCGGATTGGGTTCTTGCGCTGCGGCACGCAGGGCTTTCCAGACAATCGTTTCGTCCTGGGCACCGACATGGGCGTCAAGGACATCGGCGATTGCGACGGCGCGCTCTTTACCATGGCCCAGCTCGCCATTCTTTTGGTTGGGCAGCACTTCGTCGCCATAGCAGGCGTAGAAGTTCGTAACCTGGCGTACAGGAGTCGCTTTGAAAGCACGGTCCGGATCGCGCGGATCCCACTCTACTACGCGCGCGTCACCGGCGGCGTCGTTGATAAAGAAGTGGTAATCGCGTCCTGCCATGGCGTGCATGTCGTAGGCGGAAAGCAGGTCGACAGCCTCTTGCGTGGTGGCGGCACGGTCGAGCACCAGGCGGATGGCGAGCGAGGTATTGATGACGGGGCGCTGCGTGTCCTGGTCACAGGGCTTGGAGTCCAGAGTGAGTACGGCAATGGACACGCCGCATTCGTTAACACCGTCGAGCTGGGCAAACGGGCCCATGAGTGCGGCGGCGCGTCCGCCGACGGAGTCAAGCGGAGTGTTATCGCCCAGGTTGTTAAGGGCGGCAAACCCGATGGAGGCATAGCCGTCGCGTGGGTGATTGCGCACCAGCAGCGCCGAGGTGTCGTCCTTAAAGTCGTAATTGCGACCGGTGCGCACGCGGCCTTCGGCATCTACGGCGACAAAAGCGCTGCAGGCAAACTGGGGCGCCTGGACATGTACCGGCACACCGGGCAGCACCTGCGCCACCACGGCATCGATGTAGGCCTGGTCGTCGCGCACGCCAGCGGCGATGATGCGATCAAGATCGTAGTCGTAGGCGATGTCGATTGCGTACAGGTCATAGCTATCCGCGTAGCCGGTCAAGCGTTTGAGCGACGCGGCGGACTTGATTTGCTTGCGGTAAACGATACCGGTGGCAGCGGCAAGGCCGACGGCGACTCCCGCGACACCGCAGGCGATGGCAATGTTACGTGGCTTCATGACGGCTCCTCTCGTCCTGTTAGCGTAATTGTCGCAAAAGGAGCGCGGGCATGATGGCTCAACTTGGTGAGCGGCGCGGGATTAAACATGGAATGAAGAGTGCGGCGCTGGCGTGGCGGGGTATGCTGGAGGGGACCATCAACCCAGCGAAAGGGGAGAGCATGACGGATCAGGAAACGCCCGAGCGCGCGCATGTGACGGCCGACGATATCGAGGCCGCCAACGACCTCATCGACTTTATCGAGGCATGTCCCAGCATGTTCCATACGGCGGCGACCATTATGGCCGAGCTCGACGAGGCGGGCTTTACCTACCTGCCCGAGAACGCGGCGTGGGACATCGAGCCGGGCGGGCGTTATTACACGCAGCGCAATACCTCGAGCGTTATTGCCTTTAAGGTGGGCGAGGACCTGACCGCGACGTGGGGCGAGGACGGCGTTGCCGGTGACTATCATTTTCAGCTCACGGCGTCGCACAGCGATTCGCCGACGTTTAAGGTCAAGGCCGTGCCCGAGCTCGACGGCGCAGGCGAGACGCTGCGCCTGAACACCGAGGCCTACGGCGGCATGATCGACTACACCTGGTTCGACCGCCCGCTGGCGCTCGCGGGCCGCGTGTTGGTACGCGAAGGCGACCGTATTGAGAGCCGCCTGCTTGCCACCGAGCGCGAGGTCGCTATCATTCCGAGCCTTGCCATCCACATGAACCGCGGCGTTAACGAGGGCTTTGCTCCCAACCGAGCCGTCGACCTGTGCCCGCTCATCAGCGCTGGCGAGCTTAAGCAGGGCGACTTTGATGCCCTGGTTGCCGACGAACTGGACGTTGAGCCCGAGCAGATCCTGAGCCGCGATCTGTTCCTGGTCAACCGCCAGGATGCGCGCATTTGGGGCTGGGCTGACGAGTTCATCTCGACGCCCAAGCTCGACGACCTGGCCTGCGCCTACACCTCACTGCAGGCATTTTTGGGTGCCGAGAACGCGCGCGACGTCTCGGTCTTCTGCTGCTTTGATAACGAGGAGGTTGGTTCCGAGACCAAGCAGGGCGCCATGTCGACGTTCTTGGCCGACGCACTGCGCCGCATCAACGGATCGCTGGGCTTTGACGACGAGTCGTACCATCGTGCACTTGCTGCCTCGATGCTTGTGAGCTGCGACAATGCGCATGCCGTGCACCCCAACCACGCCGAGAAGTGCGACGCCCGCAATCAGGTTGTGCTCAACGGCGGTATCGTTATCAAGGAAGCCGCCAACCAGCATTACTGCACCGATGCCTTTAGCCGCGCAGTGTTCCAGGCTATTTGCGATGACGCCGACGTGCCCACGCAGGCCTTCGCCAACAAGAGCGATATGGCGGGTGGCTCCACGCTCGGCAACCTGTCGAACATGCAGGCGAGCATGCATGCCGTGGACGTGGGCCTGCCGCAGCTGGCCATGCACTCAAGCTACGAGACCGGCGGCGTACGCGACGTGATGTACGCCATTCGCGCCCTCACGGCTTTCTACGAGCGAAACCTAACCATCAACGGCGCCGAAAGCGTGGAGCTCTAAATGCAAGCCGAAGACGAGAAGACCGAGGGCAGGTCTCAACTAATCGATCAGGGGTCGAAGCTGTTCGCCACCGCTTGCCATGAATCGGGAATCGACGTGTCCAACGCGTGGCCAGCGAGCGATGAAGAACTCAAGCGTAGCGCCTATTCGGACCATTATGGTAAGGAGATGGACTGGCTCTAATAGGCGAAACGTCGAAAACGCCAGATGAATGCCTGATATCACTTTGACAAAAGTATCGCAGGCAAAACCAACGTAATGGTGCAAACTAACCTGACCCCATTGCACCAAAAAGGGAGAATGCCGTAGGTCGGACAAAAGTCAGCGAGAGCCCGCCAGAGCGAGCAAGGTGACGTGAAAGAGGAGGGCATTGACCTTCTGGTCATGCCCGACGATTGAAAGGCAGATTGCCGCTCTGGCGGGCTCGCAGCGTCGAGGGGTTCCGGCGTTTGGCAAAACGCCGGAACAATCAGTGTTCGATCCAACAGCGCAGGGTCTCGCCGGCTTGCAGGTGACGCAGATTCTCTGCGGCAATGTCGACCACATTGTTGAGCGTGGCTGCCAGGTGGAACCAGCCGGAGACGTGCGGCGTGATGAGCATGTTGGGCGCATCCCACAGGGGGCTTGTCTCAGGCAGCGGCTCGGGGTCGGTGACGTCGACCGCGGCGCCGGCGAGATGTCCCGACTCCAGGGCGGCAACCAAGTCGTCGCGGCCGCCGTTGGCAAAGAAGGCGCCCGGTTTCATCGCGGCGAAGAACTCGGCGTTCGCCAGGCCGCGGGTCTCGGGTGTGCTGGGCATAAAGGATGCGACGATGTCAGCCTCGGCCAGGCGCTCGGACAGGGCGTCCATGCCGTCCATGTCCTCAAACACAATGGGGTAGACGAGTGGATGGCGCTTGATGCCGCGGACGTGCGCGCCCATGTTGCGGCAGAGCGTGGCGAAGTGGCCGCCGATATCGCCCGCGCCCAGCACCAGCACATTGGCGTTTTTGAGCGAGGTGACCGGCCCCAAATCCTCCCAGCGATGCTCGCGCTGCAAGTCGTGATAGCCGGGCAGGCGCTTCATCATAGAAAGGACCATGGCAAACATATGCTCGCTTACGGCCTGGCCGTAGGCGCCCACCGAGCAGGAAAGCTTAGCGTCGGCTGGCACGGTGCCGGCGGCCAAGTAGTCGTCATAGCCGGCGGTCTGCAATTGCAACAGCTGGAGATGCTCGCATGCCGTGAGCATGCCAGGGTCGATGTTGCCCAAGATCACGTCGGCATCGGCGATCTGCTCGCGCGTGGCGGCGTCGGAGCTCGTGTAGATAAAGTCCTCGCCCGGAGCGCTCGACTCAAGAATTGCGCGATGGCGGTCATTGACGGGCAGCAAAACCAGGATGTTCACAAGCAGTCCTCTCCGCTCGACCTGCCAAAAAGGGACAGGTTTATTTTGGCAGGTTTTATCAGGCAAAACGTTTAAATAAAACGCCGGATGCAAGACGAGCGTGCCCGTCAGCATCCGGCGCATCCACGGCTACCAGCTCAGCAGCTCGTAGCCGTCCTCGGTCACCACGAGCTGTACCTCGCACTGGGCCGAATCGCTGCCGTCCTTGGTGCGCACGCACCAGCCGTCACCCTTGCTGATCTTGATGTCGGGCGCTCCGGCGTTGACCATGGGCTCGATGGTAAAGACCATGCCCGGAGCCATGATGGTGTCCACATCGGGTGCCTCGGTGGTAAAGCCCACAAACGGGTCCTCGTGGAACTCCTTACCGATGCCGTGTCCGCCGTACTCGCGTACCACGCTAAAGCCGGCGTCCTCGACCGTCTTTTGCACGGCCTCGGCCATCACGGACAGCGGCAGCCACGGCTTGACGGCAGCCAGACCCGCCTCCACGCTGGCGCGGGTGACGTCGACCAGGCGCTGGCGCTCGGCAGAGACCTCGCCGATGCAGAACATGCGGCTCGAATCACTAAAGTAGCCGTCAAGAATCGTGGAGCAGTCGACGTTGATGATGTCGCCCTCGTGCAGCACGTCCGTATCGCAGGGGATGCCGTGACAGACCACGTCGTTGATCGAGGTGCAAACGCTCTTGGGGTAGCCCTCATAGTTGAGGTCGGCCGGCGTGCCGCCGTGCTCGACGGTGTAGTCGTAGATCATCTGGTCGATCTGGTTGGTGGTCATGCCCGCGGCGATGTGTTCGCCTACGTAATCGAGCACGCCCACGTTGATGGCGGCCGAGCGCTTGATGCCCTCGATATCGGCGGGCGCCTTGTAGAGCGTGCGGGGCAAAACCTCCCAGCCCTCTTCCCACAGGCGCTCAAGGCGCTCATCAAAGGCGCTATGGCATTTCTTATATTTTTTGCCGCTGCCGCACCAGCAAGCGTCGTTGCGGCCGGGCACGGGTCCATTGTCAAACATGGCTAACTTCCTTTCATTCGCAGCTAGTATAGCCCACTCACAGGGCAGCTGCGCGCTAGTAGCTCACCTGGCAGGGAATGCCGAGGGCGCGCACGCGCGCGGCGATGGCGTCGAGGGCCTCGGGCGCCGCTTTGGCAAGGCCGGCGACCGGTGTCTCGCGGGCCACCGTGTAGATGGTCGCCTCCTGCGGGCGAATGCGCTCGAGCGCCGCGAGCCAGGGGGCAACGTACTCCTCGCCGGTGTTGTCGATGGGCTTGCCCTGATACTCGCCGGTCAAAAAGATCGTCTGGATAATAACGTGACCGTCAAAGCTTGCGAACGTCTCGATCTGGTGCTCGACGTCGTAGGGGCCAACGGGCTGGTCGAGCAGCTGGATAAATGCCGGGTCGACCGTATCGAGCTTGAGGATGTTGTCGTCGACCATCATGAGCGCATCATGCACCTCGGGGCGGTCGGCGCGCGTGCCGTTGGAGAGCACGGCGATCTTGCTGTTCGGGGCGAGCTCGTCGCGCAGTGCAACGGCACCGGCAATCGCTTGGGGAAACTCCGGCGCGGCGGTGGGCTCGCCGTTGCCGGCAAACGTAATCACGTCGGGGAGCTCGCCCTCGGCTGCCATCTCGCGCAGCTTTGCCTCGAGCGCGTCGAGTACCACGGCAGCTGTGTTGTACGGCTCATGGCAGGGGCGCTCGGCGTTGAGGCCGTTTTCGCAGTAAATGCAGTCGAACGTGCAGATTTTGCCGCTGGCCGGCATCATGTTGACGCCGAGCGAGAGGCCAAGGCGACGGCTGCGAACGGGCCCAAAGATGGGGCTGTCATTCAAAAACGTAGACATAGGCATATGCTCCTCAAGACAATTGTGCCTAAGCATAGCATCGGCTCCAAAGCAAGGTGCGGGCTCTTGCTTTACAAGTTTCGTTTTTTCACGTCGCTCATTACGCCGTGCCATGAAAAGCCTCGGGTCGGGTACAGTTAATCTGTTAACAAGTCGTAAGGCAATGCGGGACCATTCAGCCGTACTGACGTGCAATTGGATGGGCATTGATGATGGGGGCACAACATGGATTTTACGGTCGAGAATGCGGGCACCACGATTGCCTGTCGCGAATATGCCGGCCCGGATGTGTCGCCTGATACTCCTGCCTTGGTGTGCGTGCACGGCGCTTGTGTCGACGGCACATTTTTCGACGGCATCGCTTGTGAGCTCAGTCGCAACTACCGCGTAATTGCCTACGACCGCCGCGGCTGTGGTGGCAGCAGCGAAGCGGCAGACGGCAGCTATGATCTTGCCGCTCAGGCCGCCGACCTGCAAGCCGTGATCGAACACGTTGGCGCTTCGGCAAATGTGCTTGCGCACAGCGCCGGTACGTTGGTGGCGCTGGAGCTTCTTCGCACCGAGCCCCATCTCGTCGCCCGTGCGATTCTGCATGAGCCGGCTGTGTCGGCCGAAGGCGTCGGCATGGGCGCAGCTCCGGTTTTGCTCGATATGATTGCGGCTGGAAAGGTTTCAAGGGCGCTCCGGCTTTTCTTGGGAGCCCTCGGCGACTTGGACCCCGAGGCTCCTGGAACGACCGAGGCAGAAGCCAAGCATGCCCTGCGCAACGGCCGCAGTTTCATGGCAAACGAATACGGGATTACTATGACCTGCGTTCCCGATTGGGATAGCGTTCGCGCGTCGAAAACGGTGGCCGCCGTGCTCCTAGGCGAGCTCTCGATTGGCACGCCCCGCGAGGCTGGCACGCGAGCGGCTGCCGAATATCTCGATTGCCCTCTCGTGACGATCCCGGGCGCGCATAACGGTCTGCGCGATCGCCCGGCAGCGGCTGCCCGGGCTGTCCGTGGCATCCTGGGGCTCTAGCATCCGCAATAGCCAAAGCAGGCTTCATCCGCAAACGTTTCGGCCGTATTAACAAACGTGCTCAAAACCTCGCGTCTGCGGCTTCAATCGCGCCGTCTGCCAACTCATAAGAATGTGGCAGCATTCACGTGCTTACCTGCATCGGCAAGGTGTTAACCTTGTAACATTTGGAACCCACCGCTACCATGCGAAACTATCGAAAGGGCCCCATATGCGCAAAAATCACGAGGTCAATCTAACCGACGAGGAGGCTGCCGCTGAGGTCGCCCGCGTCGCGAAGACCTACCCCGTGGTGCGTTTGCTGTCGGCCGATCAGATTAAGAGCGAGCCTAACTGCCTGCTCGCCGGCAATCGGTGCCCTTGTCTGCGTCAGTCGAGTCTTGAGGCCTTGGCAGATTCCGATGAGGTGTCGGAGCAACTGCTCAACGATGGTGTTGAGTACCGCGCCCGCCTACGCCCTCTGAAGGTCGAGGGCGAGCCTCACGTCCTGCTGATGGTGCGCCCGATCGATGAGCAAGAGGCTGCAGAAGAGGACCTCGTCTACACCGACGTGCTGACGAGTGTGCGCAATCGCCGATATTACGAGGAAAAGCTCCGTAGCGCCCGCATGAATGCCGGCGTTGCGGTGATCGACCTTGATGATTTTAGGGTCTTCAACGATACGTGTGGCCGTCATGCCGGCGACCTTGCGCTCGGTGCTGTGGCGACGGCCATACGCAGCGGAATTCGTTCGACTGACGAGCTCGTACGCTATGGCTGCGACAAGTTTGTGGTCGTCATGCCCAATATTCCCTCCGATGACTTCACCCGTCGCCTGCATCAGGTGTCCGATGCCGTTCATGCCACGATTGTTCCGGGCCATGAGTACGTGAGCTTGACGGCATGTGTTGGTGGCGTTCGCATTCATGGCGAGACGGTCGATGAGGGCGTTGGCCGCGCTGTCCAGTTATTGAGCCGCGCTAAGGCAAAAGCCGGTACGGTCGTGACCGATGCCGATTCCATCGAAGCCTTCCAAAGCGAAAAGCCTTTGGTGCTTATTGTCGATGACTCCGAGATGAACCGAGCCATTCTCAACGAGATGCTCAAGGACGAGTATTGCATCCTCGAGGCCGACAACGGTCGTACGGCGCTCGACATGGTCGACCGCTATGGCGATGAGTTGTCGCTCGTGCTGCTGGATATTGTCATGCCGGGCATAAGCGGCTTTGAGGTGCTGGCCGATCTGTCGCGCCGATCGGGTATCGACAATCTGCCTTTCATCATGATATCGAGCGAAGATTCCGATGATATGGTTCTGCGCGCGTACGAGCTGGGCGCCTCGGACTATATCAACCGCCCGTTTGACTCCCGTGTCGTGCGCCGCCGTGTAAGCAACACCATCCGCCTATACGCCAAACAGCGCCGCCTGACGAGCCTGCTGTCCCAGCAGTACAATGAGCGCGTCAAGAACAGTCGCATGCTCATCGACATCATGGCCGGCGTCATGGAGCTTCGCAATGGCGAGAGCGGCAGGCACGTTACGAACATCGAGAAGCTGACCGAGCTGCTGCTTGGCTGTCTGGTCCAGCGTAGCGGCACGATCTCCCTCGACAATGAGGAACGCTCTACGATTGCCCTGGCTTCGGCGCTGCACGATATCGGCAAGATGTCGATTGACGATGCGATTCTCAACAAACCCGGGCGCCTTACGCCCGAGGAGTTCGAGATTATGAAAACGCATACCACGATCGGCGCCGACATGCTGCGTGAGCTGGGCCGCCATCACGTCGGCAATGCGCTTATGGAATATGCGTACCAGATTGCGCGTTGGCACCACGAGCGCTGGGACGGCAAGGGCTATCCCGATGGCCTTAAGGGCGACGAAATTCCCATTGCCGCACAGGTGGTCTCGGTGGCCGATGTGTACGATGCTCTGACGAGCGTGCGTGTGTACAAGGATGCTATCCCGCACAAGGAGGCGATCCAGATGATCCTGGACGGTAAGTGCGGCACCTTTAACCCGCTGTTGCTCGACTGCCTGCTCGAGGTGCAAGACCGTATTGCCGAGACGTTGGCACGCCCCGCCGACGTTGTCGCGTTTCCCACGATTTAGTTTGACCAAAGGAGTTTTTAATCCATGATTTCCATGCGTGAGGCGTATGAGAAGATCGGCGCAAATTATGATGACGCGTGCGCTCGGCTGATGGGCGAGGAAATGCTTGCCCGCTTTGCCCTCAAGTTTTTGGATGACGAGAGCATGGACAAGCTGGAGGCCGCCATGGCGGCAGGAGACGCCGAAGGTGCGTTTATGGCAGCGCACACGCTCAAGGGCGTGAGTCAGAATCTGGGATTCGATAATCTGTACGAGCCGGCGGTCGTGGTGACCGAGGCGCTGCGCGGCGCCGATTTCGTTGACGGCGCTCGCGAGGGAATGCATGCGTTGCAGCAGCAATATGCGGCTACGATGTCGGCCCTGCGCGAAGCGGGCGAGTAAGAGGTTGTGAGCCTTGGGCTGTGTGCCTGCCGCGTATAGGCAAAAGGGCGCCCCGCCGGACCATGTGGCCGGCGGGGCGCCCTTATCTGTTATGCGGTTCGCGAGCTAGCGAGCCTGCTTGACCTTTGCCGCTGCCTCGACAAACGACTTCCACAGGTTAAAGTCGGTCTCGAGTGTCTGCCAGGTGTACTCGGGATGCCATTGCACGCCCAGGCAGAAAGGCTGGCCGTCGACTTCGATACACTCGGGAACGCCATCGGTTGCCTTGGCGACCAAGCGCGTGCTTTTACCCAGACGATCGACGCAGCAGTGGTGTGCAGAGTTGGTCTGGATCAGCCTGTGCCCGCCAACCGCGCGCTCCAGCAGCGAGCCCGGCACGACCTCGACGGGATGCACGGGGTCGTTGAGCACGTGGGTATGGCGCCACTGCGTGCGGCCCTCGCGCGCACCCAGGCTCGGCACGTCCATGCACAGGGTGCCGCCAGTGGCGACATTGAGCAACTGCGTGCCGCGGCAGGTGGTAAAGAGCGGCTTTTTGGCGCGGAGCACCTCGCCGACCAGCTTAAACTCAAAGCTATCGCGGATCTCGCAGCAGAGGGTGGGGTCGTAGGGTCGATCATCGCCCCAGCGCTTGGGGTTGACGTCCGGGCCGCCGGGAATGGCGATGCCGTCGGCGATATCGACGTAATGACGGATAACCTCAATGTCTTCGGTAATAGACATCTGCAGCGGCAGGCCACCGGCGGCAAGGATGGCATCGACAAAGACACTTGCGATTTCCTCGTTGGGGGAGAGCGTCTCGCTCAAAAACGGTTTTGCCTCTTCCCAACGCGGCGCGACGAGGATGAGCGGACGGTCGGCGGGGGCAACGTCGACGTGCGGGGTGTATGACGATGAAGTGCGAGTTCCGATCATAGGTGTAACTTTCGAGTTTGGATGGTCATGGCGAGCGAACATGGCAATTGAGCTAGTGGCCCTTGATGGAGTTGAGGAAGTCCTGGGCGCGCTTGGTCTGGGGATGGTCGAAGAACTCGTCGGGCGTGCCGGTTTCCACGATCTGGCCGTCGGCCATAAACACGACGCGGTCGGCCACGCGGCGGGCGAAGTTCATCTCGTGCGTGATGACGATCATCGTCATACCCTGCTGGGCCAGACGGACCATGACCTCGAGCACCTCATTGATCATTTCGGGATCGAGGGCGCTCGTGGGCTCGTCAAAGAGCATGGCCTTGGGCTGCATGGCAAGCGAGCGGGCGATGGCTACACGCTGTTGCTGGCCGCCCGAGAGCTGTGCGGGCACCTTATCGGCCTGCTCGGCAACGCCCACGCGGCCCAGCAGGTCCATGGCACGCTCGCGGGCCTCGTCCTTGGAGACGCCCAGCACATCGACCGGTCCCAGCATGACGTTCTGCAGTACGGTCATATGTGCGAACAGGTTGAACTGCTGAAACACCATGCCCAGCTCGGCACGCATGCGGGCAAGGTCCTTGCCTTCCTGCGGCAAGGGTTGGCCCTCGATGAGGATCTCGCCCGAGTCGATGGTTTCCAGGCGGTTGATGGTGCGGCACATGGTCGATTTGCCCGAACCCGAGGGGCCAATCACAACAACGACCTCGCCGCGGTCGACCGACAGGTTGATGTCGTTGAGAACGTGCAGGTCGCCATAGTGCTTATCGACGTGCTTGAGCTCGATAAGCGGCTGGTTGCCAGAAGTAGAAGTGCTCTGTGCCATGGTGCTCGGCTCCTTATGACTCGAAATGGTAAAGCGTTAGCGGATGATGGTCGCGCCGGTCTTGTGCGAAACGTAGACAGCGGCCTTGTTGATCGCGACGTTGATGAGGATATAGATGACCGCGATAACCAGGTAGACCGACACGAGGGCATCGTAGTTGGTAATGAGCACGCGGGCGTTTTGCATGAGGTCGGGGTAGCTCACCACATAGGCGACGGTGGTGTCTTTGACTACGACCACGAGCTGCGAAATCAACGACGGAATGATAAATCGAATCGCCTGCGGCAACACGATTTTAAAGGTGATTTTAGCTTTGGAGAGACCGAGCGCCTGGGCCGCCTCGATCTGGCCGCGCGGCACGGCATTGACGCCGGCGCGGAAGATTTCGGCAAGTACGCCGGCTGCAGCGAGCGCGACGGGGAGCGTGAGCATCCAAAACGACGGCAGCGCGATCTTGTACTGGGGCAGCACCAAAAAGAAGAAGTAGATGAACAGAAGGCTCGGCACGCCGCGGAAGAAATCGGTGAGCACGCGGCAGACCAGCTGCAGCGGCTTAATGTCGCTCGTGCGGCCGAGCATGAGAGCGAGGCCCAGCACCAGTGCGATGACGCCGGCGGTGAGTGCGACTTTAACGGTGCCCTCAAAGCCGGCAAGCAAGAACTTCCAGGTGGTGAGGTGCGTGAAGAAATACCAATAGTGGACCGAAAGCTGGCCGGTCACATAAAAGCGCTGCAGTACCAGGACGACGAGTGCGGCGACGGCAACAAGCGAGATGGCGGTGCCGATGCGAATCTTGGTGCGCATCTTGGGGCCGGGAGCCTCGTAGAGCGCATCGCGCATGGTGAGCGCGGAGGTGGGGTGCTTGCTCATCGGAGGATCCTCACCTTCTTATCGATGTGGTTGCCAATGTGGCTCACCACAAAGGCCGTGCCCAGGTAGCCGAGCGCCGAGATAAAGAACGCGGCGACGCCGCCGAGCGAGCGCGTGTTGATATAGCTCACCACGCCGGTGAGCTCCTGCGGCTTAAGCGGCACCTGGCTGCCGAGCGCGGTGGTGAGCATGACGGCGATAAAGAGGTTGGTCATGGGCAGCACGCTCGAGCGCAGTGCCTGCGGAATCACGATCTTGGCGAGGATGCGGTTAAAGCTCATGCCGAGCGAACGTGCGGCTTCCACCTGGCCGACCCCGACGGTGTTGATGCCGCTCATAAAGTTCTCGGAACCAAAGGCCGAGCCCAAAAGGACCGTGGCGACGATAACGCAGGTGCGGTAGGGTAGGACGACCTTGAGCGGCGGCAGTGCGTAGACGACGATGATGAGCAGCGCGATGCCGGGGATGTTACGGAAGACCTGGACATACAGGTCGCCAAAGACGCGCAGCGGCTTGAGCGGCGACACGCGCGTCACGGTGACGGCAACGGCCAGCACCATGGCGATGGCAAACGACTCAAGCGTCATGCCCCAGGTTGCTAGCAGCGCGTCGATATAGTTCTGGCCATAGAGTGACCAGAGTTCGGAGAGACTCATGCGGACCTCCCGCCGATAAGGAAAGGGGCTCCCGTGTGTACGGAAGCCCCGACAACTCAGTGAGGAAACAGTTTAGCGCAATAAAGCGAATCGTGCGTTTCCGTATGGTTTCGCAGCGGCTGATGCCCAGCTTACGAGCCTAGGCGCCGATCTCGGGCAGTTCGGGAACATTGGTGTCGCCCGTACGGTCGCCGATGCAGATCTGCCACAGCTCGGTCCAGGTACCATCGTCCTCGATCTTCTTAAGGAAGTCGTTGACAAAGGCGACGCCGTCGGAATCGAGCGGCAGGCCGATGCCATAGGGCTCCTTGCTGCCGAAGGGCTTGCCGGCGATTTTGTACTTACCGGGCTCGCGGACCAGGGCGCTCTGCTGCATGTTGTTATCGATGACGTAGGCGTCAACGCGGCCCTGCTGGAGTGCCTGGCGGGCCTCCTCGTCGGTCTTGAACTCCTGCTGGCTGGCCTTGGGAGCGAACTCCTCCAGGATGGCGGGGCCGTTGGAGCCGGACTGGACGGCGACGTTCTTGTCGGCCAGGTCGTCGACGCTCTTGATGTCGTCGTTATCGGCAAGCACCAGGATGGCCTGCTGCGTGTAGTAATAGGGACCGGCAAAGGAGACAAGCTTCTTGCGCTCGTCAGTGATGGTGTAGGTGGCAAAGACGGCGTCGACCTGGCCGTTCTGCAAGACGGACTCGCGCGTGTCCGAGGTCACCTGGGTGATCTCGACCTTGTTCTCGCCCAGGATGTAGTTGGACAGGAGCTGCGCGATACCGGCATCGAAGCCACGGGTCTGACCGTCCTTCTCGTTGAGGAGGGAGAAGAGCGTGGAAGTCTGAACGCCACCGATCTTAAAGACGCCGGCGTCCTTGACGGCCGTGGCCCAGGTGCTGGCGGCGACGGCATCGTCATCGGCCTTGGGGCCGTTGTCGACGAGCTTGTCGAATGCCTTGGCGTCGAGCGTGGTGGAAGCCTCGGTATCCTCGGAGCTCTTGGAGGAACCGGCGGCGGAACCCTTGTCGGCCTCGGCGCTGGTGTCGGAGCAGCCGGCAAGACCAAGGCCGGCGACGGTTGCGAAGGTGGCGGCAACGAAGCCGCGGCGGTCGAGAACGACCTGCTGGGAGAGGTTCTTGCTCATGGTAGAACACCTTTCTCAATAAAATCCCTAGCGGTTGAGTAGAGTTATACCCTATCGCGCTCAAATGGGTCAACACGAAATAACTCAGAAACATACTTACCTTATGGGTAATTCTACCTACCAAAAAGGGACAGGCACCTTTGTGGTGGTTTTAAGTCATGGTCGGTGCGGCGACATGCCTTGCTGCTTTGTCTCGATCTGTAACATCTGCAGCCATTTTTGCCGAGTAACTGTTACAGATCGAGTTTTTCTCCTTAGGGGGATTTGAATGTCTCGATCTGTAACAGTTAGACGGGAATTCGGGCCCTAGATGTTACAGATTGAGATAATCGCGTCGCGAAAACAAAAACCTCCGCAGGGGGGTGCTTTCCTTGCGGAGGTTTTCTTACTCGTTGAGTAGTCTTGCGGCTTCGGCGGCCATGTTCTCGACCGTCATGCCGTTCTGCGCGAGCAGTTCGTTGGGGTCGTAGCGGTCGGGGAAGCCCTTGGCGATGCCGAAGGTGCGCGTGCGCACGGGCGTGCAGGCCAGGTAGCACGCCACGTGCTCGCCCCAGCCGCCGTCCAAGATGCCGTCCTCGAGGGTGACGACAACGCGATGCTCGGCGACAAGGCTGTCGAGGAACTTGCGGTCGAGCTCGGCTGCAAAGCGAGGGTTGACGAGCGTGGCCTCGATACCGTACTCGGCGGCCAAGCGGTTTGCCACGCGCTCACCCAGCTCAAAGAAATCGCCAAGCGCGAGCACGGCAACGTCGCGGCCCTGACGCACCACGTTGTAGCGAACGGCGCTGTAGTCGGTGTCTTCGGCGGGCGCAAGGTCGGGGCGGCTTACCAGGCCGATGCCCGGTACGCGGATTGCCACGGGATGCTCGCGGTGGTCGAGCGACCAGCTCAGCATGGACAGATATTCCTCCATGCAGGCCGGCGCCAAGTAGTGCATGTTGGGAAGACCGCCCAGCATGGAAATATCAAAGAACGAAAGGTGCGTCTCGGACGTGGTGCCAAAGATTGACGCACCAAACACCAAAATGGTTGCGGGGGCGTCGTTGAGGCACAGGTCGTGCCACAGCTCGTCGTAGGCGCGCTGCAAAAACGTGCCGTACACACCAAAGACTGGCTTGGCGCCCGAGCGCGCAAGCGCGGTGGCAAAGGTCACGGCGTGCTCCTCGGCAATGCCCACATCGACGAACTGTTTGCCGGCGGCGGCGCGAAGCTCGGGTGTAAAGCCCATGATGTAGGGTGTGGCGGCCGTGATGCCCACGACCTGCGGATCGCGCTCGATGGCGGCGCTGAGCGCCTCGCCCGTAATGTCGGCGTAGGTGCGCGGCGCAGGCTCGCTCGGATGGCCCGGGCAGAGCTTGCGCCCGGTCGCCATGTCAAACGGACCCACGTGGTGCCAGCGCTCGGGGTCGTTTTGGGCTGGCTCAAAGCCCTTGCCCTTGGCGGTGGAGACGTGCAGCACGATGGGATGATCGATATTGCGCAGTTCCTGCAGCGCGTCGACTAGGGCCAACACGTCGTTGCCGGCGTCCAAATAACGGTAGTCGAGTCCCATCGCGCGGAAAACGTTGCGCTCACAGGTGCCGTTGCTGGCGCGCAGCTCGGCCAGATTGCGATAGAGGCCACCGTGGTTCTCGGCGATGGACTGGTCGTTATCGTTGACGATGATGATCAGGTTGCTGTCGAGTTCGGCGGCATTGTTGAAGCCCTCAAACGCCAGGCCGCCCGAAAGCGAGCCGTCGCCAATGATGGTGATGACGTTGTACGCATCGCCCGCCAGGTCACGAGCGTGCGCCAGGCCGCAGCCCAGGCTCACCGACGTGGAGGTATGGCCCATGGCGAACAGGTCGTGCTCGGACTCGTCGGGATTGGCAAAGCCAGAGGCCTCGCCAAAGCGCTTCGGATCGATATAAGTGTACGCGCGCCCAGTCAGCGCCTTGTGGGCGTAGGTCTGGTGCGAAACGTCAAAGAGAATCTTGTCGATAGGGGAGTTAAACACGCGATGGAGCGCGACCGTAAGCTCAACGACGCCCAGGTTGGGGGCAACGTGCCCGCCGACGGCGGCGGAGCTTTCGAGGATTGCCTGACGGATCTCGCCGCAGAGCAGCGGAAGCTCGGTGCGGTCGAGAGCCTTGACGTCCTCGGGCGTTGTCGTTTGCGTAAGCAGCATCGTTGTGGGTTACTCCATGCGAATCGAGCGCCGGCGCTCCCTCGGCCGGCACAATTGCACAAGACAGTCTCGCACATTTTGGCGTTTGATATGTGACGGCGGCGCGGTAATTCGCCAACTGGTGGGGCAAAACGTTTTGTCCGATGCCATACTGGTAGATTCGATGATGATTTTATTCAATGAGTGCAGGCCGTTGCTTGCCGCCGTGAGCCGCTGGAAGGAGGCCGCATGTCCGATACCGTTCGTGCCGAGAAAATCGCGCACGAGGTCGACTATGCCGCCCGCCAGCTCGCCCAGGCGGGCCGCTTGGACCTGACGCACGAGTTTATCCAGCATGGCGATGTGACGGTCTATGCGCATGTGACTTCGGTAGCGCGGGCGAGCCTGTCCTTTGCCGAGCGCCTGGGCCGCGTCGGTGTCTCGGTCGATCGCGCCTCGTTGCTGCGCGGAGCCTTGTTACACGATTACTTTCTCTATGACTGGCACGATCCCGATCCGAGCCATCGCCTGCACGGATTTCGGCATCCGTTTTTTGCCCTGGCGCGTGCCGAGGAAGATTTTGAGCTGACGTTGCGCGAGCGGAATATCATCGTGCGGCATATGTTTCCGCTGGTGCCCGTGCCGCCGACGTGTCGCGAGGCGTGGATTGTTTGCCTGGCGGATAAATGGTGTGCTCTGCGTGAGACGGTCGCAGGCCGCCTGCCGCGCAAGGACGAGACGGACGATAGCGTGAGTAAAGAATCGAGCGAGAAGAGGAGAGGGTAGACGGTGGGGACCGCGATCGACATGGCATTTGACGGCGCGACGCTTGCCGCCTGCCCACTCTCGACACTGGTGCTCTCGTTTGCCTTTTACGGGTTTTGCGGTTGGGCATGGGAGTCGACAGTATGCGCCATGCTCAATCACGGACGATTTGCCAACAGTGGCTTTTTGCTGGGGCCGTGTTGTCCTATCTATGGTGTGGGCGGCATTGCCTGCTGGCTGCTGTTGCGCGGGATTCCGGATGCCTCGAGCCAGTTTGTCGCTGCAGCGCTCGTATGCAGCGTGATTGAGTACAGCGTGGGCGTGCTGTTGGAAAAAACAACGGGCGCTCGCTTTTGGGATTACTCGCACCTGCCGTTTAACCTGCACGGACGCATCTGTCTGTACTGGGCCTGCACGTTTGGCTTGGGTGCGTTGTGTATTTGCCGTTTAGTGGAGCCGGCATTGCTGGGGCTGCTTGGCCATCTGCCGGTGCTGATTGTGCGACTGTCCGCCTTTATCGTCGCGGTCGCGATGATGGTCGACGCGGTGTGCTCGTTGGCGAGCTGGCGGCGTCTGTCTGATCAGCTGGAGCGCGTCCGGGCCGACCTTGCCGACCGCATCAATGAGTCGCTTGCCGATGCCTCGGACTCAATGCTCGAACGTATTCCCGATTCTACGATTGACTCGGTGGCACAGACGCACATCCGCAGCCGTGCCGTTAACGCGTGGCTGGCGGAGCTGGGCGATGCGACGCTCGATGCCCTGCGCGAGAAGGCTTCGATGCCGACGTTTATCGCGGATGGTGCTCGCGGCCTGGCGCTTGCCGCCCGCCGCGTGGCCGATGCCGCGCCGAACATGCCACGTCCGTCGCTCAGCCGTCGCCTTGCCGGCAAGCGCATGAGTCGTCCGGTGCCAAGCGTGTCACTCAGCCGCCGCGACCTACGCTTCTTTAACGCCTTCCCGCGCCTGCGCATCAATCGCTACGAAGGTGTCATTCGAGCTACTAATCTTCGTGACCGCGCCCACGAGCTGTTTCGGCGCTAGCCGGGACGGGCGCGCCCACGGCTCCCTTGCCCGCGTATTTCCCGTTCGTTTCGCGCCCGTTGCTGCGCCGTTTCCAAGATTGCGGCACCGTTTCCATTCGACAACGCAGCGTTTAACAACGCCGTATCTGGTCTACACCAGTTGCCCCTCGGCCCCATTATGGGCGCCGACAACGTTCATGCGACCAAGGGGGAGCGAATGTACGATACGGGATCGACAACGTTTATGCTCATCTGCACCATGCTCGTGTTTTTAATGACACCGGGTCTGGCGTTTTTCTATGGCGGCCTGTCCAGGCGCAAAAATGTCATCAACACTATGCTCATGTGCTTTGGCGCCATTGGTCTGGTTGGTGTGCTGTGGATTGTTGCCGGCTGGTCGCTGGCCTACGGCGGCGACGGTTCCAGCCCGTTTATTGGAGGCCTTGACCAGCTGCTGTGCCTGCCGGTGCTCAACCAGGTGCTGCAGGCGGCCGAGGGCAATGCCGCGGACGGTGCCGTCTACCCTCAGATTGTCAGCATTGCCTTCCAGATGGCGTTTGCCATGATCACGGCAGCTATCGTCACGGGTAGCCTGGCCGGCCGCGTTAAGTTTGGTGCCATGACGGCCTTCCTGGGCATTTGGCTGCTCGTGGTCTATGCGCCGCTCGCCCACATGGTCTGGGGCGGCGAGGGCTCTTTTATCGGCGACATCATCGGCGCGCTCGACTTTGCCGGCGGCGACGTGGTGCACATTTCGTCCGGTCTTACGGGCCTGATTCTCTGCTTAATGCTCGGCCGTCGTCGCGGCTTTGGCATGGTGAGCTACCGTCCGCATAACGTGCCGTTTGTGGCGCTGGGCGCCGGCCTGCTTTGGTTTGGCTGGTTTGGCTTTAACGGCGGCAGCGAGTTTAAGGCCGACGCCGTGGCGGCGCTCGCCATCCTCAACACTGTGACGGCCAGCGCGGCGGGTATGGTCTCGTGGCTCGCCGTTGAGCGCGTGCACACCGGTCGACCCACGCTGGTGGGCGCTAGCACCGGTCTGGTCGCGGGCCTCGTGGTGGTCACGCCGGGCGCGGGCTTTGTCGAACCGTGGGCGGCACTGGTCATGGGCCTGATTGTCTCGCCCGTCTGCTACTTGGCTATCAGTCATCTCAAGACCAAGTTCGGCTACGACGATGCGCTCGACGCGTTCGGTTGCCACGGCATCGGCGGCATCTTGGGCGGTGTGCTCACGGGCCTGTTCTGTGTGCCGGAGCTTTCGTGGACCGGTAAGGGTGGCCTGTTCTACACGGGCGACGTGTCGCTGCTCATCTCGCAGATTTTGGGCATTGTGGTGACGGTCGCTATTGTACTGGTGCTCGACTTGGTGATCGCCGCGGTGGTCAAGGCGCTGTTCCACGGCAGCCTGCGTGTGGACGAGGCCGACGAGGCGCTGGGCATGGATGCGAGTCAACACGGCGAGAGCGCGTATCCCTCGTTCTCGGGACTTGACTAGCGGCTTCCCCAGGCTCCGCACCTTGCCGTTCAATCGTCGCGCGGCTTTCCCAGGCACCCGACCTTGCCCCTCAAACCGTCGCTTGCGTACCGAAGTACGCGGCGCTCCTCTTTCGGGGCAATCTCGGGCACCTGGAAAACCCGCGTCATTGAATGGCAATTCATTTCTTTGATAAAGAGAGGAATTTACTATGAAGAAAATTACGGCGATCGTTCGTGCTGAGAAGCTTGAGGTTCTTAAAGACGCGCTGTTTGCTGCCGATGTTCGCGGTATGACTATCAACCAGGTGCAGGGCTGCGGCTCACAGCATGGCTGGAAGGAATACGTGCGCGGCAACGAGTTGCTTGTCAACACGATCCCTAAGGTGCAGTTCACCCTTATCTGCGCCGATGAGCACGTCGATGGCATTGTCGACATCATCTGCAACGCCGCTCGCACCGGAGCCGTCGGCGATGGCAAGATCTGGGTCGAGCCGGTCGAGGAAGTCATCCGCATCCGTACCGGCGAACACGGCCCCGCCGCGGTGTAGAATCGACCGCCTGCCATCCGCAACGTTAAAATACTGCAATGAGGCACAAGACTTGCGTTGCGGATGGACAGATTATGGGGCGTAATAAATATCCCGAGGAGACGGTCGCGAAGATTCTCGACGCGGCGCTGGAGCTATTCTGCGCACAGGGTTATGAGGGGACGAGCATTCAAGATATCGTCGACCGCCTCGATGGCATGACCAAGGGTGCTGTCTATCATCACTTTAAGAGCAAAGAAGAGATTTTCAACGCCGCATTTGATCGGGCAATGGCTCCGATTGTTGAGCGCCGCCGCGCGACACTCGGTGCTGGCAATATGACGGGAGCCCAAAAGCTCAAGCGACTGTACGCGCCCGAGTCTGTCGTTCCGCAAATTGAGCTATGGGCACGCATGCATCCTGCGGCAGATCCGGTAAAAAGCTCGCGTCTACTGGCGATGCAGTACCAGGGCTCGTTCGACGAGTCGGCCGATGGCTGTCTTTTGCCAGTGATCGAGGAGGGCATCGCCGACGGCTCCATTGCGTGCAAATGCCCGCGCGAAGCGGCTGAGGCCGTATCGTTGTTGGCGAATCTTTGGCTGCTGCCGCTGTTCCGTCCGCTCGAGACCAAGGATCGAATGCTCGCTCGCGCGCAATGTTTGGCGCAGATGGCGGCCGCGGTGGGGCTCGATTTGGGTAATGAAGTGCTCCAGACAACGGCTCAGATTTGGGACGTATGGAACCGTGCTGGGTGGTAATATAGATACTGACGGTATGTAATTGATTTGTGAGGGTAGCCACGGCTGCCCTTTTCAAGTCATTAAATACATACTAACAGTATGTATTTGGGGGCAGGCTTATGGCTGGGATGCGAAGGATTAGCGTTTCATTGGCGCCAAAAACAGTGCGATCTATCAGGCTATTTGGTCTTCTTGTTGCACAGCTGTGTGCGTATTCGATGCTGTCGGCACTGTGCTTTGCGTGCCCGCTTTACTTGTTCGATTGCAGCGGCTCCTCAACGTTATATGGCGCCGTCGCGGCGATGGCGTTCATACCGGGCGTGCTCGCGACTCCGGTTGGCGGGATTTTGGCGGATCGGGGAAGACATCGCGGGGTTCTTGTGGTACTCGGCATTGTTCTGATGGCTGCATCACTGCTGTTTATCCCCATGAAGCGTTCGCTGCCTCTTGCGGTTGTCGTGGCAGCAATGCTTTGCGTCCAATATGGCATCCAATCGCTGCTGAAACCGATGCTTCAAATTGAGGCGGTGCGCATGACGGGCCAAGAAAAGGTTGAGCGTGCCACTGCGTTGGTCTCGCAGATAATCATGATGAGCAATATCTTGGGGCCTGTAGTCGGGACGGCAGTCTATGGGTGCTTTGGTATCGATACTCTATGCGAAACCGCGGCGTTGACGTTTACGATTTCAGCCCTGCTGTTCGGGGGCGCACTCAAGCAAAATGCCTCATCTGAAACGATGGGAGACGGCGCGACTCGTACGACATGCCGAAACGATTTTCGGGAGTCGATTCGGTATCTGTTGCAAAATGCATCATTGGTCGCTGTGATTTTGCTTGCGGCAGTTTTGAACCTTGCGTTGGTTGGGCTAACGATTGGCGCTCCCATTATTGTTACAAAGCATCTCGGCATGCAATCGTCCTGCGTTGGGATAGTTGAGGTGGCTATGGGCTTAGGTGGTCTTGTCGGCAGTGGTTTGGTCGGTATTTGGCCGCATCGTTTTTCCTTCAAGGGCATATGTCGATATGTTGCGATGATCTGTTTAGGAGTCGTACCGATTATTGTCACGCTACTGAGCGGTCCTAACGAATTTGCGTTTGTCGCGCTTGCGGCCGGCTCGGCATGGGTCATGGCGTGGGCAAGCATTACATCGGTCGAAATCGTTTCATTTGTTCAGCGGTCAGCGCCAAAGGAACTTTGCGGAAAAGTGCTGGCACTCGTTTATATGACGCTTTCCTGTGCGACGCCTATTGGCCAATTGGTTTATGGGCTCGCATATGATCGATGGACACCGGCGATTGTATTCGCAGGCATGTTGGCGGTGCTGACGTTGACGACGGCGCTGTTTTATCGGCTGAAAAGTCGCTTGTGGCGATTGTCTTAACGCGTTGGGGCACCATGAATTTGTGGAGGCAGTGGCACGCCGCGCCGGGACGCCATTGTTTGGGCACGCCCGTTCTCGTCTACAATATCGTGCAGACGAAGGAGAGGCGTGCCCATGATCAAGATGTTTGCGAGTGACTTAGACGGAACGCTGCTGAACGCCCTGCACGAGGCCGACGGAACCATCCGCCGCGCCATTCGCGAGCTGACCGAGGCTGGCCTGCATGTGGTTCCCGCGACCGGACGCTCGACGCTGCCGATCGGCGAGCATGGCTTTACGGGCCTGGCGCTTGACGCCTGCTGCTCCAATGGATCAATCGTGCGCGACAGTCATGGCGAGGTGCTCAAAACCTGGACCATCGATCCGCAGGTTACCGAGGAGCTGCTCAAGGCATTCCCGGGCATTTGCTTTGATTGCTCCACACCCGATGGCATGTTCTCGAGTGGGTCGTTCGAGATGCACCAGGCGGGCTTTAAAAAGGACAGCCCCATCAAGCGTATTGTGATGCGCGGCATGCGTGCGCGCGGCGGGTATCACGAGGAACAGTATTTCGACCAGTCGATCGGCGACATCCTGCGCCACGATGTGTGCAAGATCAACTGCCGCGTGACCTCGCCCGAGCTGGAGCGCGACCTTAAGGCGTATTTGGCCGAGCGCTCGGACCGCGTGGTCAACGCGCCGTTCGATCCGGTGATGTTCGAAATCACGGACGTGGCGTGCAACAAGGGCGAGAGCGTGGCCTGGCTGGCGGGCTACTACGGCATTGCCGAGAACGAGGTCGCGGTCTACGGCGACGGCGGCAACGACATCGCCATGCTCAAGCGTTTCCGCCACAGCTACGCGACCAAAAACGCAAGCGATGCAGCTAAGGCCGCCGTGAGCGCGACCATCGGCAGCTGCATGGTCCACGCCGTCCCCAAACACATGCTCGCCACCATGCGCAAGCAAAACTCTTGCACCGTCATCGAATAATGTGACAAAAGGACAGCCCCTTTGTCACAGGTGACGCTGGTCTCTTGAAATACGAACAAACATTCGCATACCTAACTGCGCTTTGATAGAATTGATGCTGTTGGCGGCAGTTCCATGTGCCGGGCAACGCCCTCCATCTGATGGGAGGTGATGCCCATGACTGATCTGATTGATTTCGTGAGACTTCTGACCGCTCTGGTCTCGTTCTTCACGGCGCTTGTCGGCCTTTCCGAGGCACTCAAGCAGCGTTCGAAGCGCAACAGAAGGGGTCGCCGCCGCTAAGGCGTTGACCCCCTAATGCAAACAACGGCGCTGCCCAGCTTTCCAGAACTTGGGCTGCCGTCGACACTATTCTACCCACGAATGACATTTTGAACAATCGGCAATGCCGCTCCAAAAGCCAGGCGGGATGTGACAAAGGGGCTGCCCTTTGTCACATCCAAAATATTGCCTTTACGTGTTGATGCACACGGTGTGCAATAATACTCGCACTGTGCAATAGCGCACAGGCTGAGTAACAAGGAGGACGCTTGTCCCAGCTCGAGAAATGCGACCGCCGGTCCCTTCGCTCGCAGCGTGCCCTTCGCCAGGCACTTGCCAGCGAGCTTGCCGAAAGCGGCGATCTTTCGCGCATTAATGTCGCGTCGCTCACCGAGCGCGCTGGCCTTACGCGCCGCACGTTCTATTCGCACTACCGCGATATCCCCGACTTTATCAATCAAATCGAGGACGGCTTGTTGGCCGAGATCCGTGAGCGCATTGAGCTCATCACCGCAGCTCAGCTGCCCGACCTCTATCACAACATCGATGAGCTCGAGCCGGCACCCGGTTCGGTTGAGCTGCTGCGTTATCTTGCGGCCAACCGCGACTTAATCGGTGCGCTGCTGGGTCCGGGCGGCGACCAGGCCTTCATTAAAAGGATCATCGACACCGCTCGTGAGGCTGTGGTGCCGCGTGCGCAGACGGGCATTTTGGGCCTGGCGCTGGGCACGTTCTTTGACTACTACGTCACCTACGTCGTGAGCGCCGAAGTCGGCATGATCCAGCGTTGGTTTGAGCGCGACCTTTCCGAATCGCCCGAGACCATGGCACGCATCATGACGGTCATCGCCTTTGTACGCCCCGGCGACCTGTATGGCCAACCCATCGATATCAACGTGCCGGAATACGGCATGAAGCTATTGAATCTACAGCTCGAGGACGCGGTCGACGCCGCCGCAACCATCGAGTCCAACAACTAAGAGGAGAAACAGATGAGCAAACTCGTCGAAGGCATTAAGGACCGTATGGTCGCCGCCGCGCGCGAGGCCGTGCCCGCCGTGGCAGACGCCGCGCAGAAGGCCGCGACCGCGGCTGCCGAGAAAGTTGCTGAGGCAGTTGCCGATGCCAAGAACGTGGCAGGGGAGACGTCCGTCGTCAGCGAGCCCGCCACCGCCGCTGAGCCCGTAGCCGCCGCCCAGGCCCCCGAAGGCGCGATCTTCAACCCCGAGGCCGCCCGCGGCAACCTGCACCTGGGCATCGACGTGGGCTCCACCACCGTTAAGCTCGCCGTGCTCAACGACGACAACCAGATCGTCTACGCCAAGTACCAGCGCCACCACACCGACGTCCGTGCCTGCGCCCGCGACCTGTTCGAGGGCGCTGCGACCGTGCTGCCGACGGCCCAGATGACCTGCGCCATTACCGGCTCGGGCGGCCTGCTGCTGTCCCAGTGGCTCGACCTGGAGTTTGTCCAGGAGGTCATCGCCAGCAAGCGCGCCGTCGAGACCCTCATCCCGGCCACCGATGTCGCCATCGAGTTGGGCGGCGAGGACGCCAAGATCATCTACTTCGACAACGGCATCGAGCAGCGCATGAACGGCACCTGCGCCGGCGGCACGGGCGCCTTCATCGACCAGATGGCCACTCTGCTGCACACCGACGCCAGCGGCCTTAACGAACTCGCGGCCAACGCCACCACCATCTATCCCATCGCCAGCCGCTGCGGCGTTTTTGCCAAGACCGACGTGCAGCCGCTGCTCAACGAAGGCGCCCGTCCCGAGGACGTCGCCGCTTCCATCTTCCAGGCCGTCGTGACCCAGACCATCTCGGGTCTGGCGTGCGGCCGTCCCATCCGCGGTAACGTCGCCTTCTTGGGCGGCCCGCTGCAGTATCTCTCCGAGCTGCGCCATCGCTTCTACCTCACGCTCAACCTGGACGAGGAGCACCGCATTGTGCCCCAAAACGCCCACCTGTTTGTGGCGAGCGGCGCCGCCATGGCGCATGAGTCCAACAAGCTCAGCACGTTCCCGCAGCTCATCGAGGCTATCGATGCCCTGGGTGACACACAGGGTGCCGAGGTCGAGCGTCTGGACCCGCTCTTTGCCACCGACGAGGACTTTGCCGAGTTCAAGACCCGCCACGACCAGGAAGTCGTTCCCAAGGGCAAGCTCGACGGCTACACCGGCCGCGTGTTCATTGGCATCGACGCCGGTTCCACCACCATGAAGGCCGCGCTCGTGGGCGAGGACGGCCAGCTGCTGCACACCTGGTACGGTAACAACAACGGCGACATCCTTGGCACGGCCAAGGTCATCATGGCCGATTTCTACAACCACATCCCCGCCGGCTGCACCATCGGCCACGTGACCACCACGGGCTACGGCGAGGCGCTGCTCATCGAGGCCCTCAAGGCCGACTCCGGCGAGATTGAGACCGTCGCGCACCTGCGCGGCGCCAAGGCATTCCTGCCCGGCGTCGAGTTCATCCTGGACATCGGCGGTCAGGACATGAAGTGCCTGCGCGTCAAGGACGGTGTTATCGAGCACATCATGCTCAACGAGGCCTGCTCGTCGGGCTGCGGCAGCTTTATCGAGAGCTTCGCCGTCTCTATGAACATGGACGTGCGCGCGTTCGCCGATGCCGCTATCCATGCCAAGGCCCCCGTCGACCTGGGTAGCCGCTGCACGGTCTTTATGAACTCGCGCGTCAAGCAGGCGCAAAAGGAAGGCGCCACGGTGGGCGACATCGCGGCCGGCCTGTCCTATTCCGTCATCAAGAATGCCCTGTTCAAGGTCATTAAGCTGCGCGACCCCAAGGAGATCGGCAGCCAGGTGATCGTCCAGGGCGGCACCTTTATGTCCGACGCCACGCTTCGCGCATTTGAGCAGCTCACCGGCGTTCATGCCGTGCGTCCCGACATCGCCGGCTGCATGGGAGCCTATGGTGCGGCCCTGCTCGCTCGCGATCGCGCCGGCGCCGATGGCACCTCGACCATCCTTTCAGCCGAGGACATCGCGCACCTCACCGTGACGCAAAAGCATGTCCGCTGCGGCCGTTGCTCCAACAACTGCCAGCTCACCGTCAACGACTTTGGCGGCGGCAGACGCTTCATTACCGGCAACCGCTGCGAGAAGGGCGCCGGCCACAAAAAGCAGAAGACCGAGGCCCCCAACCTCTTCAAAAAGAAAAACGAGCTGCTCTTTAACCGCGAGGTGCTGAGTCCCGACGAGGCCCCGCGCGGCACCGTCGGCATCCCGCGCGCACTCAACATGTACGAGAACTACCCCTTCTGGCATGCGTTCTTTACGCGCCTGGGCTTTAGCGTGCAGCTGTCCGACCAGTCGAGCAAGAAGACCTACCAGGCGGGCATCGAGTCCATGCCGTCCGAGAGCGTGTGTTATCCGGCCAAGATGAGCCACGGCCATGTGATGAACCTTATCGACCGCGATGTCGACTTTATTTGGATGCCGTGCGTGCGCTGGGAGCGCAAAGAGGACCCGACTGCCGGCAACTGTTACAACTGCCCCATCGTCATGAGCTACCCCACGGCGCTGGCGCTCAATATCGACGAGATTCGCGAGCAGAACATCGAGTTCCTGTACCCGTTTGTGCCCTATCACGACAAGACCGAGCTCAAGCGCCGCTTGTATCAGGTGCTCGCCGTCGACCGTGTGGCCGATGCTGAGGCCGGTCGCGGTCGCGTGCGCGGTCCCAAGATCACGCGCTCCGAGGTCGATGCCGCCGTCAACGCTGCCTTTGAGGCCGATGCGCGCTTCCACGAGGATATCCAGACCATGGGCGAGGAGGCTCTTAAGTGGGTCGAGGATCACGGCGGCCACGGCATTGTGCTCGCCGGCCGTCCTTACCATAACGACCCCGAGATCAACCACGCCCTGCCCGAGCTTATCTCGAGTTTTGGCTTTGCGGTCTTTACCGAGGATTCGCTTGCGCACCTGGTGAAGCCCGAGCGTCCCATCCGCGTGGTCGACCAGTGGATGTACCACAGCCGCCTGTACGCCGTCGCCCGTTTTGTGACGATGCGCAACGATCTGGACCTGATCCAGCTCAACTCTTTCGGCTGCGGTCTCGATGCCCTGACCACCGACCAGGTGCAGGAGATTCTGGAGGCCAGCGGTAAGATCTACACCGTGCTCAAGATCGACGAGGTGTCCAACTTGGGCGCCGCGCGCATCCGCATCCGCTCGCTCATGGCAGCGCTCAAGGACCAGGAGGCCGAGCGCCTGGCCGAGGCCATGGCCGCGGGCGAGGCCTACGAGCAGGGCGATGCTGCGCCGGTGGCACCCTCCACGGACGCCCCCGCGTTCGCGAGCCGCAAGTACACGTTCGAGGCGCAGCGTGAGAGCGCCTCGACCGCATGGCCCAAAGTGCCCTTTACCGAGCAAATGCGCGACGAGGGCTACACCATCCTGTGCCCGCAGATGGCGCCGATCCACTTTGACCTGGTCAAAGAGGTGTTCCGTGGTGCTGGCTACAACTTGGAGCTGCTGCCCTCGACCGATCACGATGCCGTCGAGGCCGGCCTGCGCTATGTGAACAATGACATCTGCTATCCGTCCATTTTGGTGACGGGCCAGATCATGGAGGCCATCGAGAGCGGTCGGTACGACCTGTCCAAGACGGCCGTGGTTATCAGCCAGACCGGCGGCGGCTGCCGTGCCACCAACTACATCGCACTCATCCGCAAGGCCCTGCGCGAGAGCGGCCATCCCGAGATTCCGGTGATCTCGCTTTCGGCTGTGGCGCTCGGCGAGGACAACCCCGGCTTTAAGATTACGCCGGCGCTGCTTAAGCAGGCAGTCTACGCGGTGCTCTTTGGTGACGTGATGATGCAGATGCTCTACCGCTGCCGCCCGTACGAGGCCACGCCCGGTGCTGCCAACGCACTCTACGAGGAATACATGGCGCGTGCCCGCAAGCTGGCGCCTAAGTTCAACAGGCACAACTACACCAAGCTGTGCCGTGAGGCCATCCGCGCGTTCGACACCATGCCGCTCGTGGGCGAGGGTACCAAGCCGCGCGTGGGCGTGGTCGGTGAGATCTTGGTCAAGTTCCATCCCACAGCCAACAACCACGTGGTCGATGTCATCGAGCGCGAGGGCTGCGAGGCCGTAGTGCCGGGCCTGCTCGACTTCTTCCTGTACTCCATGAGCAACGCCGAGCTGCAGAAGGACGAGTTGGGAAGCTCTGCCACTACGCGCGCGGGTATGCAAGCGCTTATTAAGCTTGTGGACTGGATGCGTACGCCGGTGGAGGAAATGCTCGAGAAGTCCCGCCGCTTTGAGGCACCCGAGCGCATCGGTACCATGGCCGACAAGGCCCGTACGGTGCTATCGGTGTGCAACAACATGGGCGAGGGCTGGTTGCTCACGGCCGAGATGCTCGACTTGATTGATCACGGTGCGCCCAACATCATCTGCACGCAGCCCTTTGCGTGCCTGCCCAATCACGTGGTGGGCAAGGCCGTGATCAAGGAGCTGCGCCGTCAGCACCCCGAGAGCAACATCGTCGCGGTGGACTACGACCCCGGTGCGTCCGAGGTCAACCAGCTCAACCGCATTAAGCTCATGATCAGCGTGGCCAAGGAAAACATGCGCGCCGGTAAGGGCTTTAAGCTCGAGAAGGTGGCGCCGCTCGCGATGGACGAGGTCACTGGCCAGATGCGTGCCCATGACGGCTGCGTGAGCTGCGGGCCGGCCAGCGAGGAGGCCGTTGCATCGGTCGCCAAGCGCCTGGGACGCGGCATTAAGAAGTAGCTGGCCTACTTCGAGCCGGATATAAGACAAACGGGTGGTAGTCGTACCAGCTACCACCCGTTTTTGTTGGACATGGAACCCTGAGATAATGAACATATGTAGCCGTTCGCCGCAAATTACCGTCCGTTTATAGAACCCGCCCCCGGCTCGCGGCCTCCTTACGGTTGAATAAATACACATCTATGGAATTACGTAAGAGAGGACCGTCCCATGAGCTACAAGACCGTTTGCGTCGCCGGCGGTGGCGTGCTGGGAAGCCAGATTGCCTTTCAGGCTGCCTACTGCGGCTTCGATGTGACGATTTGGCTGCGCAGCGAGGGCAGCATCGGCCGCACCCAGCCCAAGATCGATCATGTGCGCGAGGAGTACATCGCTGCTATCGAGGGCATGGCGGACGGCACGGGTGAGTGGTGCGCCGGTATCGCCGA
Organism: uncultured Collinsella sp.; assembly: GCA_900545745.1. Taxonomy (GTDB): domain Bacteria; phylum Actinomycetota; class Coriobacteriia; order Coriobacteriales; family Coriobacteriaceae; genus Collinsella. The sequence continues at coordinate 71,754 of URAD01000007.1, forward strand.
TAGTGGCCAGCCCTTCGACAAGGAAGCGGCGCTCGCCGCCGTTGAGCGTGCCTACTCCACACTCAAGCTGGAGCTCGATCTTGCCAAGGCAGTGGCCGACGCCGACCTGGTCATCGAGTCTATGGCTGAGGACACTCAGGCGAAGATCGACTTCTACAAGAAGCTCGCCCCGGTTCTGCCGCAAAAGACCGTCATCGTGACCAACTCCTCCACGCTGCTGCCGAGTACCTTTGCCAAGTACACCGGCCGCCCCGAGAAGTACCTGTCGCTGCACTTTGCCAATTCCATCTGGAAGAACAACATGACCGAGGTCATGGCTCAGGACCAGACCGACAAGCGCTATTTCGATGAGCTCGTCGACTTTGCTAATGATATCCGTATGCTTGCCCTGCCCGTCAACAAGGAAAAGAACGGCTACCTGCTCAATTCCATGCTGGTGCCGTGGCTGCTTTCGGGCCTTGACCTGTACGTCTCGGGCGTGAGCGATCCCGAGAGCATCGACCTCGCATGGACGCGTGGCACCGGCGCCCCCAAGGGTCCGTTCCGCGTATTCGACACCGTGGGCATCCAGACGGCGTACAACATCGTTATGCAATATCAGAAGGTCCCGGGCCTGGTGAGCCCGCTGCTCAAGAAGATGATGATGCCCTACAACTTTAAGGCCATGGCATCCGTCCTCAAGAAAATGCTCGACGAAGGTAAGCTGGGCGAAAGCTCGGGCGAGGGCTTCTTCAAGTACTAAAAAATGACCTCTCGGGGACGGAGGAAAACGGATCATTTTCGGCCGCCAACAGTGAGAAGATGGACCCAGAAATAGAAAGGAGTGGCAATGGGCCGGCTCGGGCTTTGAGGACAAGTTGCTGCAGGCCCAAGGCGATTTTTCGCTCAACGCAGGCCAACACAGTGTGACCTATCTGCCGAGCTCCGATACGGCGGCAACCGCTCGCTATCAGGTGCTGCTGTACGACAACAACTTTGGTGCGGCCGAAAGCTATCCCAAGTTCGACTGGGGCCAGCTGGGCGCCGCGGTGGTGACCGACTACAGTAAGGGAACGCATTCGTTTGGGCGCGTCTTTACGGTGGACGAGACCGCGCGTGCCTACGAGCTTGTGGGCCAGATCGCAGTGCCGTTCTCGGGCTACGTGAGCAGCGCACAGCGCGTCGGCGATTCGAATAGTATGCTCGTGGCATCGGGCCAGGCCAAGACCTTTGCCGAGTACGATCGCTATGGACTGCCCATCGCCGCCTACGAAATGGAAGCCGAGAAGTACATCTACCGCGTGTACAAGTACGAGCTGTAGCGCTGCGCTCTGCATCACTTCACGTCAAATTCCACGCGGTCGAGTTCAGGCACGTTGAGGTCGATGAGCTTGCGGGCGACGCGGCGATCGTGTGCCCCAAGCGCCTCGCTTGTCGTCACATGGGCGACGATTTCGCGCTCTACAATGCCTTCCTCGTCCCCTTCGGTGGCCGAGGTCTCGACGGCGACGGTGTAATCCTTAAAGCCTGGCAGCACCGCCGCAAGCTCGCGCGTGGTTTCGGTGACGCCGTAGCCGTCCTGCACGCCGGCCTGCGCCGAGCCAATGGAGCCTGCTGTCATGACGATGCAGGGGATGGCAAAGATCGTCGTGCCCACAATGATGCGGCGGCGCACCTTGCGCGACAGCTCGTCGACCTCGGCGTCTTCCTCAGCGGTCACAATGCCGTCGCCGTTCAGGTCGCGCTTGAGCGGCACGCGCAAAAGAAGCAGCACGGCTTCGGCAGCCAGTGCGATAAAGACCACGTTGATGCCAAACTCATAAAGCGCCGAGAGAAACAGTGACCCGCTTGCGATGGCGATGCCGTAGCCCGCCGCGCACAGGGGCGGCATGAGCGCGGTCGCCACGGCCACGCCGGCGATGAGCGTGGCGGGTTCCTGGTCGCGCGAGTTGCCCAGCCCGCCTGCAAAGCCGCCTGCGAGTGCGACGGTAAGGTCCCAGACGGTGGGTGTCGAGTTGTCGATGATGGCGGCCGTGGTGGTGCCAAGGGGCGAGAGCTTAAAGTACAGCGTGGACGTGACCAGGCAAAAGGCCATCTGCAGCGCAAGGCTGGCGACGGCTTCGACGGTAATCTCGCGGTCGAGCGTGGCGATGCCGTATGCCATGGCAAGGACCGAGCCCATGAGCGGGCAGATGAGCATGGCGCCCACGATGGCGATGTCCGAATCGATATCGAGGCCGATGCTCGCGATCAGCATGGCGATGATGAGGATGCATAGGTGGGAGCCAGTCAGACGCGCCCCGTTTACAAAACGCTTGCGGATCACGTGATAGGGCGCGCGTCCCTCGCGAATGTTGAACGCGCGCTTTAAAAAGCGACCAGCCTGCTCGGCAGCCTCACTATGAGCAGGGCGGATGCCGTGGCGCCGGTGATGGCGTTCGCGTAGTCGCTTGATCTGTTGTTTGTCGAGTTCCATGTCCACCTCGTTCCAGCGCGGTCCGCGCAACGCGCCCGTTGTCCTAACTCTACACCGTGGCGGGCGAGGTGTCTGTTGGATGCGGAATCCGATAGGGCGGATGACGCGGGAGCAAATGCAAATCACAGGCTCAATTCGATCCCGCAAGAATATGCTGCACCAGCTCCTACATATGTGACGAAATTGTGAAGCACGAGAGCGCGAATTTCAAAAAATCCGCCGGTGACCAATGTTGCGCAACAGAATTCAAAAATCAGCTCCTACATTTTGAAGCGTATGGATACATCCGTGTCAAAGGGAGAAAGCCATGGCAAACTACAGTCCACAACACTTTGAGCCTCGGGCTAAGGCCGTCAACGTCAAGGGCGTTGCTAACCGCGCCGTCGCAACCGTTTTGACGGCGGGCCTCATCGCTCAGCCGCTCATGTCGCCGCTGGCGGCAATCGCCGCACCGTCAACCGATAACGGCGATTCTGTTCAGGGGGGTGTTCCTATAGTTTTGTCAACTGGGCAATGCTGTTTTCGAGATTGAATCGCGACATGCTAACGCCAGGCCTTTCGGCCGATGGGCTCCAATCTGTTCGGAGCGCTTCGACTAGGCGGCGTAGGGCACCCTGTCCCGCATGATCGCGTAGATGACCTTCAGCCTCTTTCGTGCCAGCG
>URAD01000008.1 GCA_900545745.1 uncultured Collinsella sp.
ACGGGCCAAAGCTCAGCAGCTGCGAGAGCGCCGAGAGCGCCATGCCCAAATAAGTTAGGAATTTACGGTCGCCGGCATATGCAAGCAGCTCGCCGATACCGCCGCCTTCCCTTTTTGATCCCTTTGCCATGAGGTTCCTTTCTAACGGCTTGAGAGTTAACCTTAATCAACTTATCATTGATATGTTAGCCAAGGCACACAATCGAGCCAGGCGTGGACGTTTCCGCAAAGGAAGGGGACGCTTTTGAAAATGCATCGGGCCGCGACCGACATTACCGAGCTCTATGCACCACAGTTTGAGCAGTTTGGCCTGGAGCTTTCCGGCAAGGGCGCCGTCTTTACCGGCGAGGTGGCAAACGATCGGGCACACGGCCGCGCATGGATCATGCCCCTCTCCCCTGCCTGCATCGTCATGGAGCATTTCATCACCCCGACGCACGATATGTACCTGGCCGAATACACACCCGAACCGTACGCGTGTGTGAGCGAAGTCAGCATGCCCACGCTCATGTGCATGCCCGAGGCTGGCATAACGCCCGCGAACCTTAAACCCTTGCATGGACCGTGGCCAAACAATGCCGTTTGCAGCTTTATCCAAGATAGCTGTGGCGAGGAATTAAGCCCGCTGTTTGCGGGGGAGCTCTATCACTCGTGCTCGGTGCTCTTTTTGCCTGGATATTTTGACGAACTGGAGCACCGCTATCCCACCGAGTTCACGGGAATCTTTGAGGCGTTTGCCGAGCCATGGCACGAGGAAGCGACGTCTGCCATCTGCCACACGCTGCGCCGGATTAACGAGGAACGCGCCCGCACCGTAGGCGGACACGTCTATATGCAGGGCATCGTGGAGACCATGGTCGCGGAGCTCGCCTGTTCGCGCGCGGCCCACAAGCAGGCGCGGCAGGCGGCAGACACACGCGCCAGCATAACCATTGCCGAAGAAGCAACGGCAATGATTGAGCGCGCGCTCGACAAAGGCAGACGTGTGGGTGTCAACGAAGTGGCCGAGAGGCTCTACACAAGCCGCTCCAAACTATGCGCCACCTTTAAGGCCCAAACTGGCGAGTCCCTGGGCGCCTACATTCGCAGACGCCGCATGGAGCGAGCACAGGACCTTTTGGCCGATAGCGCGCTCACGATAGCGCAGGTGGCAGAGCGTCTAGGCTACCCTCAGCAGGCCGCCTTCGCCCAAGCCTTCAAGCAACACACCGGCACCACCCCCACCACTTGGCGAAGCAAGCATCGCTAAGGCCCAAGCTCCCTGGCCGTAACGGAGCGATTAATTAGCCGCCGCCCGTCAGCTCACCCAGGATCTAAACGTCAAGATGCGCACAATCAAGCGCCTTTTTGATAAGAGGGACAGATCGATCAGCCAAATACAACGGAATGTTGAGCACCCCGTCGTCGAGCTTTAGGTTCTTAAGTGAGTAGCGGACCCTCAATGGAGTCGTCTCCGCATGCTTGTCGGCATAGTACTTAAGGCTCTTGGAATGAACGACCTCTCCCGATTTGACCTCGACGGGAACGATTTCGTTTCCGACTTGAATCAAAAAATCGACTTCGTGCTTCGGCTTCTCGTTTGTCCAATAACGCGGAGCAGCATCTAACTGTGAAAGTAATGCCTGAAGCACATAGTTCTCGGCGAACGAACCTTTGAACTCCGAAAATAGCGCATCCGAGATGGCAAAAGCGGACGCATCCAGCCTTGCCATGCGACGCAGCAAGCCGACATCAAGACAGTAGACCTTAAATGCCTTGAGGTCATCGTACGCAGAGAGCGGCACACCACCGGCAGCATTAAGGCGAACCGCCGTGATGAGCCCAGCATCGGCAAGCCATTCCAGAGCATCCTCGTATTCTCGAGCACGAGCCCCCTCGCGCACCGCACCCCAAACGAACTTTTTGTTCTCGCGCGCCAACTGAGCTGGAATCGAGTTCCATATTTGTGAAAGCTTGGCGAACTGCGCACGGCCACCATGCTTGGCAAAATCGCGCTCGTAGGAATCCAAGAGATCGGACAACACCTTATCGACCTGAACGATATCGCCCGTCTCCACCCACCGACCAAGAGCCTCTGGCATGCCGCCACATGCAAAATAACGACGAAGATGCTCGACGAGACGGATATGGAAGAAATCGGGCACTGTCTCGATCTGATCCAGGCCGCCAAGGTATTCGTCGTAGTTTGCAGCGCCCTCGGCTTTCAGAAACTCGGAAAAGCTCATAGGGTGCATCTCCATGAACTCGACCTTTCCCACCGGAAAAGCGCTGGTCTCACGGGACAAGCGAACGCCCAACAAAGACCCTGCGCATGCGACGTGATACTCGGGGGCCTCGTCACAGAAGTATTTAAGGGCGCCGACTGCAGAAGGACAATCCTGGATCTCATCAATAATAAGCAGCGTCTCGCCGGGATCGATAGGCTGTCCAAATGCCAGGGAAAGGTTTGAGATGATCCGCCGAGGATCGCGCGTACCTTCGAAAAACTGAGCGTACTCGCTCTGTACCCCAGGTGACGGTTCCTCGAGCGTCAGATACACAAAATTGAGGTACGAGGTTCGGCCGAACTCCTTAAGCGCCCACGTCTTTCCAACCTGGCGCGCCCCCTTAAGGATAAGCGGCTTACGATATTCTGACGCTTTCCAAGCGTTAAGCTTGGCAATGATATCTCGCTGCATGACCGAACCTCCCGCAAAGAAACTTCCGTAAACGTGATATTTCCCACATTTTACCCTAGGTAAAACGTGACATTTATCACATTTACGGAAGTTTTAAGCTCATTTCGCCACACTTTCATCACATTTATTGCAATGTGACAAAGGGACAGTCCCTTTGTCACCCGCACAAAAATGGACGCGCCAACGGCGCCCTCATTCACCAAATTCCATTCAGCCCCACCTGACCCGAACGGCCGAGTCGTCACAGAACCCGGGAGCCCCGGCAGGGCGGGTGCTTCCTCAAAATGAGTTCCGCACGCAAAGAAGGCCACTTAATGTGGCCTTCGTCTTGCGCAGGACTGTTCGAAATTTTGAGGAAGCACCCGCCCTGCCGGGGCTCCCGGGTTCCCGCTTACGAGAGCGACGTTCTCAGCAACTCGTTGAAGAGCTTCGGATTGCCCTTGCCGCGGCTCGCCTTCATGCACTGGCCCACCAAAAAGCCAATGACCTTCTGGTTGCCGTCGCGATACTGCTGCGCCTGATCGGCACAGTTTGCAAGCACCTCGTCCACGATCGGCTGCAGCGCGCCGGCATCGCTCACCTGACGCATGCCACGCTCGTCGACGATCTTGTTGGGATTGTCGCCGGTCTGGGCCATGGCCTCAAAGACCTCGTGCGCCTGGTTGGAGCTGATGGCATCGGTCGCCAGCAGCTTGGCAAGGGCTGCCACCTGAGCCGGCGCAATGCCGGACTCGGCTAGTGAAACGCCTGCACCCTTAAGGTAGGCGATCATCTCGTTCACCAGCAAGTTTGCAACCGTCTGGGCCTCTTTGCCAGCCATACCGGCAGCGGCGGCCTCAAAGAAGTCGGCAAACTCGGGGTCGCCAGCAATCTGCTCGGCGTCGGCCGTCTTAATGCCAAAGTCGGCCTCAAAACGGGCACGCTTGGCATCGGGCAGCTCGGGGATCTCGCCACGGCAGCGGTCGATGAACTCGTCGTCCAGATCGAACGGCGCCAGGTCGGGATCGGGGAACAGGCGATAGTCGTCGGCCGTCTCCTTCACGCGCATGACCACGGTACGCTTGCGGCTGGGCTCCCAGTGGCGGGTCTCCTGGTAGATAATGCCGCCCTCCTCGAGCACCTCGGCCTGACGGCAGATCTCGTAGGCAAGGCCGTCATGCAGGCTCTTAAACGAGTTGAGGTTCTTGAGCTCGGTCTTGGTGCCCAGCTTGGTCTCGCCGCGGCGGCGCAGCGACACGTTGCCGTCGCAGCGCATGGAACCCTTCTCCATGGAGCAGTCCGAAATGCCCAGCGTCACAAAGATGCGACGGAGCTTCTCCATAAACAGGCGAGCCTCCTCGGGCGTGCGCAGGTCGGGCTCGGTGACAAGCTCAATCAGCGGCGTGCCGCAGCGGTTGTAGTCGACGAGCGACTCGGCCGCGGCGGTAATGCGACCCTCGGCGCCACCCACGTGAACCATCTTGGCGGCATCCTCCTCCATATGGATACGCAAGATGCGGATAGGCACCGTGTAGGAACCGTCCTCGCGACGCTCGGGCATCTGCAGGTTGGACGCGTCATAGCTGGCTAGGTGGCCGGCGCGCTGATTGCCTTCGCGCATGGTCGACGTCATGGACGTGGACAGGCCCTCGGCGTTGGCCGAAGCGCTCGCCAGGCTCTGGGCCTCGGCCTCACCAAACGCGCAGTCGGGGCGCTCGGCGGCACCGCGACCGGTCACGTCCAGGTCCAGGTGACCGTACATGGCAAAGGCGACCGGACCCTGCGTGGTCTGGAAGTTCTTGGCCATATCGGGATAGAAGTAGTGCTTGCGGTAGAACATCGAGTGGCGCTGAATCTCGCAGTTGGTAGCGAGACCGGCCTTGACGATGCTCTCGATGGCGCGCTTGTTGGGCACCGGCAGGGCTCCGGGCAGGCCCAGGCACACCGGGCACACGTTGGCGTTGGGCTCGTCATCGTGGCTGAGCTTGCAGTTGCAGAACATCTTGGTATCGAGTGCGGTGAGCTCGGTATGGATCTCCAGGCCGATCACGGCCTCCCAATCCTGCAGGACCTCGGAAAGCTCCTTCATTACAGCTCGCCTCCCTTCCCGGCAAAATCGGGCGCGACGGAAAGCGCGGGCGCACCCGTAGCGGCATCGGCAAAGCCGCGCTCCAGGGCGCGGGCAAACGTGAGCAGCTGACGGTCCTTAAACGCCGGACCAACCAGCTGGGCAGAAACGGGCAGCTGAGTATCCTCGCCCAGGCCCAGCGGCACCGAGATGCCAACGTTGCCGCAAATGTTGAGCGAGATGGTGTACAGGTCGGAGAGGTACATCTGCGTGGGGTCGCTGATCTCGCCAAACTTAAAGGCCGTGCGCGGCGAGGCGGGCATGAGGATGGTGTCCACCTTGGCATACGCGGCGTCGTAGTCCTGCGTGATGAGCGTGCGGGCCTTTTGCGCAGCGTAGTAGTACTTGTCGTACACGCCCGAGCTCAGCAGGTAGGCGCCGAGCATCTGACGGCGCTTGGCCTCGGCGCCAAAGCCGTGGGCGCGCGAGAGCGAGCTTTGGTCGGACAGGTTGGCGCAGCCCTCCTCCTGATAGCCGTAGCGAATGCCGTCGAAGCGAGCCAGGTTGGAGAACGCCTCGGCCGGGCCGATGACGTAGTAGGCGGCGATGGCGGCGTCCAGGTGCGGCAGGTCGACCTCGACCAACTCGGCGCCCTGGTTCTGCAGCTCCTGGGCAGCGCGCTGAACAGCGGCCTTGACCTCGGGCGTCAGGCCCTCGGCCTCCATAAACGCGGGGATAATGCCCACGCGCTTGCCCTCGATGCTGTCGTTGAGATGCTCGGTAAAGTCGACGGCGCAATCCTGACTGGTGCAGTCGTACGGATCGTGGCCCGCGCCGGTAAGCGCGTTCATGGCCAGCGCGACATCCTCGACCGTACGGCCAAAGGGGCCCACCTGGTCGAGCGACGAGCCAAAGGCAACCACGCCGTAACGGCTCACGGCGCCATACGTGGGCTTAAAGCCCACCACGCCGCACAGTGATGCCGGCTGGCGAATGGAGCCGCCGGTGTCCGAGCCCAGCGAGAGCGCGACCTCGCCCGCGGCGACAGCTGCAGCGGAGCCACCCGAGGAGCCGCCGGGCACGCGCTCGGTATCCCAAGGGTTGTTGGTGCGGTGGAACGCCGAGCTCTCGGTGGAGCTGCCAAAGGCAAACTCGTCCATGTTGGCCTTGCCCATGGGCAGGCAGCCGGCGTCGAGCATGCGCTGGACGCAGGTGGCGGTGTAGACGCTCTGGTAGTCCTCGAGCATGCGGGAAGCACAGGTGGTGCGCGTGCCCACGAGGTTCATGTTGTCCTTGATGGCCAGCGGCACGCCCGCGAGCGGGGGCAGCGGCTTGCCTGCGGCGCGGTCGGCATCCACGCGCGCGGCGGCCTCGAGCGCAAGCTCGGGCGCCACCTGCAGGAATGCCTGGACCCCGCCCTCGCGCGCCTCGATGGCAGCAAGGGAGGCCTGGGCCACCTCGGTAGCGGTAAAGTCGCCGGCGGCAACGCCCACAGCGATCTGGGCGGCGGTAAGGGAATCGAAGCTCTGAGCCATTACTCGCTCTCCCCCTCTCCCAAAATGGACGGCACGCGGAAGTAGCGGTCGCGCGCGCTGCCGGCGTTTTCGAGCGCGACGTCGAGCGGCAGATCGCGCTCGGGCTCGCGCAGGTCGTCGCCCATCACGTTGGACAGGCTTCCGATGGGATGGAACGTGGGCTCCACGTCGGGCAAGTCATATTGCAAGACGGGCTCGAGCATCTGGACGGCGTCGTTCATGTAGGACGTCATCTGGGTGAGCTCGTCATCGGTCAGTGCGATCTTTGCGTACTCGGCGATGCCGCGCACGTCTTTCTCGCTGAGTGCCATAGGCGCTCCCTTCCGCATAACAGATAAACCGCTCTAGTATACAAGGCAACGCCGCTTGGAGCAGGTGCTTTACCCAAATGCAGCGAAAACGTAACGAGGGCGGCGGTTGACAGGCGGCGGGCTTGCGGTTCTGCAGCGAAACCGCACCGTCCATAGCGAAAACCGTCCCGCCCGCAGCGAAAAGCATCACAACATTCGACGTTTATCGTCAAAATCGAGATTTTCATCGAATGTTGTGATGGTTTGGAAGCCCCCGACCACCACAAAGATGCCTGTCCCCATTGTGGTGGTTCTGGACGATGTCTTATGCCGAGGCCTTGGCCTTGCGGCGCTTACGGACCGCGTGGATCACGATGTCCAGCAGCAACAGCACAATGGCCACGACCACGATAAGCACGGCAAACTCGCGCTTGCCCCAGTGGCGGCCGGCCAGCGACTTTTGCTTGTCGACGTCCTTCTTGCTGTACTTGGTGCGTACGCAATGCACCAGCAGGCGATGGTCGTTCACGCCGTAGGGCGTGCAGGTGACGAGCGTCACCTTGTCGGCACCGGGCTCGATGGTCAGCGACTCCATCTCCTCGGGCAGCACCACCTCGGAGTCCACCATCTTGTAGGCGAGCGTCTTGTTCATGGTGTGCAGCAGCACCAGGTCGCCGGGCTCCAGCGAGTGGATGTCGTCGAACATGCTCAGGTTGCGCATGCCCGAGTGCGCGGTGAGCACGCAATGCGTCGAGGTGCCGCCCACCGGCAGGCTCGTACCCTCCAGGTGGCCGACGCCCGCCATAAGGACTTCTTCGCTCGTGCCGTGGTAGATGGGCATGCTCACGTCGATGGAGGGGATTTCGACCCAGCTCATCATGGGGTCGCGGTCAAAGATGAGCTGCTGGGCGTAGGGCTCGATCTGGTCGGCGGGAAGCTCGGTGGCCTCGCCCGCCAGCTGCTCGTTAAAGGAGCGCGCCTGGAGCAGGATGCGCTCGCGCTCCTCTTCGGAGAGCGCGTCCACCGTGCTGGACACGGTGATGATCTGGTTGAAAACGCCCGAGGCCTCGAGCCGGTCCAAGATCCACGGCCAGCTCATAAGACCCACGCCAATAAGGATGATGACGATAGTGATGAGCCGGTCGGCCCAGCGCGGCAGCCGTTTGCGACGACGCTTAGGCTTTGGTCGAGGTTTGGGCTGGGGGCTTGAGCCACCGTTTGCCGCGGTGTTATTGCTCTTCATATGTTTGGCGCCCTGCACCATCGCCGGTCACTCCTCTACAGCTCAGGTTGTCTAAACAAATAATAGCCGATTAGCGAGCCCATGCGCCGGACAACGCAGCTAGACTACACTGTCCGGGCCACGTAACTCCACTCAACCAATCAAGCCATATGTTGCTTTCATCGTCTCGAGCAACTGCGCCATCGTTACGCCCGCAACCCCAATCTGTTTCAGATTGACGTCGCCCACCTCACAATCTTTAACAAACGCAAGCATATCGTCCTTCAGTTCTCCGCGCAGGTCGACGCCTTCCGACTCGCCAAGCAGCTGAGCAAGCCTCAGCGCATCGCGTTTATGCTTTTTTACCTTCCTCGAATCAACGTTCTCCCCCGCTTCCCTTCTAGCTTTTAGGTCGAGATACGCCTTCGCTTTGAACGGGACAATGTATTCCGTGCCCAGGACCGAAACGCCGCCTACGGTCCGAATTCCCTGAAGGAACAAGCTGTAGTAAGCATCGTCTAACAAAATTGCCGAAAGACTGCTTATGTTTTCATCAACGTGAGTTGGCGCCACATCAATCCCCTCACGACCCTTTAGAAAGTCGGGGCACTTCGCGAAGAGCTCGATCATATGGGGGTAACCCGGCCTCTTTGGCTCTGTAAACCGATAAAAACATGAGCCTTTACCTTCGCCCCAGCCGCAGCGGTAACCGCCATCACGCACCAAAGTCCATATGGCTTCTGCCGTCTGAGGCAACCGGTCATCGGCGACAATTACCACATCAAAATCGTGAGTCGCCCTGAATGAAAGCCCCGCCTCCGCGAGCAAAATGTCGCATGCCGTGCCGCCGATAAGGGCATATGATCCTGCAGCTTCTTGCATATGCTGCTGAAATTCTTGGAGACCTTCTACAGCGCTTCTTGCCATGGATATTCCTTTCCAAACATGCGATCGACTTCGAGCTGAATTCGCTCATCGTCGATTGCCGCCAAAGATAGCGCAAGCGATATGTTGTCGACACGGGAGGAGCCGGCAAACACGGGTGCATAGCGCCACACTTGGATCATCGCCGTTTCGTTATCCGGCAGCTCCCCATCTGCGACTTCGAGGTCGCTCAGTTGACGCCATGCACTTCTTAAGACGGCCTTTTGTTCCATGCCCGGCGCAGCGAGCATCGAACGCGCAGCGAGCGCCGTCTCCCCGGCGTCTACAAGATAGTCGATCTGCGGCGTCTTCCTTGCAAAACAGACCTTCGAGACTGGCGAGGAGAGCTCTGCCATGTGCTCGCTGAGCAGAAGATCAACGGCAACAGGGAACACAACGACACGTCGCTCGCGACGCTCGCGCTTCGCGAGCCCCCTGTCAACAAGCTCGGTTATGGCCTCACTCGCGCGGCTTGCCGAAATCCCAAGCGCACGACAAAGGTCATAGGGACGATATGGCTCCTGGGCTGCTCCCCAGATTGCGGCAGCCTGCGCGTTGGGCGACATCTTGGTCGCGTGATTGCGAAACCGGGCACCGCCCCTCTCCGTGCAAGCTGTGCCCATAAATGGAAGAAAAGCCTGTCTACCGGGACAGACAAAGGGAATCCCTTGTGCGACCAATGCTTTGCGCTGACGTGCATCGGCATCAGGAAACGAAACGACAACAGGAGTCTCCGCACGCAAGGCTAGCTGACTATAGACCCTCTTAGCCTCGGGAAGCCCGACGCCAGTAGGCAAACTTGCAAGCAAAAACGAAAAACCGTTTGCGTCAACAACGCGGACCTCAATCGCACGCAGATGCAGCGGCAAGCGTGCGGATCCAGGCCAAACTTTGGCCTTGGCGGAGAGGCCTAGTGCTTCTTGTAAGTAGATTAGCGCTTCGTTCATTTCCATCGTTTTCGTTTGATTCCAGTTGGTATTGGAATTATACATAATTTTCGGAATTAAAGAGATTCCGTTCGTACCTAAGCCCGCATTTGAGTTTTCAAAATGTCCCGGATCGGCGGGGCGATTCGGGATACAATATCAATAGAAAACGACGCACCCCGCGTAAATGTTTGGGAGCGCGGGCGGCCTAGTTTTCAGCTTTTGTTAAATGCCCGGGATCCGACCCCCGGGCATTCTTATTTGCGCTTGTTGCGGCGCAAATGCCTTCCACCGTCCGCACCGCGCGTGCGCCTACGGACCTTAAACCGAATCTCATACGAGTCAAGAAACGCGATGACGGATGAGTCCGCACCGGACGGTGGAGGCTGCCTGTGTTGTCCAAAAAGAACGGGGCAGACTCCAGTGTGGAGTCTGCCCCGAAAAGAAAATGGCGAAGCAAGAACGTCGATGGACGAGAAAAGTGTCCGCAAGTCTCATGGCCATCACATCCCACCTGCCGCAGGGATGGGTGAGCGAGCGTTACTCCTGCTCGGACTCCTCAGCCTGCTTACGGCTGCGGATGAGGTGCGCCACGCCGATGCACAGCACCGCGCCACCAGCGATCCAAGTGAAGGTCACGCCGTTAAGACCGGTGAGGGGGAGGCCGGAACCCTTCTGGTCGACAATGGTAAAGCTGAGTTTGCCGGTAGACGCGGTAGCCGAATTTCCCTTCACAACACCACTTGCTGCCTGGATTGCAGAATCCGCACTAGGGGTAACATCATCGCCAGCCTGATTGAGCGTGCGGCTGATAGTAAAGGTCACGCCGTTTGCCGCGGAGTTGTTGTAGCCAGGGGCGGGCGTAACCTCTGTGAGAACGTAGGTGCCCTCGTCGAGACCGACAACGTTAATCTTGCCGTTGCTGTCAGTTGTCAGAATTGCATTATCCTTAGTTGACGTCGTGGTACCGTCGGCCTTGATAAATTCGCTGGAGTCTTTCTCCTGTAGCGTGAACTGAACGCCTTCGAGGGTCTTGTGCTTGCCAGTCTCATCCTTGTCGTTACCAACCTTGGTGACGTCGATGCCGTAGGTGTAGTCGTAGGCAGGATGCGTAACCGTAGTGCCGGTACCGTCGGTGTGCGGGTTGTTGGAATAGGTCAGTTTTACCGTGTTTGTCTGGGCCTTACCGAGAATGTTCTCGTTAATCTTGCTAGCAACAAGTTTTGCCTGGTAGTTCACATAGACCTTTGAATTACCGCCAACGACAATGGGCTCACCGGCCTCATTCTTTACTTCTTTGAGATTATCGAAAGAGACAGTGAGTTTATTGTTGCTTTCCTCAGAAGGATAGTTCACTGTATAACAACTGTCCGCTACGACCGTATCGCCAATTTTGACCTTAACGACCGGCTTACCGTTCTCGCCGCATACCGGCACCATCGTAGAAGGAAGCTCGTCGGTAAAAGCATAGCTGTACTTAGTGTACGTATTGATGTTGCTAGCAACAGTGCCGGCAAGCTGATAATCAATCGGCTGCTCAGAGGCAGAGTCGGCGGACTTGTTGGGAGCACTGAAAACGTCCTTGCTATTGTCCGTAACAAACTTGCCGTTCTTGTCATCCTTGACGGCCTTGGTCACGTTGGGGACGTCCTTCTTGGGCTCCGCCTTTACATCTTCACCACCGACGACAGTGAAGATTGGCGAGGTATAGGCGTCGGTATTGCCGTTGGCCGAATCGCTAGATGGGGTCGAACCAACATTTGCAGTCACAAAGAGCCAATAGCCGGTGTTTAAAGCCTTAAAGTCTCCCTTGCTGGAATCGCCTGGGTTTGTCCAGGTTAGAGTCGAACCCTCAAGTGCGGCAGCAATCTTATCCAACGTGGAGCCAGCGTCAACCTTGGCAGTCTGGCCAACATTATCACCGGCATTATCTTTAATGTACTTGGCCCAAGCCTGAGCGCCTGCATTCGCATCAGGAGCCTTCGCGACGCCAGCAAATGCATCAGTCACAACATTCATAACATCAGGCGACGCCCAATCAATATCGGAAAGGATCTTATCGCCAGACCAGGCACTTCCATCATAATTCTGCGTAACCTTTGCCTTGAAAATCTGGATGCCCTTAAAGGTTGTGTCCTTATAGGTCTTCTCGTCAATCTTTACATTGCCGAACGTGGCCACCGTCGGCGTGACCGCAGCAAACGCCATGGTAACCGGGGCCATGACTCCGCCGAAGCTCAGCGCTGCTGTGAGGCCGGCGGTTACTGCCAGGCGTGCGATGTTCTTGCTCATGCTCATCTTCTTTTCCTCCGTTTTCCAGTTGGTTCTCATTCGATCGGTCATCATCTGTCTGTGTCTTAGCATCTACTTCGCTACGTCTCGCCCCGCTCTCTGTGGGGCTGCCAGCTACTCTTTATGGCTGCCACCTCCCCGCTTGACCAGGAGCGCGACCACGATGAGCGCGGCTCCGGCGACCGCTGCGGCGGCCGCGGCGTACATTGCCATATCGCCAGTCGAGGGCATAAAGCCTCCGGTGATAATGCTAGGGGGTGTGCCGGTGGGCGTGTTGATGAGCGACGCCTCCAGGCTGCCCGTCGACCCGTCCGCGCTGTCGGCGCGCAGGGGCGACTCGGCCGTGATGGTGAGCTTGGGCTTGGCAGCGGCCACCTGGTCGACGTCCAGGCCCTCGGCCTTGACCGTCACAGAGCGCGTGCCCTCAAAGGCGGTGTAGCCCTTGGGCGCCTTGAGCTCGCGAACCTCCAGCTTGCCCGAGTCCACGCCCGAGACGGTCACGCGGCCGTCCTCGCCCGTGGTGACGGTGGCCTTGCCCTCCGCATCCCACGTGCCGTCGGTCGCTAGCGTGCGACCGCGGTCGTCGGCGATGCTCAGGACCGCCCCGGCAAGCGGCTTGTCGCCGTCGCTGCCGCGCTTGGTGAGCGCGAGATCCCAGGTGTAGGCGCACGCGTCGTCGCTCGGCGTGCGGGTGAAGCCGGCGTCGCCGGACTGGTCGGCAAAGGGGGAGCGCGGGTAGCGCAGGTAGACCTCGTTGGGGTTGCCCTTGGCAATGCCGTGGTTGCACGCGCTGTTGAGTGGCGCGTTGTACACGGCGACCACGCGGGCGCCCGCGGTGAAGGCGTCGGCCCCGCCGAGCGCGGCGATGAGGTCTCCGGTGCGTACGGTGAAGCTCTTGCCGTCGGCCGCTACCTTGGTGGCGCACTGGGCCGTGATGTCGGTCCAGCCCTTCGCGGGCTCGGTGCCGGCGCGGCCGTCCTTGTCGGCCGAAACGGCGTCGAAGCCACCGTCCGCGCCCGCCGCCACGTAAACATGTATGCTCGCAGCCACCTTGGAGGGGTCGAGCCCCGCGCCCATGGTGTCGACGAACTGCACCGCGTAGGTGTCGTAGGCCGTGAGCCCCGCCGGGACCGTGGCAGAGAGGCGCCAGTACAGGTCGTCGGCGACCGTGGCGTCGGCGGCCTTCTGCCAGGCGGCGGTGCCGTCCTCCAGCACGTGCTTGGCGACCTTGGGGGTCGCGGCCTTGGGCTTGACGGTGACGGCGCTACCGCCGACCAAGGCCATGATCGGCGCGGTGCCGGCCTCGTTCTGGGCGATGGCGTCGTCGTCGGCGACGATGAGCCAGTAGCCGCAGGGCAGCTCGGCCGTCGTGCCCGCGTTAAGGGCCACGGACTCGACGTCAGAGCTCTGAAGGGAACGAGCGAGCTGTGCGCTCAGCGCGCTCGTAAGGTGGGTATCGGTGTTGAGCCACTCGGCAGCTTCCTGCGCGGTGGTCTGGGAATTGGGCATACCGGCGCTGTGCAGCACAGGCAGCGCGGCGTCGCGCACGGCGTCGCTTGCCCAGGCGAGCTCGGTGGCGATCTTAGCGTCGCTGTCGCCGTCGACGACGTTGGCGCTAAAAATCTGGTAGGTGTCGTAGCTGCTCGCCACGGTGCCGCTCACCGTGATGGAACCGGTCGAGTTCGGCGCGGCCTGCGCGGAAGCGGGGAACACAACCGCGCAGGTGCCGATCAGGAGGGCAAGCAGCGCAAACAAGATCGGGAAGGAGCTAAACTTCTTATTCACGACGCCCACCTCCCTTCGCATTCGCCTTGCGACGAATGTGCATCCAGGCCGCAGCAGCGCAAAGCACCGCCGCGCCGGCAAGGTACGTCAGAGTGACGCCCGACATACCAGAAAGGGGCAAAGAGGTGGAGTAGGTATTGGTGAAGGTGGGGGTGGACTCGGGAAACTCGTGGCCCTCGTTCTCGGCGCTTACCCACTTACCGCCGTCAAAGGTCCCCCTCATGTAGGTCACCTTACAGCTGATGTTCCCATTGTTATTGTCCTTTGCAACAACCGTGAACTTGTAGACCGAATTATCGAACTTGTAATGCGAGAAAATCGAGCTATCGTTCTTCTCGCGCATATAGTACGTGAAGGTCTTGGAAGCGCCACGGCCCGGAACATCAGTCTCACTCTGCTTCAAGCTGTCAAGCGTGTAATTAATCGTGGGGAAGTCCTGGGTCTGAGGATTGTCGCCACCGGCAGTGGTCGAGACGGTCTTGACGCTGTCGTCCGTAAAGTTCTCGTTATCCGCAAACTCGAGCGTAAACTTCTTCATCTCGCCACCCTCAACGACCTTAGTCGCCTTGGGAGTCCAGGAGCCCTTCGAATCGTACTTGGTGTATGCGTTGGTGAAAGTCGTTGATTTTGTTAGCTCGACGCTTGCAACGTCACCTACGGTTGTTGGATTAACCGTAGTATCAGACGTAGCACCATTAGCGGCGATTGTAGTAATCACCACACTATTGACCTTGTAATACGTGTATCGGATATCAAGCACTTCATGCGACTTGCGTTCATCCTTTACGACCGTAGGATCTATCTTGTAGATAGTCTTGTCGTAAGTCACGTCCTTGTCCGTGCCCGGAACCTCTACCAAGTAGTAAACAAGGTCGGCGTCGGCATAGACTTCACCCAGGTCAAAGGTGAAAATTCCTTTCTCATCGTTTTCCACCGTATCGACCACCGAGCAGTCATTGAGCTGCAATTTGCCATCATTAAAGCTAGGGGCCTTACCATCCTTGCCCGGCTTCAAGAGCTGGAACTTAAATTCTCCCGTACCAAGCGTGCGGCCCGTCAGCACCTTGGTGCCATTGAGCTTCATCTTGGGGTAAACCTTGACCTCTTGGGTGGAGCCGGCGACAACGTCGCCGTTGGTCATGATGCCGCCACCGTGGATGTTGGATTTGTTGCCCGTGATGTAGAGGGTCGCAGCCGCGGTAGCGGCATCCTTATCCTCCTTAATCGGATCAGATTTAAGGCCAATCAAGTACTTAGCCTGAGCGCCCTCGTACTTGCCGATAGACGTTGACGTATTGTCGTCGATCGTGCCCGACCAATTGGCAGCTCCGCCACCAAGCATCTGGCCAGTTACGGCTGCGATATACGGATTATTTTCAGAATTGTTAGAGTCGTGAACTAGGAAAAGGTCCTTATGACCGGCACTTATAAAATCTGGGGTTATTTCGCCGCCGTTCCCGTTCGGGTCGGCATCCCGGTCCTCGTTCTTGCCGTTAGTGCCGCCCGATCGGTTATAACCACCGCCAGAATTACCGTCAGAATTACCGAAAATCGCGATGCCATTGGTATCGGTAATGGCAGTCTTACCAGTCGGGCAAGCGGCAAACCCGCCGCCAAAGCCATTGGCATGATTGTTGGTAATCAGCGCGTTATATATCCCGAGGCTTGCCGGCTGAACGTTGTTGTCGCTGCTGCCCTGGACGAATACGCCACCGCCGCCCCAGTCGTTGGTAGTATTGGTCGTATTGTTAGTGATGTAGGCTTTCTTGCCGCTCACATTAAATTCGCCAACTGTAGGCGCAGCGATACGGATGCCGCCACCCTCTGAGTTTTGCGCCACATTGCTGGCGATGATTCCACCATAAAACGCAAACCCGGAAAGAGGTTTATTCCAAGCGCCAGCATAAACGCCGCCGCCAGCCTCGGCAGAGTAGTTGCCCGTGATGTAGCCGCCGCTAATAACCAGACCGCCTTTTTTCTGTCCTTCAGTGGAGCTAAAGGCAGCAATGCCGCCACCACCGTGACAACCGAAACCGAGATGCCCCCAGTCATTCTCAGCGTCCTGGTAGAACTGATATTTGTTATTGGTGATGTGACCATTCGTAATGGTCACCATAGAGTCCACAGCACAAATTCCCGCGCCATAACCTCTTTGATAACTATTTGTACCGTTGCCGGAGATAATACCGCCAACCATGTTTACCGTAGAATTCATGGCATAAACGCCGCCGCCACTGGGGGCATAGTTACCAGCGATTACGCCGTCAGAGATCTCCAGGGTTGAGTTGCCAATGACAGCAATTCCAGCACCAGCACCATCTCTGCCCACAGAAGCACCACAAACGTATCCGCCACTCATGGTGACGTTAGAGCCGTTCTCGGCATAAATCAGGTGGCGAACATTTGCGCCCTGAGCCGTGGTCAGTACGCCGCTCTGAAGGTTAAACGTACCACCCGCATAGACGTCGATGAGATTCATTGTGGAGCCAGTAGTGGTGCCCACGATGGCGCCATTGATGTCAACCTCGTGCCTAAAAAGGGTCTCGGTAGTAGCAGTGTCACTCGAAGTCGACTCAGTCACGTAGTATGTGAGCTTACTGGGCGTTGTGCCGTCGTAATCGAGCTTAGCAAGGTTGCCGTTTTTGTCGCCACCCTGCTCGAACTTGTTATCAGCCGCCTGCTGCAGATCCTCAATCGTGAGCGTCGCACCCTCGGGCACATTGAACATGGACATGTTGTTGCGACCTGATTCGGTACCATTATGCTTAATCTTGTGACCATTTAAATCTAAGGTCACCTCACCTGCGCCCAACGTAATGTCACTTGCATACTCGACATCGGCATTCAGGCGAAACTTGCCGGTTTTTTTATCTTTTTGAAGGTAATCGTAGAGGTCCTGCGCTGTATTAATCTGCGTATATCCGTCCGCGTCTTCCACAGCTAGAGCAATATCGCCCTCATCATTAGCACTGTCATCCGCAGGCTGTACAGCATCCTCAACCCCTGCGTCATCGGGCAACAGGCTCGCCGCACCAGCGTCCCCAGAGGCTTCGTCATTCTTGACGTCGTTGTTATCCTGCCTTTCGGTATCCCCGTTGTTGGTGTTGTCTACATCAGTAGACTCACTGGAGGAACCCCCCCCCATCACAGTTTTCTCGGTAGAAACCATCTGGGCATCGTTGGCAATGGCCTGGGAGATCGGAGGCATGACGAGCGACAGTACCAGGCTCAACACGGAGGCTCCGCACAAAACGCCTGCCAGTACGCGGCGCGTCGCTTTTTTACTCTGCTTAGTTTTTTCTGAATTCGCTTTCATCGATGTCTCCTCCCCAAGAGACCGCGATCTTGCTCTTTCACTATCAAACGTATCTGCGCAACCTGTAATTGCGCACGCTTAGTAATACTATTGTAACTATTGTTTAAACATCCGAGCAACAAAACCGACATTTTTGTAGCCAGTTCTCAATTCCCTTGACATTTGCTCGGATTTACCTTCGTTTATTCGCTATGAAATATCTATTTCTGCTGGTAATTAAGCTAGTTATCAGTTTTTTAATAGCATTTTATTTATTTGCACAACATTTTGCTCAAGAGCAAGCATCCTGTGAACGGTCGAAAATCGACCGCGAATGGTAGGTCATTAACCGGGAGGAATAGACTACCAAATTGATGGGAATATCTTTAGCCCATCGGTAGTTAGAAGCGTAATGTTCAGACAGCCATATTTGAATTATCGCGCAGATTTAGGCATCAATTCGCCCAAATTGCCTGAGGCCACCATAAAGGTGCCTATCCCCATTGTGGTGGTTCCACCCGGCGCTACAGCAAATGCTCCTCGATAAAGGTCGCGATGCCGTCTTCGTCGTTGCTCGCGGTCACAAAGTCGGCGGCGGCACGGGTGGCGTCGCTGCCGTTTGCCATGGCCACGCCCACGCCAGCGTCGGTCACCATACAGGTGTCGTTATCGGCATCGCCAAACACACAGATGTTCTGGAGCTCCATGTCATTGAGCTCCGCCACGCGCACGAGGCCGCGCGTCTTGGACACGCGCGGATCCATGAACTCGTAGAGGCGCTGCGTGGTTTGCAGGGCGGCTGCCTTAACGGTGTCATCGGCGAACGTCGATGCGCGCTCGATGACCTGCGGCATCACCTCGGGCGCCATGGTAAACATCACCTTGGGCTGCGGTTCGCGCAAGAACTCGGCAAAATCGACCACCTTATAGGGCACGCCATCGACCTGCGACAGGTGCTCCACGCACGCATTGCTCTCGGGCACGTAGAACACGCCGTCTCGGCGGCAAACGGGCGTTGCCGGAAGGTCCGCCATGTGCCTGCAGATGCGCGCGATGGTTTCGCCCGGCAGCGGGTAGCTCAGCTCGTTGATGCCGTGCGCGCGGTCGATGACCTCGGCGCCGCCACAGCCCACCATCACGTCCACCAGGCCATCGATACCCCAGAGCTCGTACATGGCCTCGGTCGCGTGGGCGTCGCGCCCAGTGCACAGGCCAAAGAGCACGCCACGCTCGCGCAGAGCGCGGATCGCTGCCACAGTGCGCGGGGACACCGTGTGCTGGCTCGTGAGCAGCGTACCGTCGATATCGCAGAGTACGGCTTTAATGTGGCTGAAGGTGGCGTCCATGGGGGCCTTTCTGGGTTGTGCGGCGGTGTGGGGTATATTCGCAAACGGCGTACATGGTATACCAAGGCGTGGGCGTGGCCCGTCAAAGCAAAAACCACCACAAAGGTGCCTGGCCCCTTTGTGGTGGCCGGACCCGAAGGGTGTCCCGGCCCGGAGCGCAAACCATCACAACATTCGACGTTTTTCGGCAAAATCGCGATTTTCATCGAATGTTGTGATGGTTTTTACTGCCTTGCGGCACGATCAAAATGCCGGCGTCCAAACAGCAGCAACGCCGCGGGAACTGCCGTCACGACCATGCCCGCCCCTACGAGCGCCTGTTGCACGCCAAACGTCGCCGCCAGCCAGGGGGCAATCGCCAGCGGGGCTACGCCGGCGAACATGTTGCCAAAGCCCATGACCGAGTTGACGTGGCCGAGCTGCTCGAGCGGAGCCGTCGTTTGCACGATTGTGTTGTGGAGCGGGTTGACAACGCCCCAGGCCACGCCCAGGACAATCTGGCCGATAAGTGCCACGCCCACGTACGGCGTTCCCACGTAGAGCAGGCTTCCCAGGCCCACGGACATGAGCGCCACGAGCAGCGTTTTAAGGTTGACCAGGTGCGGCGGCAAGCGGAGCGCGACCACGGCGCCCAGCACCGCGCCCACACCGCTGGCCGACGAGAGCCAGCCCATCCACTCGACACCGACGTGCAGGACATCGCGGTAGAAGAACGACTCCAGCGGGTCGAAGGCACCGTAGCCAAAGTTCGAGAGGAAGATGATGCAGAAAAGTAGCGCGAGGACGCTATTGGTAAAGACCGTCTTGATGCTGGTCGCGAAGGTGGCGCGGGAAGATGTGTTGGGGTCGGGGCCTTGGCTGGCCTTATCCGATGTGATGTCGCCGATCGCAGGTTTGTCTTCGTGTGTGGCGGCCTGACTTGCACTTTGCCTAAAGCCCCAACCGGCAATGAGCGCCAGTACAGTAAAGATCATCATGAGCACGAACACCGCGCGCGACGACGCAGCCGCCGCGACAAAGCCGCCCAGCGTGGGGCCAACGATGATACTCACGTTTGAAAACATGGCGATGGCGGAGTTGACGTCTTTGAGCTCGACGGGGTCGTCGGTGAGATACGCCGGATAGGATGTGGCGATGGGCTGGGCGAACCCCATCACAAAACCCAAGAGTACTGCGCCGGCAAGGACCGTTCCGGTCGCGCTGCCAAAGGCGATGATCGCCGCGCCCGTTGCCAGCGTGCCGACGATGCTCAGCATAAAATGGCGGCGCGGACCCCAGGCGTCGAGCGCCGCACCGCCCGCAAAGGACCCCAGGATCACGAAGACGTTCATAAACAGAACGGCCAGCGATGTCGCCACGACCGAGGCATCGTCTGCATAGGTGAGCGTTCCGATGACGCCGATAAAGTAACTGGTCTGGAAGCCGGTGTAGATGAGAAACCGCATTGCCACCAGACGCTTAGCCTGCGCGGACAGCGACGGTTGGGATTTTGAGATTAGAGATGGGGACATGAGCGCTCCTTGTTGCATACGAATACGGGCCGCGGGCATTGACCGCCGACCATCGACTCAATCTTTCCATATGCAACGTTAAGGACGCATCGGGCCTCTTCTCTCCGTCTTCGCCCGGATGAACTTCTTGGTAGATTTTAAGGCATGTCCCAAACATCTACCAAAGCAAAAACCACCACAAAGGTATCCTTTGTGGTGGAAATGACGTTTGCCCAGATAAAACCTGCCAAAATGAACTGCCCCTTTTTGGCAGGTTTTAGGCGAGATGGTCTTGGATCAGGTCGCAGATGGCTCGGGCGTCGTTGATGTTGATAGCTCGAGTCGCAAAGCCGGCGTCGAAGGCCTGGCGCGCCAGGGCCTCGTTGCAGGCAAGCGCCAGCGTACGGCCGTCGACCAGATCGAGCGAGCTCTTACCGCGCAGGCGATCCACGCCGGAGCGCGCAACCACGATATTGTCGAAGCCCTCGGTCTTATAGCCCTCGATGATCACCACGTCGACGTCGTTGTAGCGCGACAGCAGCTCGCGCGCGGGCATCTCGTCCTCCTCGCGCGTGTCGGCGTACTCCGCCCAGCGCGTGGCGCAAATGAGGCCCACGTGCTTGGAGCCTGCCTGGTGATGGCGCCAGGTATCCTTGGCAGGCACGTCGATATCAAAGCCGTGATGCCCGTGATGCTTGAGTGAACCCACGCGCAGGCCGCGGCGGGTAAGCTCGGCAATGACCTTCTCGACGAGCGTGGTCTTGCCCGAGTTCTGGTAGCCGATAAACGCGATCGCGGGAACGGCCGGTGTTGGAGCTGCGGGCGCGCTCGCGGGCGCGACGCCATCGGCAGCGGCGGCCTCGGCAGCAGCAGCTTGACGCTCCGCGCGATCCCACACGCCCGAGCGACCGCCCTCCTTGTGCAGCAGGCGAACATCGACGATCTCCATGCCTCGGTCGACCGCCTTGCACATGTCATAGATCGTAAGGCACGCGGCACTCGCGCCGGTCAGGGCCTCCATTTCGATACCCGTCTTGCCCGTCACGCCGGCCGTAACCAGTACGTGAAAGCCAACCTGCCCGTCCGTGCGCGCCGGCGCCCAGCCCTCGGGCTCGTCCTCGGCCGGCGTCCCCGCCGGAGCGATGGGAGCAATGTCGCACTTACTCTTGGTAATAAGCAGCGGATGGCACATGGGGATGATGTCGCTCGTGCGTTTGATGGCCATGATGCCCGCCACACGCGCGCAGGCAAGCACGTCGCCCTTTTTGGCGCGGTCCTGCAGCACCATGGCCTGCGTCTCGGGGTGCATGAGGATGGTGCCCTCGGCGATGGCGATGCGATGGGTCTCGGCCTTGTCGGACACGTCGACCATGCGTACCTCGCCCTTGGCGTCCACGTGCGTCAGCTCATCGCGACGGGCGTCACGGGCGGGCTCGGTGGCAGCGCTGGCAGTCGGCTGCACGGATGCGTCGGCGTTGCCAGCATTCGCCGCAGCCGTGACTTTGTGGGCAGACATCGCGGCCCTGCGAGCGGCCTTGGTGGCATCGGCGTACCTGCTCTTGGCCATATGATCATCCTCCGATTTGGGACATAAATCGTTGCGTGCCCTCAATTATCGCGTGTTCCTGCGGTTTGTGGGCCACGGCATCGCGCCAAATCGAAAGTACCTGCATATCATCACCACGGCGCAGGGCGTCGCGCACCGAATACTCGGCATCGCTGAACAGGCACGGACGAACGTTGCCATCGGCCGTCAGGCGCAGACGGTTGCAATTCGCGCAAAAATGGTTGGACATGGCGCTGATGAAGCCAACCGTTCCCGCCGCGCCCGGAAAGTGCCAATAGCGCGCAGGACCCGCGCCGGCAGGAGCGTCGTTAATGTCGAGCGGCTCGAGCTCGCCCAGTCCCACCGCGGCGGCCTCGGCATTGATGCGCGCCCGCAGTTCGTCGCTCGGCACGGTATCGCTCGCGTCCCACAGCTCGGGATTGAGCGCGGGCGCATGCGGGTCCACAGCGCAATGCGAGCTCGTGTGTTCGTCGCCGATGGGCATGTATTCGATAAAGCGCAGGTGGATGGGGCGGTCGAGCGTGAGCCGCGCAAGGGCCGTTACATCCTGGTTGAGCCGGCGCACCACAACGCAGTTGACCTTAACGGGCTCAAAGCCCCAAGCCAGCGCCGCGTCGATGCCAGCCATGGTCTGTTCGAGCCGGCCCAGGCGCGTGATCTTTCCAAACAGCGTAGGGTCGAGCGTGTCGAGCGAGATGTTGACGCGGTTAAGCCCCGCGTCTTTGAGCTGCGGCGCCAGCTTGGGCAGCAGGGCGCCATTGGTGGTAAGCGAGATGTCCTCGATCTGCGGGATCGCGCGGATGTCGCGAATAAGCGGAATGATACGGCGGCTGACCAGTGGCTCGCCACCCGTCAGGCGCACGCGGCGAATGCCCTCCCCCGCCACCAAGCGCACAAAGCGGGCGATTTCCTCGGCACTGAGCAGCTCGTCGTGTGCACGGGGCGCCACGCCATCGACCGGCATGCAGTAAATGCAGCGGAAATTGCACTTGTCGGTAACGGCAATGCGCAGGTAGTTGATATCGCGGCCAAAGCCGTCGTGTTGCACGTGCCCGTCCACGCAGCCCTCCCCTCACGCGGCATTTTATTCTTCGGAAAACATAATACCCCACGAGAGAATCATGCCGACACCCGTACGACAGGACAGGTCGCTTCGAGCAAAACGGACTTCCCAAGCCCATCCTCAGCACAGACCATCACAACATTCGATGCTTTTCCCGATTTTGGCGAAAAACGTCGAATGTTGTGATGGTCTGCCTGCCCACGGCACCCCGCAGGAGGACCGGAACGCCCCTAAAGGCCGCCGTCCCAGTGCCGAATCACAAATTCTCTCAGGTCGTTCTGACGTTTCTGGAACGCTTCGCTTCGGTCGCACTTAAGGCCCATAGCGAGTGCGATGGCGTTCATCGCCCGGTGCAATTGCAGCTGGTGGGCAAACTGAGTCCCGGTGAGGACGATCATCCTAAAGCCCAGCGCGCTCAGCACGGTCATACGCTCCGCGTCCGACGCGCTGCGCTGTTTATCAAGATGGTCCGAGCCGTTGTATTCAATCCCCGTACCGCTTGCAGGCGCATATACGTCGATCTCGAAATACCCGGCCTTAGCGAGATACTTGAACTCGCTGGGAACATCGACCCGATGGTTGAGCTCGATCTTGGCGTATCCCAGCCCTCCCTGGGAACGTTTTGCTACGACCATGATTGCGGTGGCCATCTCCATGGGCGACCGCGCGCCATCGTGCACGCGCTTGAGCACGGCGGCCGCGCGTATAGCCCCCTGACGAGATCGGTTCTCATTGCAATAAGCGATCAAGTCGGCAACGGTATACCTCTGCCCCATCTCGATATAATCGCCTGTCGACAGATGATTCAAATGGTATCGGGCACAGATTTCGTAGCCATATTCCAGCTGCTCGGGCTCGTTCATCCACGAACCCGCTTGAACAAAGCACATGGCCTCATCAACCACTAGAAGGCCCTCTGCCACCTCGATAAGATGGCCTGGAGGTACCGGCGCTCCAAACACGTGGCACCTAAATCCAGCCGGCGTCGAGCGCTCAAAATCGAAGTTGACGAGCGTGTCGACATGATCGAGCTCTTCTCGTGGAATACCGAGCGAAACCAGATAGTCGGCAACGATCCCGACTGCCGTTGAAGCCCTCAGCCCCTTGGCATCGAGTCCCAATTTGGGCAAGCTCGCGGTCGGCTCCGCCTCGTTAGCAAGCGAGTCCTCATCGTATAGGCTGCTTGCTCGCGAGAGCGGCTCGGACGGGCGCGCCACGTTGTGGTACAGCCAGGCAGTCTTATGGGACAGGACGATCGGCAGGTCCATGAGCCCTCCAATGGAGTCGGATAACCAACCTTATTCCCCGGCCCACGGGTCCGCACACCTTCGTGCGCAAGAAAGCGATTCCACCCGGTCGAGTGGCAGAAAAACCATCACAACATTCGATGCTTTTCCCGTTTTTGGCAAAAAACGTCGAATGTTGTGATGGTTTGAGGCAAGGTGAGGGGCACGGAGGGGTCAAAGCATCGTGCTTGGAGCGTGACTTTTTTTCGCACCGTCGTCATCAATAACCTTGACTCTACAATCGTTGTAGGGTTTTCACTACACTGGTACGAAAACAAACCCAGCCAGAAAGTGCCTCGCCCATGGAACACGACCTCACACGTGGCAATGTCCTCAAGACCATCGCGGTCTTTGCCCTGCCTTATATGCTCTCGTACTTTTTGCAGATGCTCTACGGCATGGCCGACCTGTACATGATGGGGCAGTTTAGCGGCGCCGCCGGCATCACCGCCGTGGGCAATGGCGCGCAGACGCTCTATATCATTACCGTGACGCTTGTGGGCCTGGCCATGGGAACGACGGTTATCGTCGGCCACGCCGTGGGCTCGCGCCGGTTTGACCGCGCCGAGACCGCCATCGGCAACACCATTACGCTCTTTATGGGTGTCTCGGTGGTGCTGGCCGCCATCTTGCTTGCGCTGTGCCCGCAAATTGTGGCGCTCATTGGAACTCCCGCCGAAGCCGTCGAAGGCACTGCCGCCTACCTGCGTATCTGCTTTATCGGCATTCCCTTTATCGCCGCGTACAACATTCTCTCGGCCATCTTTCGCGGGCTGGGCGATTCGCGCTCGCCTATGTACGTGATCGGCGTGGCGTGCATCATCAACATCGCGCTCGACTTTCTGTTTATCGGCCACATGGGACTCGGCCCCGTGGGCGCAGCGCTCGGCACGGTAACCGCCCAGACGGCCAGCGTTGCCCTCGCGCTCGTGTGGCTCAAGAGTCGCCGCACGAACATCCACGTTAAGCGCAGCGACCTGCGCCCCCAGCCCGAGGTGCTCGGCAGCATTCTTAAGATCGGCGTGCCCGTGGCCGTGCAGGACGGCTGCATCCAGGTGGCGTTTATGTTTATCACCGTCATCGCCAACCACCGAGGGCTCGTCGACGCCGCCGCCGTGGGCCTGGTCGAGAAGATGATCAGCTTTTTGTTCATTGTCCCGAGCTCCATGGGCGCTACCGTCAGCGCACTCACGGCGCAAAACGCCGGCGCGGGCAAGGGCGACCGCGCACGTCAGGTGCTCAAGGACGCCATGACGATCTCGGTGGTGTACGGCTGCCTGATCACGACGCTGATGTGGCTAGTGGCGCCGACGTTTATTGGCTTTTTTGCCAAGGACCCCGCGGTGGTCGCGGCCGGTACCGGCTATATGCACAGTTATATTTTCGATGCAATCTTTGCCGGCATCCACATTTGCTGTAGCGGCTTTTTCGCTGCATACGGCAAGAGCTACATCGGCTTTGCGCACAACGTGCTGGCCGTGGCACTCATTCGCGTGCCCGGTGCGTGGCTGTTGTCGAACGCCTATTCCGATACGTTGTTTCCCATGGGCATCGCGTCGCCGTGCGGATCGATTTTGTCGGCAGTCATCTGTGTTGTCGCGTTTACCGTGCTCAACCGGCGTGGGGCTTTTAACAAGCTGATGGCGTAGCGGGGCGACGCAGGCCTGGCATCCCTCCCCGACTCCATTGAAAGGAGCGGTCCTGTGACCGACATGCCAAGTGAACATACCGAGGGCCTGCTCCGCATTGGCGAGGTGGCGCGCCTGTTTAACCTGAGCGTGGGGACGCTACGTCATTACGAGCAGATGGGCTTGCTGGACCCGGCGTACATCGATCCGGCAAGCGGGTACCGCTACTACGGATCGCGGCAGCTCTCCACCCTCAACACCATCAGCCACCTGCGTGTTCTCAACTTGCCCTTGGCGCAGATTCGAGAGTTTGTGACCACGCGCGACGTGGACCTTATGCAGCGGCAGCTGGCTCAGCAACAGGAGCTCATCGAGCGCAAGCGCCGCGAGCTCGAACGCGTGTCGCGCAAGATCGATAACCGGCTTGCGCTGCTGCACGATGCCCTGAACACCGAGCTCGACACCATTTGCACAATCGATGCGCCCGAGCTCCGCTGCGCCGTGTTGCGCGAACGCGTCAACCCTACCGACGCCTATGCGCTGGAGTGGCAGATTCGTCAGCTGCAGAAGGGGCAACACGAGACCTTTGTCTTTCTGGGCAACTTGGGCGTCGGGATCAGCGCCAAGCGTCTCGCAGCCGGCGACTTTGATGGCTACGACGAGGTCTTTCTGCTGCTCGATGACACCAATGATTACGTGGGCGACGTCGAGACGCGACCCGCCGCGCGCTGCCTGACCACAAGCTTCCGCGGCACGCACGGGCAAGCGGGTCCGCGCTACGAGCAGCTGCTCGGCTATATGCGCGAGCACGGCCTGACACCCGCCGGCCCCTCGCGCGAAATCGCCCTTATCGACGACATCATCAGCGACGACCCGGCGACCTACGTGACGCAGATCACGGTACCCGTATCGCTAGGCTAGACCGAGCCTCGTCTCTAACTCGGTCAACGCCTCAAAAGCATCACGAGACGCATCTGCCGAGCGCTCACGTTCCGCAATGCGAATTCGCGCCATCAGGTGCTCTTTTGCCTGCCCTTGGGCGTGCCTCGTGCGCCCTTCCGCCTGCGAGCAATTGCGATTCTCTATATCCATTACGCCACCGGCACCTCGCCGGTAGCCAGAATCTGCTCGAGTGCGTCCTCGTCCAGCACGGGCACGCCCAGCTGCTCGGCCTTGGTGAGCTTGGAGCCCGCTTTGGAACCGGCGACCAGGTAGCTCGTCTTCTTTGACACACTGCCCGAAACCTTGGCGCCGAGTACCTTGAGCGCTGCACCTGCCTCGTCGCGGGTGCGGTTGACGAGCGTGCCGGTGAGCACGAAGGTCAGACCCGCGAGCGGCTGTGCGTCGGCGAGCTCGCCCGCCACGCCAGCGTCGGCTGCGGCTTGCGCATGAGCGGCACCCAAGTCGACCTCGAGCGACAGGCCCGCCTGGCGCAGGCGCTCCAGCACGGCAAGGTTCTCGGGCACGGCCAGGAACTGCTTGACGCTCGCCGCAATCTTGGGACCGATGCCCTCGCACTCGGCGATGTCCTCTTCGCTCGCCAAGATAAGCTTGTCGATCGACAGGAATCGCTCGGCGATGACCTCACCCACACTCTTGCCCACGTGGCGGATGCCCAGGGCAAACAACACGCGACCGAGCGGCTGGCTCTTAGACTTGTTGAGCTCGGCGATGATTTTCTCGGCCGTCTTGAGACCCACCGGAATGGGGTCGCCCTTCTTGACGCCCTTTTTGCTGTTGGAGCTGGCATAGGTACGCCCCGTGTCCAGGCCTGCGATGTCATCGACCGTGAGCTGGTAGAAGTCCGCGACATCGTGAATCAGCCCGGCGGCGATCATCTTGTCGACGATCTCGTCGCCTAGGCCGTCGACGTCCATGCAGCCGCGGCTCACCCAGTGAAGCAGTCGCTCCTTGAGCTGCGCGGGGCAGTCGATGGAGACGCAGCGGTAGGCCACCTCGCCATCCTCGTGGACCACGGGGCTGCCGCACACGGGGCAGACCTCGGGCATGTGCCAGTCGACCGAATCGGCCGGACGCTTATCGAGCACCGGGCCTACGACCTCCGGGATCACGTCGCCCGCCTTGTGCACGATGATGGTGTCGCCCTCGCGCACGTTTTTGCGGCGGATCTCGTCGATGTTGTGCAGCGTGGCGCGCGCGATGGTGGAGCCGGCAACCGTCACCGGGTCGAACTCGGCGACCGGCGTGAGCACACCGGTGCGGCCCACCTGGATGCGAATCTCGCGCAGGACGGTCTGCTTTTCCTCGGGCGGGAACTTAAAGGCAATGGCCCAGCGCGGTGCGCGGGCGGTAAAGCCCAGGTCGAGCTGCTGCTGGAAGCTGTCAACCTTTACGACTACGCCGTCGATGTCGTAGTCCAGGTCGCCGCGATGCTCGAGCGCCTGGGCACAGAACTCGTGAACCTCGGCCGGCGTGGCGCAGCGTGCCACGTTGGGGTTGACGCTAAAGCCGGCACTGCGCAGCCAATCGAGGAACTCGCGCTGGCTGTGGACGTGCAGCGGGTCGGTATCGGCGATGGCATAGATAAAGGTGGCCAGGTCGCGGCGCGCTGTGACCTTGGGATCCTTTTGGCGCAGGCTGCCGGCGGCGGCGTTGCGCGGGTTGGCGAAGGGGTCGCGACCCTCGGCATCGGCCTCTTCATTCAGACGAACAAAGCTGCCCTTGGGCATGTAGACCTCGCCGCGCACCTCAATAGTGTGCTCGCGGTCGGCGCCCATGTGGGCGAGCGCCGGCTCGGACAGGTGCATGGGTACATCCTTGATGGTGCGCACGTTGAGCGACACGTCCTCGCCCGTGGTGCCATCGCCACGTGTGGCCGCACGTACGAAGGTGCCGTTTTGGTAGGTAAGGGCCACGCCCAGGCCGTCGATCTTGAGCTCGCAGGTATAGGTGACGCTACCGGCACCGAGCGCATCCTCGGTGCGCTGGAGCCATGCGTCGAGTTCATCCAGATCCATGGCATCGTCCATGGAATACATGCGTGCCATGTGCGTGACCGGCGTAAACTGCTCGCTCACGTACCCGCCCACGCGCTGGGTATAGCTGTCGGGCGTCACCAGGTCGGGGTAGGTCGCCTCGATTTCCTGCAGCTCAACGAGCATTTTGTCGAAGGCGGCGTCCGTGATCTCGGGCGCATCGAGCATGTAGTAGCGATAGGCGTGGTAATCGAGCTCGTGGCGCAGCTCGGCCGCACGCGCCGCCGCCTGGGCACGGGCATCGGCCGGTGCGGCGGCATCCACGCTCGCGGGCGTTTCGGTATCGATGTCCACGCCGTCACCAAACAGGCTCGATTGCTCCATAGCGGCACTCCTTCGCTCGATTTCAAACGGATACAAGAGTACCACCGGTCACCATGGCGCCGAATAACCCTTTCGAACCGCACCGAATCGGCAGCCGCCAGACTGGGGTGGACAGTTAGTTCAGATACGTATAAATCCTAGAGCTGGATTAGACACGAACGCCCCTGTTTCAACTAATTTGGGCTCCCTGAGACCATGTAAACGTCCCGCTCGCCCTCCCAAACACCCATTCAAACCCCATCCCAATCAAAAATTGCTCAAAACGCATCCCAAGCTGCCCCAGATTTATACGTATCTGAACTAACTGTCCAGACCATTACGAACCAGGCCTCTTACCAGCCACAAGTGATCCGTTTTCCTCCGTCCCCAACGGATCAATAAGAAAAGAGGGGCTGTCCCGCGTTGATGGGACAGCCCCTCTGGCTTCGGCATGTGCGAAATGGCTCGTTAGTAACCCTGGCCGTAGCCCTGACCCTGGCCCTGCTGGCCCAGCAGCTCCTCCAGGTACCGGCGCAGCTGCTCGTCGGTAATACCGCCGTTGCCGGTGTCGGTCGAACTGTCGTCCTGCTGGTGGTTCTGCAGCTCCTCATCGGAGCCCAGCTCGACGGTGACCTTCTTCTCTTCCTTGCCGCGCATGAGCGTGATCTCGACCTTCTCGCCCACCTCGTGGCTACGCAACGCAATAATCAGCCCGTCGGCGCTCGTGATCTCGTCATCGCCCAGCTTGGTAATGACATCGCCCTCCTGAATGCCGGCCTTGGCGGCAGGACCATCCTCAACGACGCTCGCCACATACGCGCCGCTATCGGTGCTCAGCTTGTTGGTGCGGGCGTTGAGCGCGTTGACGCTCGAAAGCGTAGCGCCCATGTACGGATGCACCGGCGTCTTGCCGCCGATGATCTGGTCGGCAATGTTCTTGGCGTAGTTAACGGGAATAGCAAAGCCCACGCCCGAGCTGGAGCCCGAGTAGCTCTCGATGAGCGAGTTGATGCCCACCAGCTCACCGTTGTCGTTGACGAGCGCGCCACCGGAATTGCCCGGGTTGATGGCGGCATCGGTCTGGATCATGTTGGCGTAGATAGTGTTACCGCTGGTAGAGCTCATGGCCGTGGAGCGATACAGCGCCGACACAATGCCCGTGGAGACAGACTGCTCGTTGCCGAACGGCGAGCCGATCGCCATGACCCACTCGCCAACGTTGAGCTTGGAGGAGTCGCCAATTTCGATCGGCGTAAGCTTGGAGGCGTCGGCGTCCTTGAGCTTGATGACGGCCAAGTCGCTCGAGGCGTCGTTGCCCACGAACTCGGCCTCGTAGGTGGTGCCGTCGTCCATGGTCACCACGTACTGGTCATAGCCATCGACCACGTGGTTGTTGGTGAGGATGTGGCCCTCGGTATCGAGCACCACGCCCGAACCGACACTGCCCGAGCTATCCGACTCGTCGGCAGACTGCGAAAGCGAGCCATTCTGGCTACCGCTCGAAGTGGCGGTGATGGAAACGACGGAGGGCAGGGCCTTGGCAGAAACGGCCTCGGCCAGCGTGGTGTCCTCGGAGTCGATCGTGATCTTTTGCGTCGACGAACCCGAAGCACCCGCCGTCACGGCATTCTTGCCGCCGCCGATATCGAGCGTGCCGCTCATAATGAGCGCAATGACCAGCAGGGCGCCGCAGGCACAGCCGGCGAGTGCCGTAATAAAGATCGGCAGCTTTTTGGTCTTGGTCTTGACCACCGTGTGCTTGTTTACAACCTGCTGACCGCCCAGCGGCTGGCCGGTCTGCGTGTCGTAGGCCTGCACATAGGGAATGTTGCTACCGGCAGGCGTCGACTCCACCTGCACACGCGGCTGCTGCTGGGTCTCGCCGGCGTTGCCCGCATCCTGGGGACGCTGGGAATCGTACTCGCTCATAGCTGCGATCCTTTCGTCAAATAACCAAAGGCCCGCCAAACATGTGGCGGGCCATCATTGTTCACGTTGAGTTGTACCCCAATATGCGGGCGCAAGTGTATGAGAACGCAATCTTTTAGGAAGGCTTAAGTTCTGCCGCAGACCCGAAAGGAATCCGTACCTGCGTCAAAACCACCACAAAAGTGCCTGTCCCCTTTGTGGTGGAAAGCTAGTCCTTAAACAGATAGCCCACGCCGCGGACGGTGGTGATGTGCGCCGCGATCTGCGGACCCACCTTGGAGCGGATGCGTCGAATGTGCACGTCGACGGTGCGCGTGCCGCCGCAGTACTCAAAGCCCCACACGCGGTGCAGCAGCACCTCGCGGCTGTAGGCGCGGTTGGGGTGCGTCGCCAAAAAGCTCAGCAGCGAGTACTCCATCAGCGTCAGGTCGATGGGCTCGCCATCGAGCGTCACCTGGTAGGTAGCCAGGTTGATCTCGAGGTTATCGATGTTGAGCACATCGTCGGCGGTAACGGTCTCCTCCTCGCCCATCAGGCGCTGCGCGCGAGCCTTGAGCTCGTTGGGCGTCGCCGTGGGGCATACAAAGTCGGCATGCGCGTGATTCGGCAGACGCAGGGTGCCGAGCGCCTCGTCGTCGACGATCACCAGCATGGGGACGCCGCCGCGGTCGTCGAGCCATTTGGCAATCTGATCGATGCGGTCGCTGCGGATGCCATCGGAATCGAGAATCAGCAGGTCAAAGTCGTGCGCCGCAGTCGGCGAATCGGGGGTGGCCAGGCTCACCTCGACACCCAGGGTGGTCGTCAAGCTGCGGGCAAACTCGTGGAAGCGCGTCGTGCGCGCCATGAACAGGGCACTCTTATCGGACATATCGGCCTCCAAGGAAATGAGCTCAATCGTACTGGAACAAGTCAGCGCGATTAGGAGTTCGCCAGGTAGTGCTTGATCTCCCACTCGGTGATCGTAGACTCGAACTTATGCCACTCGTCGCGCTTCTTTTTGAGGAAGAAGCTGTGGATGTGCTCGCCGAGGGCATCCTTCATAAACTGCGAGTCCTCAAACACGTCGAGCGCCTCTTTGAGCGAACGCGGCAGCGGCGTGTAGCCGGCCTCGACCATCTGGCGGTCGGTAAGCTTGAGCGTCTCGGCCGTGGCCTCGGGCGGGAGCTCCAGCTTGCGCTCGATGCCGTCGAGACCAGCCGCCAACGTGACGGCGTTGACCAGGTACGGGTTGGCCATGGGGTCGGGACTGCGCAGCTCGATGCGCGTGGACAGCTGCTTGCCGGGCTTGTAGACCGGGATGCGGACCATGCTCGCGCGGTTGCGCAGGCCCCACGTGGCGTACTGCGGCACGGAGTCGCCGCCCGTGGTGATGCGCTTGTACGAGTTGACCGTGGGGTTGGTGATGGCGCTGATCTCGCGCGCGTGCGCCAAGATGCCGGCCATATAGTGCTTGGCGGTATCGGAGAGATGGTACTTCTCGTCGTCCTCGCCCCAAAAGACGTTGTTGCCGTCGTGGTCGAACAGCGACTGATGCAAAAACATAGCGCTGCCGTCCTCACCCGCCAACGGCTTGGGCATAAAGGAGGCGTGGCAACCGCTCTCGTAGGCCTGCTGCTTAATGATGAGCTTGGCCGTGGTGATGGCGTCGGACATGCTCAGGGCCTCGGCGTGGCGCAGGCTCATGCCATGCTGCGAGCGACCGGCGGCGTGGAAGGTGTACTCCACGGGCACGGACATCTTCTCGAGCGTGAGGACCGTGTTGCGGCGCAGGTCGCGAGCGGCGTCGCTCACCGAAAGATCGAAGTAGCCCACGTTGTCGAGCGGCTCGGGGGTGTGCTCGTCGGGGAAGTAGTAATACTCCAGCTCGGCGCCCACGTTGAGCAGATAGCCAGCTTTCTCGGCCTTGCGGAACATGCGACGCAACGCATCGCGCGGATCCCCGGCGAAGGGCTTGCGGTCGGGGGTGCACACATCACAGAACACGCGGGCAACGCCGTTATGGCTCGGACGCCACGGCAGGATCTGGAAGGTCGAAGCATCGGGAAACGCCAGCATATCGGCTTCCTCGGGCGTGGCAAAACCCTCGATGGCGGAGCCGTCAAAGCCAATACCCTCCTCAAAAGCGACCTCGAGGTCCTCGGGGCTAATGGCAAAGTTCTTGAGGCGGCCGAGAATGTCAACAAACCACAGACGCACAAAGCGGATGTCACGCTGCTCTACGGAGCGGAGTACGTAATCGATGTTCTGCTGGTTCATGTCGCTCCCCTTTCTTTCGGGCGGGTTTCGACTGGTCTATATCGCAGATACTATCGCAGAAAAATGTTTCCGCAGGGTTAAAGCGTATCAAGCGCTCAAAAAACGTGGGCGAACAGGCAGTTGCGAACGAGCGGCTAGCGCGAGGTCGATGCGCGGTGCTCGATGTGGCCGGGGATCTCGATGCGTTTGGGCGCCAGCTTTGCGGCCTCGCCCACCGTGGTGGTGACAACGTCGATGCGCTCGGACAGGCGCTCGACCACGCGCTCGGCAATGGTGAGGGTGTCCTGCGCGGCCGTGGTCACGCCACCAAAGAGCACATGGTTCCAGGGGTAGTCGTCAAACGTCGCGATCCTGAGCCCCGCCGGCAGCGAGGGTCCCAGCTGCGCTAGCGCCTCGGTCAGACGCAGGAAAACCAGGCCGTTGACGGCAATGAGGCCGAGCTTTTTGCCGGCATAGTCACGCATGGTCTCGTCCAAGCGACCAACGCCCGTGGCACCGCCATCGGCCAAGGTGACGACCTCGCCGGCAAGGCCGCGTCGCGAAAGCTCGTCGGCAAAGGCCTCGGCGCGCTCACGACGCACGGGGCTGTCGTCGCTTGCCTCGGTGAGCAGGCACAGGCGCTCACAGCCCGCAGCGGCGAGCTCGTCTACCAAGCCGGCGACCAGCTCACGGTTGTTCGATGTCACCAGATCGATGCCACCGTCGGCAACATCGCGGTCGAGCAGTACAACGGGTAGGCGTCCCGCGGCCGCGGCGATCGCCTCGTCATTGCCTCCGCAGGTGTTGACGACCAGGCCGTCCACGCCGGCATCGATAAGCCTGGTGAGCGACTCTGTCTCCTTGGCGGGGTCGTTGCCGCTAATGGCCGTCATGAGCGAGCAGCCGCGCGCGGCGGCACTGGCGGAAAGCCCTTCGAGCATGGCGCTCGAGAACGGGTTGGCGATGTCGGCCAGGATCACGCCGATGAGGTTGGTGCGCGAGCTGCGCAGATTGCGCGCAGCGGCACGCGGGCGATAGCCGGTGCGCTCGATAACCGCCGCGATGCGAGCACGGGTTTCCTCGGTCATTTGCCCGGGGCGGTTGTTGAGATAGCGCGAGACCGTGGCCGGGCTCACGCCCGCCTCGGCGGCAATGTCCTTGATTCTCATCTGCGCCATAGCGCACCCCGTTTCCCATTTGTCGGCAGTCTGAGCCATTTTAGGCATTTTTAATAATCTCGGTTGCAAAACGCTGTAGGTGAGCAGCATCGTTTTTGCGTCTCGAGCAGATGCGATAATGGGCTAGATAGCCGAGTCTTTAGACAGCTCAAAATAGTCGGGATGCAAGGCAATAACCGGGCCCTGCTCCTCGGGCATCAGGTGCAAGTGCGTCTCGGCCAGATAGCTCGCCGCATCGGTATCGCCCCTCTTAATGGCCTCGAGAATCCGACGATGTTGTCGACGAATCGGCTCCCAATCTAGGTCCTGCGACACCATACGCAACCAGTTGTATCGCTCAAAATGCGTGTTGACGCTCTTCATCCAACCCCACAGCATGTGGCGGCCGGCAATCTCAAAACACGTCTCATGGAACAGGTTGTCCAGATCAAAAAAGCGACGCGTCTCGCTATGGTCGAGCGACTCGGACTCGGCAAGAATCTGCTCGAGCCGATGTTTTTGCTCGGGCGTGACGGCCGAACAGCATTTAATAAGCACGCTTCTTTCGAGTTTCTCGCGCAAGAAACAGGCGTTCTCGGCGCGCTCCATGCTGATCTTAGAGACGTAGGTGCCGCTTTTTGGACGCGTTTCCACCAGCTCCTGCTCACGCAGGCGCACAAAGGATTCGCGAATGGGCGTGCGCCCGATTCCCGTCTCTTTTTCCAGACCAATCGCCGAAAGGCGTGTGCCGGGCTTGAGCTCGGCGTAGATGATCTTGGAGCGCAGTGCGTTGTACGCCTGGTCTTGCAGGCTCTGATAATGCTGGTGCTGTTCCATAAAGCCCTCGGATAAACCCTCGGTTAATCGAATACCACCATGCAATACTATCGCATCCCCCGCCCCCTCATAAGTTGCGGTGGAATAGTTCCTGCTCAAGGCCTTCAGCAGCAAAAACAGGAACTATTCCACCGCAACTTCCAACAGTCTTTTTGGGGCTTTTTGGCCACCCCGGGCCGCAGGTCGGCCCCTTGCCACAAAAGGGGCCCATCTACTACGTTAACACGGATAGCCTCGGCCATACCGAAAACCGTGAAAACAAAACCGCAGGTAGACAGCTTGTCGATTTTCGAAAAAGCCGACCATGGTTGACCCCTGCGGCTTAAACGTAGTAGATAGGCCCTTTTCGTGGCGCAGCACTGCTGCATCCCAAATTGGCACCCCGAGCCCTCGTGAGTTGCCAACAAGCTGTTCGCCCAGCGCTTTATCCGCGCGGCATTTGGAAAATAGCACCACCGCAAAACCCGCGAGTAGCGCTTACTTTGCTATATCTCACTATACTTTGCTATATCTTGCTATACTTTGCTATATCTTGCTATATCTTGAGCAAAGGTGGCTCACATGCAAACAAACCCTTTTAAGCCCACAGCAGGTAAAACACCTCCCACGATTATCGGCCGCGAAGATGTGCTCGAAGAATTCAATGAGGGCCTCGTCAACGGGCCTGGTGCCCCGGGGCGCCTAATGCGCATAGCCGGCGTCCGTGGAACGGGCAAGACGGTCCTCCTTGACGAGTGCTCACGTTTGGCGCAAAGCCGTGGCTGGACGGTCATAAAAGAGGTCGCAACCGAGGGACTTTGCCAGCGCATTCTCGAACAGCTGCAGCCCAAATTCCAGGCCAAGCACGCCAGATTTGAGCCCACCGTAGCTGGCATATCCATCGGCAGCATAGATATTGAACGAATCGGCCCATCGCTACGCGACGCCATGAGACAGACAATATCCAAGAATGGAAATGGCCTGCTCATCACTCTCGACGAGGTTCAAGACGCAGAGCTCGATGAGGTCCGAACGCTCTCCATTGCGATTCAGCAGGTTATCGGCGAAGACCTTGATATCGCCTTTGTTTTTGCTGGGCTGCCTTCGATGATTGAAAGCATCATCAACGGAAAGACACTTACGTTTTTGCGCCGTGCCCTCCCCTTTGATCTGAAGGCTGTGGCAGTAACCGAAGTGTCGTACTCCCTCGAGGAAACCATTGAAGCGTCTGGCATGGAGTTGCAGCCAGGTATTGCCGGCCAACTTGCCGAGGCAACGCAAGGCTATCCTTTCATGATCCAACTCGTTGGATACTACGCATGGCAGTTGGCAAGACGCGCACATACAGCGATTATTGGAGAAGAAGAAGCCGAGCGCGGCATTGCAACGGCACGCGAACGCTTCTGCGCCATGGTGATTGAGCCCGCGCTGCAGCGCATTCCGCCCACGTGCATCGCTTATCTGCTGAGCATGGCGTCTTTGGGGCAGACGAGCTCGACCAGCATGGTTGCCGATGCCCTAAACAAAACGCCTCAACAGGTGAGTTCCGTCCGCAGCCGCCTGTTAAGAGAATCGATTATCGAGGCTCCTTCGTACGGCAAGGTCTCATTTGCCATCCCCTATATGCGCGACTACCTCTACGAGCACAAAGCCGAACTGGAAGTTGAACTGTAGAAACGGCAACTGCCCTGCAAGACGAAAACCGTTTTCATACGGATTTAAAGCAGACGTAAACGGTTTTCGTCTGTTTTACGTTCGGAAATAAGACGCAAATTGCACTTTCGTATGGTTTTACGCCAAACGCAACACGCTTTCGTCCGGCTATGCGTCCCCAATCCAAACGAAAAAGGCCCCGAGCTCGTGTGAGCTCGGGGCTCTTTGTGCCGCACATCTATGAGAGGGAATCGATGCGCACGGGCGCTACTCCATGTAGCCGCCCTGGGATGGCGGAAACCTCGTCGTTCCCCGCCTGATGGGCGTGCTCAAGGCATCCGTCCCCCTCTTTATCGACGTGACCGGCAAAAAGCTCGTCGAGGAAACTATCCGCACGCACCGCGATGTGGCCGACGCCATCGCCTCGCGCAATCCCACCGCCGCGCATGACGCGATGTATCTGCACCTGGTGTATAACCGCAACATGATTGCGGAGGGAGCAGAAGCAAAAGGCATTTAGGGCCCGACAATAATCTTTCTTTGGCAAAACGCAAGCGGCGGCCGCCCAACACACAGGGCAGCCGCCGCTTTTTGCAATCGATTGGCGCAAAGGGGTTGATTAGAGCTCGCAGGCAACCTTGTAGCCATCGCCGATGGCATCGCGGATGTTGCCACACTTCTGGGCGTCGCCCAGCACGTGGACAGCAACGCCAGCAGCAGCAAGGTCGTCGGCCAACTTGGTATTGGGACGATAGCCCATGGCAAGCACCAGCGTATCGGCACCGGTGATGGTGTGGACCTCGCCGTCCTTCTCGTAGCTGATGGTGTCCTCGGTAATCTCGGTCACCTTGGCCTCGGTCAGCACGTGGACACCCTTGGAGAGCATGCGCGTGATGAGCACCGCGCGACCGGCACCGCCCTCGTTGGCGGCGAGCGTCTTGGTCATCTCGATGACGGTGACATCGCGGTTGGCCGGCGACAGGTCGTTGACCAGCGGAGCCAGATAATCGGCCGTCTCGCAGCCAACGGTGCCGCCGCCCACAATGACGATCTTCTTGCCCGGGAAAGCCTTGCCACCCAGCAGGTCATCGGCCGTCATAACCTGCTTAAAGCCCTGCATGAAGGCCGGAGCGATGGGCTCGGCGCCATAAGCCAGGACGACCTCGTAGCCCGCGTAGTCACGCTGAATGTCCTCGGCCGAAAGCTCGGTACCAAATACGCACTTCACGCCGACCTCGGCCAGGCGACGGTACTGATACTTGATCACGCGGGTGAGTTCCTGCTTTGCCGGCGGAACGGCCGCGATGCGCATCTCGCCGCCCGGCTCATCCTGCTTATCCACGAGCACCACGTTGTGTCCGCGCTTGGCGGCAATGTAGGCTGCCTCCATGCCCGCAGGACCAGCGCCCACAACCAGCACGTTCTTAGCCTCGGCGGCAGGCTCGTAACCAGCCTCGTCGCGCTCCACGTCCGGGTTGACGGTGCAGGAGATGCGCTTGCCGAACATAATGCCGTTCAGGCAGCGCAGGCAACCGATGCAGGGGCGGATGTCGTCGGCGTTGCCGGCAGCGGCCTTATTGCAGAACTCGGCATCGCACAGATTGGCGCGGCCCATCATGCAGATGTCGGCAGCGCCGTCCTCGATCAGCTCCTCGGCGATCCAGGCCTCGTTGATGCGGCCGACGGTGGCGACAGGAATGTTGACGTGCTTTTTGATCTCGCGCGAGCAGGCAGCGTGCGAGGCCTGCTGGGTACCGGCGGCAGGAATCGCGGAACCGCGCTTGATGGTGGTGCCGCCCGACACATGAATCATGTCGACGCCGGCCTTCTCCAGGCGACGCGAGACGTAGATCATATCGTTGAGGGTCAGACCGCCATCGGTGTACTCATCGCCCGAGATGCGGACGTCGATGATAAAGTCCTTGCCGCAGCGCTCGCGAATCTCGGCGATGACCTCGAGCAGGAAGCGCATGCGGGCATCGAGCGAGCCGCCGTACTCGTCGGTACGCTTGTTGTAGAGCGGAGTCAAAAAGCCGCCGAGCATACCGTGGGCGTGCGCTGCGTGGACCTCAACGCCATCGACACCGGCCTTCTGCATACGCACGGCAGCGTCGCCAAACTGATGCGTGAGCTCGTGAATCTCATCGACCGTGATAGGACGCGGCGCCTCGCGGGCATAGGACGGGCCCACAAAGGATGGAGCGATCAGGCGCGGCGTGCCCGGAATGTTAAAGGCCATGTAGGCGGGGTGGAAGAGCTGCGGCATGATCTTGCAGCCATACTCGTGGACGGCCGCGGCGAGCTTTTCCCAGCCAGGGATAAACGTGTCGTCGTAGCAGCACATGTCACCCGGCAGATAGGTATAGGTAGGCTCGACCGTCACGACCTCGGTGATGATGAGGCCCACGCCGCCCTTGGCACGGGCACGGTAATGATCGACCAAGTCGTCGGTCACATAGCCGTGATCGGCCAGGTTCGTGGACACCGGCGGCATAAAGACGCGGTTCTTAACCTCGGTCGTACCGACCTTGATCGGGCTAAAGAGCATCGGATAGGCGGAGGACTCCATACAGGGTTCCTTTCGTTTGAGCCGCTGGGCGGCAGTTGCTAACGTACTTATCGTATCAGTAACCGCCGCATCCGCGCTCGCTCGCACTCCCGCCCTCAATCCCGACCCTCACAAAAAAGTTGCGGTGGAATACGGAGTAGATGAGGCTTTTGACAGGCAAAACAGTCCGTATTTCACCGCAACTGATGGGCGGGGTGGAATTGAGGGCTCAGATAGTCAGTCACGCCCTCATCCGCCACTCCCTCACCTACAGCGCGCCGTCCAGCATAAGGTTCACCTTGAGCACATTGACCGTAGGCTCGCCGAAGACGCCCAGGAATCGGCCCTTGGTGCACTGGGCGATGATCTCGCGAACCTCGCCTTCGCTCTTGCCCGTGGCCTTCGCCAGGCGCGGTACCTGGTACTCGGCGGCATCG
This sequence comes from uncultured Collinsella sp., assembly GCA_900545745.1. Taxonomy (GTDB): domain Bacteria; phylum Actinomycetota; class Coriobacteriia; order Coriobacteriales; family Coriobacteriaceae; genus Collinsella. Next base: position 39,452 of record URAD01000008.1, read on the forward strand.
GGGGAGATCTCGGGGTCGAGCCCTGAGCCAGAACACGTCACCAGGTCGACGGGCACAGCGTCCATATCGGCATCGGGGTTGGCGGCGCGGATCTTCTTCACGCGCGTATCCATCAGCTGCCGATACTCCTCACTCGCCGGGGACAGGTTGGACGGGGCACCATACGCCATGAGCTCGCCGTCTTCGCCTTCGACAATTGACACGTTCTGAATACGACCCCACATATGGTCCTCATCCTCGAAGTTCTGGCCGATCAGCTCGGAGCCCACGATCTTGTCGTCGACCGTAATGAGTGAACCGTTCGCCTGATACGGGAACGCAACCTGGGCGATGCCGGTCACGACGAGCGTATAGCCCAGGCCGCAGACAACGGTAAACAGCGCGAACACGCCCAGTGCGCGCGATGCAACACCTTTGAACATACAAACCTCCACTTACATAATGCCGCAGAACGCGAGCAGCATGTCGATGAGCTTGATGAATACGAACGGGGCAACGATGCCGCCCAGACCCCACACGAGCAGGTTGTGGATCAGCAGCTGTCCGGACGGCACCTCGCGGTACTTAACGCCCTTCAGCGCGGCCGGGATCAGCGCGACGATAACGAGCGCGTTATAGATGATGGCCGAAAGAACCGCGGACAGCGGGCTTGCCAGACCGAGGATGTTGAGCGCGCCAAGGCCCGGGTAGATCGGCGAGAAAAGGGCCGGGATGATAGCGAAGTACTTCGCCATGTCGTTGGCCACCGAGAAGGTCGTGAGCGAACCGCGGGTCATGAGCAGCTGCTTGCCGATACGCACGACCTCGATGAGCTTGGTGGGGCTGGAGTCGAGGTCAACCATGTTGCCGGCCTCCTTGGCAGCCTGGGTGCCCGTGTTCATGGCCACGGCGACATCGGCCTGGGCCAGAGCGGGCGCGTCGTTGGTGCCGTCGCCGGTCATGGCGACCAGGTGCCCCTCACGCTGGAACTCGCGAATCTTCTCGAGCTTGCCTTCAGGGGTGGCCTCGGCCAGGAAGTCGTCAACGCCGGCCTCGGCGGCGATTGCCGCGGCGGTGAGCGGGTTGTCGCCCGTCACCATGATGGTCTTGATGCCCATCTTGCGCAGGTCGGCGAACTTCTCCTTAACGCCGGACGTGATGATGTCCTTGAGGTACACAACGCCCAGCACGCGGCAGTTCTTGGTCACGACCAGCGGGGTGCCGCCGGCCTTGGCGATGCGCTCGACGGCCTCGTCGCACTCCTGGGAGAACACGCCGCCGGCTGCCTCCACATAGGTGCGCACGGAATCGGCAGCGCCCTTGCGGATCTCATTGCCCTCGTAGTTCACACCGGACATGCGGGTCGCCGCGGTAAAGGGGATGAACTCCATACCCTTATCCTCGAGCGTGCGGCCGCGCAGAGCGAACTGCTCCTTGGCGAGCACGACGATGGAACGGCCTTCGGGGGTCTCGTCGGCCAGCGAGGAAAGCTGGGCGGCATCGGCCAGCTCCGCGGGATCGATGCCGTCGACCGGGATGAACTCGGCGGCTTGGCGGTTACCCAGGGTGATGGTGCCGGTCTTGTCGAGCATGAGGATGTCGACGTCGCCGGCGGCCTCGATGGCGCGGCCGGACATGGCCAGCACGTTGGCCTCGTTCAGACGGCTCATGCCGGCGATGCCGATGGCGGACAGAAGGGCGCCGATGGTAGTGGGAGCCAGGCACACGAGCAGCGCCACGAGCGTAGTCACGGCCGTGGGGTTGTCCATGTCGTGAAGACCGACCGAGAAGCAGGAGTAACAATACAGGGCCAGCGTGACCAGGATAAAGACGATGGAGAGGGCCACCAGGAAGATCTCCAGAGCGATCTCGTTAGGGGTCTTCTTGCGCGCGGCACCCTCGACCATCGCGATCATCTTGTCCAGGAAGCTCTGGCCGGGCTCACTGGAGATCTTGACGATGATCCAGTCGGACAGCACCGTGGTACCGCCGGTAACGGCAGAGCGGTCGCCGCCGGCCTCGCGGACCACGGGGGCGGACTCGCCGGTGATGGCGGACTCGTCAACGGAGGCAGCGCCCTCGATGACGTCGCCATCGCCGGGAATCTGCTCGCCGGCGCGTACGATCACCAGGTCGCCGCGCGTAAGCTCGGTGCCGGGAACGACGGTGAAGTGTTCCTTGTCCTTAACGGACTCGATGCGATGGGCCTCGACATCCTTCTTGGCCGCACGCAGGGAATCGGCCTGAGCCTTACCGCGGCCCTCGGCAAGCGCCTCGGCGAAGTTCGAGAACAGGTCGGTGAGCCACAGGATGACCGCGATGGCGACCACATAGTAGGTGGGCACACCCGCGTCCTGCACACCGAAGATGGAAGCGACGGCCAGGACGGAGGTCATGACGGCGGAAAGCCACACCAGGAACATGACCGGGTTTTGAATCTGGACGCGAGGATCCAGTTTGGCAAACGAGTCGCGGACCGCGCGGCCCATCATGTCTTTTTGCATAGCCATAAATCTGCGCCCTCCTTTACGCAATCATCTGGAAGAACTCGGCAACGGGGCCAAGCGCCAGAGCCGGGAAGAAACTCAGGGCACCGATCAGCAGAACGATGAACACGAGCAGGAATACGAACATGCCGTTGGTGGTAGACAGGGTACCGGCGCTCTCGGCGACCTTACCCTTCTTGGCCAGCGAGCCGGCGATAGCCAGCGTACCGATGATGGGCATGAAGCGGGCGAACAGCATCTCGAGGCCGAGCATGACGTTGATCCAGGGAATGTTGCAGTTCATGCCTGCAAACGCCGATCCGTTGTTGCCGCCGCATGAGGTGAAGGCATACAGCGCCTCGGAGAAGCCGTGCGCGCCACCATTGTTGAGCTGGTCGGCAAGACCGGGCACCATGCAGGCGATGGCCGAGCACACCAGAATGGCAAACGGAGTGGCCAAGCACAGGACAACTGCCCAGCGCATCTCGCCCGGCTCGATCTTCTTGCCCAGGAACTCAGGCGTGCGTCCGACCATGAGGCCGGCGATGAACACTGTGAGGATGGCGAAGCCGATCATGCCGTACAGGCCGCAGCCCACGCCGCCGAAGACGACCTCGCCCAGAGCAATCTGGAGCATCTGGATAAAACCGCCCAGCGGAGTGTAGGAGTCGTGCATGGAGTTAACCGAGCCGTTGGAAGCAGCCGTCGTGAAAGCGGACCAGGTAGAAGAGGAGGCGATACCGAAACGGCTCTCCTTGCCCTCCATGTTGCCGCCGGCCTGGCCGTCGGTCATCTCGATATTGACCGCTCCGCCATCGGCCAGCTGCGGGGTGCCCGCATGCTCGTTGACGGCAATGATGCCGGTGAAGATCACCAGCAGGATGAACATGGCGGCAAAGATGGCCTTGCCCTGCTTGGTGTTCTTGACGCCGATACCGAAGGTGAAGCAGCAGGCGGCCGGGATCAGCAGCAGGCTGGTCATCTCGATGATGTTGGTGAAGGCACTGGGGTTCTCATACGGATGAGCGGAGTTCACGCCGAAGAAGCCGCCGCCGTTGGTGCCGGACTGCTTGATGGCGACCTGAGGAGCCGCGGGACCCTGGGGCAGGAACTGCTCGGTGACCACGCGCGCGCCCTCGACAACCTTGCCGTCGACCTTGACCGTGTCGCCCTCGATCTGGGCGCCGTCGATGACGCTCCAGCCGCCGTCTGCATTAGGCTGGACAGCGACGGGCTCTACGAGCTCGGCCTTCTGAGCCGGCTGGAAGTTGGAGATGACGCCACCGGCAGCCAGGCAGATGCCGAACACGAGGTTCAGCGGGATGAGCACATACAGGACGGTGCGGGTGAGGTCGACCCAGAAGGAACCCAGACCCTGCTCCTTGACCTGACGGAAACCGCGGATGAGCGCGAACATGACCGCGATACCGGTGCCAGCGGACAAGAAGTTTTGCACGGTGAGGCCCATGAACTGCACAAGATAGGACAGGGTGGTCTCACCGGAGTAGGACTGCCAGTTGGTGTTGGTTATGAAGGAAGCAGCCGTATTGAACGACAGGTCCCATGGCACACCCGGCAGGTGCTGGGGATTGCCTGGCAAGAAGGACTGAAGCGCCTGGAGTGCCACAAGGGCCACGAGGCCGATCCCCGAAAAGGCCAGCACGCTCGCCAGATAGCGCCTACACCCCATCTGCTCTGCCGCGTCGATGCGAAGCAGACGATAGACGCCGCGCTCCACAGGAGCAATCACAGGCGACAGGAACGTATGCTCACCATCCATGATATGGGCCATGAACCGACCGAGCGGAACGGCCAGGACGACGAGCACGGCAAAGTACAAGATGTACTGAATCGCAGCGTCCATAGTTTACGAATCACTCCTCATCAGAATGTAGACGTAATAGATAAGGAGTCCAATGCAGACGACTCCGATGATGGGAATGAGGATGTTCATTCACCGCCCCTTTCACGCGCGGTCCGATGCCTCGGACGCCTGCTCTCGCAAGCGCCTGGGGACAGTAAACGCTTCTAGGGATTAAAGAGGCGTGAGGGCTGGGGCTCACGACCTTAAGATGCCGTAAAGATGCAGGTAGAAAGCACTATTGCTGCTGCAGTGCGCCTATACTCGACCTCGCGAGCATACAGTGGCGTCCTCACCGCGTATGCACGCATGGACAACACTTCAGAAAGGCTACGCTATGCAGCGCGACGCATCGGACACTCGCGTCAATCCAGACCTCATCCTCAAGGCAATTGAGAAAGACGAGGTCGCCGATGACGCTCGAACCAGCCGGGGACACCTCAAGATTTTCTTTGGCTACGCTGCTGGCACAGGCAAAACCTATGCGATGCTTCAAGCCGCCCACGCCGCCAAGCGGCGAGGTGTCGACGTCGTCGCGGGATACATCGAGCCGCACGAACGTCCGGCAACTGCCCATCTTGCACAAGGGCTTGAGAACGTACCCTGTAAACTCATCGAGCACAACGGCATTGCGCTCAGCGAGTTCGATCTAGATGCGGCTATCGAACGCGCCCCTCAGCTCATCCTTGTCGACGAGCTCGCCCATACGAATGCGCCGGGGTCTCGCCACGACAAACGCTATCAAGACGTCGAGGAACTTCTACATGCGGGCATCGACGTCTATACGACCGTGAACGTTCAGCATATCGAGAGCCTAAACGACATGGTTGCATCCATCACCGGCGTTGTCGTGAGCGAACGAATCCCCGACCGTATCTTCGATGATGCCGACCAGGTCGAGCTCGTCGACATAGAGCCCGAAGACCTACTTGAGCGCCTTCGCGCCGGCCTCGTCTACCGTCCCGCACAAGCCGACCGAGCGCAACAGCATTTTTTTACCGTCGAGAACCTCACCGCACTCCGAGAAATCGCGCTGCGCCGCTGCGCCGATCGCACCGGCCACCTCACAGACGCCGCACGCGTGCTGGGAAACCGTGACTACTACACCAAGGAGCGTATCTTAGTCTGTGTCTCCCCGGCGCCGACCAATCCCCGCATCGTCCGTACCGCCGCACGCATGGCGAAAGCGTTTCGCAGCGAGCTCGTCGCCCTGTTCGTAGAGAGCCCGCGCACGCAAGCCATGAGCGATGACGAGCGCGCCAAGCTTGCAGCCAATATCGCCCTAGCCGAGCAGCTCGGAGCACATATGGAAACCGTCTATGGCGACGACGTCGCGTTTCAGATCTCCGAGTTCGCGCGCCTGTCGGGTATTTCGAAGATCGTCATGGGGCGCACGGGCGAGCACAGCAGCGTCCGTCAGGCCCTCTTCGGCCGCAAATCTCTCGTAGAACAGCTCATAACATTCGCCCCGAACCTCGACATTTACATCATTCCAGACCAGTCGACTCCGCCCTCCCGGCCCAAAGGACGCCGCCGTGCGCTCGCTCCGCAGCCGCCCAGCAGCCGAGACGTGCTTCGCACGCTGGCCCTCTCTCTTGTCGCCACGGCGATCGGCACGGCTTTCCGCCATCTGGGATTTGCCGATTCCAGCATCATATCCCTCTATATCCTCACGGCCCTGCTGACCGCCGTCACCACGACGGGGCGTATCTGCACGATCGTATCGAGCGTGCTCTCTGTAGTGCTTTACAACTTCTGCTTCGTCACGCCTCTGTTTTCGCTCGCCAGCTATGACCGAAGCTATCTGGTCACGTTCGGCATCATGTTCGCTACCGCTATGGTCGCCGGCGAGTTAACTGCGCGCATCGCCGACAACGCACGTACCTCCGCCGAGAACGCATTCAAAACGCGCGTACTCCTCGAAACGAACCAGCTCTTGCAGCAAGCCCATAGCGCGGAGGAGTGCGCCCGCGTCGCCATGAACCAACTCATCAAACTGCTAAAACTCGACGTGGTCTTCTACACCGCCGAACACGGCACGCTCGGCAAGACGCTCTATGAGTCCGCTGGCACCGAAAACCGATCCGCGTCGCTGTTCACCGACTACGAGCGCGCCGTTGCAACCTGGACCTACACCAACAACAAGCGCGCAGGCGCAAGCACGCGGACCCTGCCTGAGGCGCGCTGTCTCTACCTCGCGGTTCGCACCGGCGACAAGGTATTCGGTGTCATCGGCATCGACCTGGAGGGGCGCGAGATCGAAGCCTTCGAGCATTCGATCGTCCTATCTATCGTGGGTGAATGCGCCTTGGCGCTCGAAAGCGACCGGGCGGCGCAAGAGCGCGAAGAGGCTGCGGTCTTGGCGAAAAACGAGCAGCTGCGCGCCAACCTTTTGCGCTCCATCGGCCACGATTTGAGGACACCCCTCACGGCTATATCCGGATCTGCGGCAATCCTTCGGAAGAGCGACGAGAAGCTCAGCCTCGAACAACGCTGCGATCTTGCCGATGCCATCTACGACGACTCCCTCTGGCTTATCGATACCGTGGAAAACCTCCTCGCCATCACACGCGTCGAGGACGGCACCATTCGCCTCAACTTAACATCCGAGCTCATCGACGAGGTCATCGAGGCCGCCCTCAGCCATGTCACCCAAGCATCGCATGGACGTGCCGTCACCATCGAGCACACTGACGACATCCTGCTGGTACGCATCGACGTCCATCTCATCATGCAGGTGCTTACGAATCTCATCATGAACGCCTTCAAATACACGCCCGAGGACTCGACTGTCACCATCAGCGCACGTCGCGAGGGTGAGTTCATCGTGGTGGACGTCGCAGACGATGGGCCGGGTGTAGCAGACTGCGACAAGCCTCATATCTTTGAGCGCTTCTTCACCTCAAGCAATACGCGGCCCGTGGATTCGCGTCGAAGCATCGGCCTTGGGCTGTCGCTCTGCCGCTCCATCGTGGAGGCGCATGGCGGCGTCATCGAAGTTCGCGACAACCACCCCCATGGGGCCGTCTTCCGTTTTACCCTGCCTGCCGAGGAGATCGAGATTCATGAATAATGCCGCTAAGCCACGCGTCCTCTTGGTCGAAGATGACCTGACCGTTCAAAACCTCGTTTCGACCGCGCTTGACCTCCACGGCTATGTCGTGAGCAAGGTTTGCAACGGCCAAGCCGCCATCATGGATGCGGTGTCGCACGGCCCCAGCCTCATCATGCTCGACCTCGGCCTTCCCGACATTGACGGTATCGAGGTCATCACGAAGATCCGAAGCTGGTCGGCAGTCCCCATTATCGTCATTTCGGCGCGCACCGAAGATTCCGACAAGATTGCAGCACTTGACGCAGGGGCAGACGACTACCTCACCAAGCCCTTTTCTGTGGATGAGTTGCTCGCGCGCGTCCGTGCGAATTTGAGGCGCTCCTCGATGGCGTCGAGCGAGTCGACAGAAGTGAGCACGTTCGACAACGGTCCGCTGCATATCGACTACGCCGCGGGATACGCGACGAAAGACGGACGCGAGCTCTCGCTCACCCCAACCGAGTACAAATTGCTCGTCCTTCTGGCGAAAAACGTCGACAAGGTGCTCACCCACACCTTCATCACCCGCGAGATATGGGGCACGAGCTGGGACAGCGATCTGGCGAGCCTGCGCGTGTTCATGCGCACCCTGCGCAAGAAGATCGAGGCAGACCCCTCTCACCCCAAGATGATTCAGACACACATGGGTGTCGGGTACCGCATGCAGCGTCTCTAGCCCACCCCACAAAAGTGAAAAGCGCCCCGCGAACGGATGCTCGCGAGGCGCTTAGATGTCTGGGCCTTACTTGATACCGCGGCCCAAGTCTTCGGCGATTTTGTCTACGCCCTTAAGTGCAACGCACGTCTTTTTGTTGGAGCAATGCCCCGTGCAAACGCCACCCTGAGCGCAGTCGGCGCAGGTGCCCTTGCGGTAGATGCGCACGCACACGGCGACAAACGCAACGCCGATAACAGCCAGTACAACAATATCGATAGGTGCCATAGCAAGCCTCCTCTAGTTAGCCATCACTTACTTTACCCCATTCTCCACCTACCAAAAAGGGACAGGTTTATTTTGGTCGGTTTTATCTGCGGAAACGCCACATCTTAACTTCTGGGGCAAAGCAATCTGTCTCCCATGCACAAAAAGCCCGGGGTCGCTGGGACACCCGGGCTCGTGGAAAGGGGTTAATCCTTATTCGGACTTAAGCGGAAACTGCGGCGGAAGCAGCGTTGGTCTCGTCCTCGTCGGTCCATGCATGCTTGGGCATGGGACGGAAGATCTGGAAGAGCATCGCAACCAGCAGAACAATGGCCACAACCGTCCAGATACCAAACTGTCCCAACACAAGCAGGTTGTAGAACTGGTTGATGAACAGGCCGATCACCCAAGCGAAGGCGCACTCGTAGCCGATGGCAATCGCGGTCCACTTGCCGGAGTCCATCTGGTTGCGGATGGTGCCAATGGCGGCAAAGCACGGAGCGCACAGCAGGTTGAAGGCGCCGAAGGCCACGCAAGCGCCCATGGTGGGGAACATGCCGGCAAACGCGGTCCACAGACTCGGGTCGGTCTCGCCGGCGTCGGCAACGGACAGCAGCGAGCCAGCGGTAGCGACGACATTCTCCTTGGCGACGAGGCCCGAGACGGTCAGCGCGGTGGCCTGCCAGGTGCTAAAGCCGAGCGGGGCGAAGATCCAGGCGACCAGGTTACCGAGCATGGCGAGCACGGAGTAGTCCATGAACTCCTCGGGGATACCCTCCATCGCGGGCAAGAAGCCAAAGGCGCCATTGTAGCTGCCGAAGTTGGACAGGAACCACACCACGACGGTAGAGGCGAAGATGACCGTGCCGGCCTTCTTGATGAAGGCGAAGCAGCGCTCCCACACATGCAGCGCCCAAGAACGGATCGCCGGGAAGTGGTAGGCAGGCAGCTCCATGACAAACGGCGTGGGACGGCCAGCGAAGAGCTTGGTCTTCTTGAGCATCAGACCCGAGCCGATGACGGCAAAGACACCCAGGAAGTAGAAGAGCGGGCTGATCCACGCGGCGGTAGTGGAAGAATCGCCGATGATGGAGCCCATGAGCAGGGCGATGATCGGCAGCTTAGCGCCACAGGGGATGAACGTGGTGGTCATGACCGTCATGCGGCGGTCCTTCTCGTTCTCGATGGTCTTGGTGGCCATGACGCCAGGGACGCCGCAGCCCGAGGACACGAGCATGGGGATGAAGGACTTACCGGACAGGCCAAAGCGGCGGAACACGCGGTCCATGATGAAGGCGACGCGGGCCATATAGCCGCAGTCCTCCAGGAAGGACAGCATGACGAACAGCAGGAACATCTGCGGCACAAAGCCAAAGATGGCACCCAGGCCGCCGACGATACCGTCACAGACGAGCGAGTCGACCAGGCCACCGTCCTCGGTGCCGCCCGCCACGAGGGCATCGTGCACCATAGTGGTAATACCCGGAACATACGGACCATACTGAGCCGGATCGACCGAATCAGCATCGTCGCCCGCAGCCTCGACGGCTGCGTCGTAGGCATCGCGGCCCTGACCGAGCACGTACCAGCCGTCGGTGCCGAAGAGCTGGTCGTTGGTGAAGTCCGTCACCGTGCCGCCCAAGGTAGAAACGGCGATGTAGTACACGCAGAACATGATGACCACAAAGATCGGCAGGCCCAGGATACGATTGGTAACCACGCGGTCGATCTTCTCGGAAGTGCTCATCTTGGCCGGAGCCTTGGTGAGGCACTCGTCAATGATGTGGGCAATCACGCCGTAACGTTCACCGGTGATGATGGACTCGGCGTCGTCGTCGCAATCCTGCTCGCACTGGGCGACCAGCTGCTCCACGCGAGCGGCCTTCTCCTTGGTGAGGTTGATGAGCTTGCAGGCGTCCGCGTCGCGCTCAAACAGCTTGACAGCGTAGTAGCGACGCTTGTTGGCGGGAACGCTCGCAGGCAGGTTATTCTCGATGTGGTCCAGAACGTCCTCGATGGAGGAATCGAACTTGTGCTCCGGCACCTGGCCCTTAGAAGCAGCGGACTTCTTGACCTGATCGAACAGCTCCGTGATGCCCTTGTTCTTAAGAGCGGAGATCATCATGACCGGGCAACCGAGCTTCTTGGAGAGCTTGTCCGTATCGATCTTATCGCCGTTCTTCTCGACCAGGTCGGCCATGTTGAGGGCAACGACCACAGGCAGGCCGGTCTCGATAACCTGAAGCGCCAGGTACAGGTTACGCTCAAGGTTGGTGGCATCGACGACTTGGACGACAACATCGGGCTCGCCGCTCATGAGGTAATCGCGCGAGCATTGCTCCTCGGGGCTGTAGGGGGAAAGCGAGTAGATGCCAGGGAGGTCCGTGATGGTAACGTTCTTGTCGCTTAGGAGCTTGGCTTCCTTTTTCTCAACCGTGACGCCGGGCCAGTTGCCAACGTAGCCGTTGGCGCCGGTGATCAGGTTGAAAAGCGTGGTCTTTCCGCAGTTGGGGTTACCCGCCAGCGCGACATGGATCTGAGAATCCGCCATTCAATCCTTCTTCCTTGTGTGCCCGCGCTGCTTTCTCCGCGCAGGCTGGATAATGTGCTTCAAAGATGCTGCATTAAGTTAGAAAAACCTAACTTTATCTGCACAAATATGCGCCGCGAGTCCTTACTGAACCTCGACGACGGCGGCCTCCTCCTTGCGGATGGAAAGCTCGTAGCCGCGCACGTTGATCTCGACCGGATCACCGAGCGGTGCAACCTTCACCACCTTGAACGAAGTGCCCTTGATGAGCCCCAGGTCCATAAGGTGGCGGCGAAGCGCACCCTCACCGTGAAGCTTGACGATGGTGGAGCTCTCGCCCACCTTAACGTCACCCAACGTCTTCATCCTCTTGTCCCCCTTTCGGTTTTTATGAAATGCTGCAGACTAGCCGACGGTCATGATGTGCATGGCAACCTTGGAATCGATACCAAAGCGTGCGCCCAGCACAGTGACGATGATATTGGCGCCACTCGAGCTCACCACGTGGATTTCGCTGCCCTCGACAAAGCCGAGGTCCTTGAGGTGGTGTTTCATGTCCTCATTGCCCTTTACACGGGACACGCGTACGGTTTCGCCCGCTTTTACCATCGAAAGCGGCATGGCCGGCATCTGCGGTCCGCAAGACATGAGTGGCTCCTAACGTCAGTTCGTCCTCAACATCGACGCGATAAAAGTTAACCACGTCTATGTTCGCTTTAGTAAACTAACACGTGGTTAACTTTTTGGAAAGGGTCCCCGTTCAGATTTCGAAAAAGTTTCCTATACGAAACAAAAGGGCGCGGCAAAGGACCATCCTTTACCACGCCCTGTCATGCTTAAAGCGAGAGATTTCTGATCGATGTGACACAGGAGGCCTCATCTACGCCCGAAACGCGGAAGATGATGTCCTCGCCGCACTCGCCGTAGAGAGCCATGAGTCCCATGACATCGCGGCCATCCGTGTGGCGGTCGCCAATCGAAACCGACACGTCACTACGGTGCTTGGCAATGATGTCATAGAGCAGCGCAACCGGGCGGGCGTGAAGTCCCAACGGATCTTTAATCGTCTTTGTAAACTCGACCATGTCCCCTCCCACGACATCGCACATTCGGCCGGCAAAACCCAGCCACGTGGTAGTTATTGTAGCGTTAGATGCTTGTCGAGGGCGGGACGGAAACCGCATCCCGCTTCGAGCGTCTACGATGGGACACATTTTCCGCCAGAAGGCTCAATCGGAAAGTGCAACCCGTTATTTGGCTGGATTCTGGGTCGCAGTTTCCGCTGAGCGACCCTGGCGGAAAGTACATCCCATTCTGGACGCAAATTCCGGGATGCAGTTTCCTCGACGTCCGGTCACCCCATGCCCTCACAACCTCGGCGCATAAAAAACGAGGGAAGGCACGCGTCCTTCCCTCGTTGCGGGCAATATGTAGCCGCTTGCCTACATCAGGCGCAGGCTGACGTCCTTGAGCTGGGCGCCAGAAACGGCACTCGGGGCGCCCGACATGAGGTCGGAGCCGCTGGCCGTCTTGGGGAACGCCATGACGTCACGGATGGAGTCGGAGCCGGTGAGCAACATGCACACGCGGTCCAGACCCAGAGCGAAACCGCCCATCGGGGGCGCACCAAACTTGAGCGCCTCCATGAGGAAGCCAAACTGAGACTCGGCGCGCTCCTCGGTAAAGCCCAGGAGCTTGAGCATGGACATCTGCATCTCGGCGTTGTGGATACGCATACCACCGCCGCCGGCCTCAAAGCCGTCCATGACAAAGTCGTAGGTGCAAGAACCGGCCGCCAACGGGTCGGCCTCGATCTTGGCGATGTCGGTCTCGGTCGGCAGGGTGAAGGGCTGATGCTCGGCAGCGTAGGCCTTGCGGTCCTCATCCCAGTGGAACAGCGGGAAGTTGACGACCCACAGGAAGTCGTGGCCCTCGCGCTTGATCTCGAGCGCATTGGCCATGTGCGAACGCATACCGCCCAGGATCTCATCAGAAAGCAGGCGCGGGCCGGCGGCGAACATCACAAGGTCGCCGGGCTCGACGTCCATGCGCTCGCGCAGAGCCGCCATCTCCTCGTCCGAGAAGAACTTGACGATGGGGCTGTTGATGGAACCGTCCTCGCGGAAGGCGATCCAGGCCAGGCCCTTGGCGCCAAACGTGGAGGCCACGCCGGCGAGCTTATCGATCTTGGCACGCGCCCAGGCACCGGCGCCCTTGGCGTTGATGGCCTTGACGACAGAGCCCTCCTCGTTCGCAGCGGTCGCGAAGACCTTGAACTTGGAGTTGGCAAAGATGTCGGTCAGGTCGACCAGGTGCATGCCATAGCGGGTATCGGGCTTGTCGGAGCCATAGGTGTCCATGGCATCCCAGTAGTTCATGCGACGCAGCGGCGTGGGCATCTCGACACCCATGCGACCGAAGGCATCGGCAAGAACCTCTTCGAGCGCGCTCATGACATCGTTCTGGTCCACGAAGGACATCTCGATATCGACCTGGGTGAACTCGGGCTGACGGTCGGCACGCAGGTCCTCGTCGCGGAAGCACTTGGCAACCTGGTAGTAGCGCTCGACGCCACCGACCATGAGCAGCTGCTTCAGGAGCTGCGGGGACTGCGGCAGGGCGTAGAAGTTGCCCGGCTGGATGCGGCTGGGGACGATGAAGTCGCGGGCGCCCTCGGGAGTGGACTTGAACAGGGAGGGCGTCTCGACCTCCATGAACTCACGGTTGTGCAGCGCCTCGCGAATGGCAAAGGTAAAGTCGGAGCGCAGCTTGAGGTTGGCCATCATCTCGGGACGACGGAGGTCCAGATAGCGATAGCGCAGACGGGTGTCCTCGCTCGTCTCGATGCCGTCCTCGATCTGGAACGGCGGGGTGACGGACGTGTTGAGAACCTCGGCGTGGTCGGTCAGGACCTCGATCTCGCCGGTCGCGAGCTTGGTGTTGGTGGTCTCCTCGCCACGGGAGCGCACGACGCCGTGGATCTTGATGGGCCACTCGGGACGCATGGTCTCGGCGATCTTAAAGGCGTCGCCGTCGGAGTGCTCGGGGTCGAAGGTGAGCTGCGTGATGCCCTCGCGGTCGCGAAGATCGCAGAAGATAAGGCCGCCGTGGTCGCGGCGACGGCTCACCCAACCGGTGAGGGTGACCTCTTCGCCCACGTTCTCGCGGCGAAGCTCGCCGCAGGTACGGGTGTGCATGGAATGCTCGTCGATGGGACGGGTCTGGCTCATACCAGTGATCCTCCTTTATGGATCTGTGCCGCCCCGTGTCGTTCCGGGCGGCGTCGTACAGATTTGCCCAGCCTGCGTAAACCGCGCAGCCAGACATGGCGTCCTATCTTATCGCACCTGTGTCGATGTGCCGCGGAAAAGTAGCTCCTGCCCAAAGACTTGACGGAGACGAAACAATTGACGCGCCGCGGCACCCGCCCGCGCTCGTCACGTGCGACAATATGCCCCAATAAAACAGCACTTGGAAAGGCCCGTCATGACTGCACGCCTCATCGTTATGGATATCGACTCCACGCTCATCAACCAGGAGGTCATCGACCTGTTGGGCGAAGAGGCCGGCGTAGGCGAACAGGTGGCACAGATCACCGAACGCGCCATGCGCGGCGAGCTGGACTTTAAGCAAGCGCTCGTGGAGCGCGTGGGGCTGCTCGCCGGCTTGGACGACAGCGTGTTCGAGCGCACCTTTGAGCGCGTGACGTTTACCCCCGGCGCGCTGGAGCTTGTGCGCTCGGCACACAGCAAGGGCTGGAAGGTCGGCGTGGTGAGCGGCGGCTTCCACGAGGTCGCCGACAAGATCGCGGCCGCCGCGGGCATCGATTTTTGCCTGGCCAACCGTCTGGAAGTCGTGGACGGCAAGCTCACGGGTAAGCTGGCGGCAGACATTGTGACCAAGGAATCCAAGCTCATTCAGCTGCTAGATTGGGCGGTTGAGTGCGGTGTCGACATGGCCCACACCGTCGCGATCGGCGACGGCGCCAATGACATCCCCATGATTCAGGCCGCGGGCACGGGCATCGCGTTTTGCGCCAAGCCCAAGACGCGCGAAGCCGCCCCGTTTGCCATCGACGAGCGCAACCTGATGCTCGCCATGGACATCATCCTGCGCGACTAGCCGATCCGTCTAACAATTGAATCAGTCTGTCCTATAGTTTCCGAACAATTTTGTCTTAGTGTTCGGAAACATACCCTTTGAGTGCTAGACTTTGCGCCGTCGAAGGGAACATATATGGATAAGCGAGATCTTGAGCAGTTGCTGAGCGATGTTGCCGGCGGAGCAGTCGCCCCGGCAGACGCCCTCACGCGCATCCAGACGGCACCAACCGCCGATCTGGGTTTTGCGCAGCTCGATCTTTCGCGCGGGGTGCGCCAGGGAGCCGGCGAGGTTGTCTACGGTGCCGGTAAAACCGCCGAGCAGATTGCCGCCATTATCAAAGCACTGCGCGATGCCGGTCAGGAGCGCATCCTGGTCACGCGCCTGGATGCCAAAAAGGCAGCCCGCACCTCGGAGCTCCTCGACAACGACATCGACCTGGGATATGTCCCGGACGCGCAGCTCGCCCTCGTGGGCGGCAAGCCCTCCCCCACCGGCAACGGACGCATCGTCGTCGCCTGCGCCGGCACGAGCGACTTGCCCGTCGCCGAAGAAGCCGCGTTGACGGCCGAGTTCTATGGCAACGAGGTCGACCGCCTCTACGACGTAGGCGTCGCCGGCCTGCACCGTCTGCTCGCGCATGCCGAGGAACTTGCCCAGGCGCAGGTGGTCATCGCCATCGCCGGCATGGAGGGCGCGCTGGCGAGCGTTATCGGCGGTCTGGTGAGCTGTCCGGTCATCGCCGTTCCCACCAGCGTTGGCTACGGCGCAAGTTTTGGTGGCGTAGCTGCACTGCTCGCCATGCTCAACTCCTGTGCCAGCGGCGTTTCGGTCGTCAATATCGACAACGGCTTTGGCGCCGCCTACCAGGCAAGTCTTATCAATCATCTGAGCGCCGGCACACCCCGCGCCCGCTAAGGAGCATTCCATGTCCAATCATCAGCACACGCTTATCATCGACGGCACCTCAGGCATCAGCGGCGATATGACCGTCGCGGCCCTGCTCGATCTGGGCGCCAGCGAGGAGCACCTGCGCGAACAGCTCGCCACACTGCCGGTCGACGGCTTTACGATCGCCGTCACGCGTGCAAACAAGCATGGCATCGACGCCTGCGATTTCGACGTCCAGCTTGCAGAGGGACTCGAGAACCACGACCACGATATGGCCTGGCTCTACGGCAACGAAACAGCTGTCGAGCACACGCACGAGCACGAGCACGGGCATGAGCATGAGCATCACCATCATGATCATGGCGGGCACGAACACGAGCACTGCCATGAGCACGACCATGAGGGCCACGCCCATGAGCACGAAGATCATCACCACACCCACCACCATCACCACCGTTCTTTGGCGGATGTCGCCGCCATCATCGATGGCTCGCAGTTAAGCGATGGCGCCAAGCGCCGCGCGCTCGCCATCTTTACCGCGCTCGCCGCCGCCGAGGCCAAGGCCCACGGCAAAACGCCCGAGACCGTCATGTTCCACGAGGTAGGCGCCATCGACTCCATCGTCGACATCTGCTCGGTCGCCATCTGTCTCGATGACCTGGGTATCGAGGACATTGTCGTCGAGTCGCTCTCCGAGGGTCACGGCACCATCCACTGTGCCCACGGCCTTATGCCCATCCCGGTGCCCGCCGTCGTCAACCTATGCCAGGCAGGCAATATCGCCCTCACGCCCGCACCGGTCGCCGGCGAGCTCGTGACGCCCACGGGCGCCGCCATCGTCGCCGCACTGCGCACGTCCGAGCACCTACCGGCCCGCTACCGCATCGAGGCCGTCGGCTACGGCGCCGGTAAGCGCCCCTACGAGGGTTGCTCCGGCACGCTCCGTTGTCTGCTCGTTCACGTGGATGCATAGCCATGGATGCCCGCAAAGAAAAAAGCCGCGCTGCCATCGTTGCGGCGTTCTCCGAGCTGCTACGCGAAGTGGACTACGGCAAGATTACCGTCGGCGACATCATCGCGCGCGCTCACGTAGGCCGCGCGACATTCTACGGCCTCTTTAAGAGCAAAGACGACCTACTGTCCGAGCTCGTGAGCGACATCTGTACCCACGCCCTCGACGACGATGGCACACCGCTCGACGACCCACTCGTGCAGGTCGAGCATATCCTCAACAACCTCTGGAATCGTCGGCAGGGTGTACGGGCACTGGTAGCCGGCGCCGGCTCACGCGTCTTCGCCGACTGCTTACGCAAGACCATCATGTCACGAGCAGCCGAAACCGTGCCCGTCGACCCCTCAGGCCCCGCCGGCACCATGGACCGAAGCTTCCTACTACACCACATAGCCTCAAGCTTCGTAGGAACAGTCCAATGGTGGGCCTGGCACAACTTCCAAGCAGATAAAGCCGACGTAGCCAAAGACTACCTATCAGCCATAAAGCCCCTCTTCAGATAGACGCCTCCTCCCAAGGCGTCATCCCTTCCCAAAGTATCGCCCTCATCTCAACGCCCCCAACAGCAAAACGCCCCTCACATCCAAATTCAGATATATGTTGGGTTGCTTGTTCCAACGCAACAAAGACCCAGCAGCCGTCCGCATGGGGTAACTTCCCAGCGCACTCCGCAGGACGCAAAAAGGCTCGCCGCACAAAGTGCGCAGCGAGCCTTTTTGCATGTCCGAGGACGCGCTGGGAAGTTACCCCATGCGGCCAGCGGACAACTATGTAGCCTCAGACTAGAACATGCCCAAGAAACCATGCACAAACAGCGCGGCCAGAGCGGCACCGACAAACGGCGCGATGCCAGGAACGAGCAGGCCGTACTTCCAGTTGTTGTCAGCCTTGTTCTTGATCGGCAGCACCTGATAGGCCATGCGAGGACCAAGGTCACGGGCTTGGTTCATGGCGAAGCCGGTGATGCCGCCCATGCCCATGCCAACGGCCCAAACGATCAGGCCGACGCAGATAGCGAGCATCAGGACGTTCTCGCCAGCACGGTTAGCAGCAGCAAGGATGGCGCTGATGAACACAAAAGTGCAGATAGCCTCGCAGAAGAAATTACGGGCATAGTTCGTACCCTCGGTGGTGGGGTTGGTCGAGAAGATATTGCGCTGGGCAATGGGATCGACGACGCCATCGGAAGCCTTGAACTCATCGGCATACATCAACCACGCGATTACGGCGCCCACAAAGCCGCCGAGCATATCGGCAATCATGAAGGGGATGCAGCTGCTCCACGGCACCAGGCCTACGATGCACTGGGCAAGCACCATGGCGGGGTTCATGCACACGGCACCGCCAAAGACAAACAGGCAGACCGAGATGCCAAAAGACCAAGTGGTGATGGCAAACATGTGGCCGGAGCCCTGATACTTGGTGCCCTTGAGCACGGTATCGCAGTGCACGCCCACGCCAAAGATGATCATGAGGGCAGTTGCGCCGAATTCGCAGAGGAGTTTGGTAAGCATAAAACCTTATCTTTCTTGTCGGTTAAAAACGATTCGTTTAGGCCACGCACTAGTGCTGCGCGACGACAACACCCAGGCCATCGGGGATGACGGCAACCTTGGCATCGGCACCCTTCATCTCAAAGGCGAGCTTGAGCGCCTCCTCGATAGTATTGACCGGCGTCATGTGCATATCCTTGATCATCTGGTGATCGCACAGGTCGGTAACCATGATCACAGGATGATGCGCCAGGATGCGGGCAAAGATCTGGCTCGTCCACTGATCGGGCAGGGTCTCATCCTTGGGACGATCGATGCAGGCGCGCTCAAACTCCGCCGGGTCGTTGTCGGCGATGTTGTGATAGAAGCCCTCGCCGCCGTGACCGTCGGCACAACCGGCGACATCGATGATCACGCCACCCTCGGGAAGCGTGGCCTCGGCAGAGCACATGCCCTTCACGGCCTGGTAGATGTTCTGGTCGAGCGGGTAGCCGCCGTTGGTGGTGATGGCAATCTCGCACTCGACGGGCTCAACGCCGGCAAGGCTCTTTACGAACTCGCAGCCAGCCTCATGTGCCTTGTGAATGTCGCCGGCAAAAGAGCCGATGAGCTCGTGCTTGCCGTTAAGCACCACGTTGAGCACAAAGGCAAGGTGAGCCATCTCGGCGGCAGCAAACATGTCCTCGCTCACATGGTTATGGCACAGGTTGCCGGCACGCGAGTGAGAATCGTTCACAAACTGACCGTTGTGGTTGTACATGATGGTCTTGTAGCTGGCGATACCAGGCAGCACGGACTTGCGGCTGCCAGAGAAACCGGCAAAGAAGTGCGGCTCAATAAAGCCCTCGGCAAGCAGCAGATCGCAATCGGCCGCAATCTTGTTGATGATGCACTCGCCACCAGAAGGCAAGGTACCGATCTTTTTCATCATGCTGTCGTCAGTCGCGACGTGCATAACGATTTCCTCGTTGGCAACGATCTCCTCGCCATACTTGTTGACGAGCTCCTCATGCGTCGACGGACGGTGCATACCCGTAGCAACCAAAATACGCACACGAGCCTCGGGCGCAGCGGAATGGATGTGATGCAGCAGAATAGGCATCGTCACACGCGAGGGAACGGGACGCGTATGGTCGGAGCTAATGATGACAATATCCTTCTTGCCAGCACAAAGCTCCTCGAGCGAAGGTGAGCCATAAGGGTTGGCAAGCGACTCCTCTACCAGTTCTTCCTGCGATTTCGTGGTCTTAAACTCGTTTTGATGACCTTCCATCACACCCGCGAAGTTCTTATCCTCGAGCTCCAGATGCAACGTCTTGTGGTCAAACGGCAGTTCACATTCAAACAATGACGAGCGCCCTCTTCCTTTCAACTGACACACTAGATAAACCGTTGGAAGGATACGCCGCTCACCGAAAAACTCCACCGTCCACCGACTCATTAACACAACGTTCATATTTGCCCCATAACAAAACGGCCGCGATCCCAAACGGGACCGCGGCCGCCTGTCAAAGACACTATAGACAGGATGATTTACGCAGCGCCGAGGCAAACATCTAGCCCGAGACGTACGCACGTAAGCCATTTTGCATAAATGCGTTAATTAATTGCATAAAATGGCGCATGGATTTCTAGCCGTAACAGGGTGGTACCCTCCGGAGCGTGCATTTTTGCGAGTATTCAGCATCGCGAGATAAGATTTTGGTGTCAAAAGTCTTTCAAAAGGTAGATAGTCCTCATAACTCGACCCATCTGGATAGCATGCGGCGAGAAACCAGCCATATATGAACATCGCCAAAGCCCAATCGTCGTGCAAAAGCATCAACAGGGGCCGCGAACGTCACCCATAGCCTTATGCACCAATCTTTTGCTGCTGAAAACTCCGTTTTTTGCACGTCGCTCCAAGCACCACCCTCACCCAGCGGCTGATCCGCCGAAGACCGGACATCGCAGGGCCCGCCATTAGTTTACTTTTAGGCACACTCCGCAGGACGCAAGAAGCCCTCGCCGCACTCCACGCTATGCGCGAAGCGCGCCTTATTCCCTTCAGCTTTAATCCCAGAAGACCGAGGACGAAGGGATCCGATGGGTTTCCCTCTGAATGCACTCCGCAGCACGAAGCCCCCTTATCCGCAGCTCCGAAGGAACAGGATAAGGGGGCTTCAAGTGCGAGGACGCATTCAGAGGGAAACCCATCGGGTCCCGGTGAGAGCCACAGGGCTATCGATTACCCCGTGTTCTGCAGTCCTGCCGAGACGCCGGTCACAGTCGAAAGAATCAGGCTCATGTACTCGGCCTTCTTCTCCTCGGCCATCTCGTCCTGGTTCATACGCACCTCGCGAAGGGCGCGGACCTGGGCGATGGACAGGGCGTCGACATAGGGGTTACGCACGCGGACGGCGCAGCCGAGCACGCGGCGGCGCTGCAGCGGCCACTCGTCACCGACGATGGCAAGGACCCACTTACGCGTGAGCTGCATCTCGGTAAAGACCTTCTCGGACAGATCCTGGCGATCGCCCAGGTGCAGATACATCTTGGCGATGCGCTGATCGGTCTTGGCGATCGACATCTCAATATTGTCGATAAAGGTGCGGAAGAACGGCCACTCCTGGTAGGCAGCCTTGAGCTGGTCAAGATCGCCAAGCTGCTCGCAGGCGGTGCCCAGGCCGTACCAAGCGGCCAGGTTAATGCGCGCCTGGCTCCAGCTGAAGATCCACGGAATGGTACGCAGGTCGTCGAGTGACTTCGCACCCAGACCGCGCTTGGCCGGACGCGAGCCGATCGGCAGCAGACCGACCTCGGTCAGCGGCGTCACGGTCGAGAACCACGGTGTAAAGTCCTCGGTGTTCAGCAGGTCCAGATAGCGCTCGTGGCTTGCGGTGTTGAGCTTCTCGGCCATATCCCAGAACTTCTGCGTGGTCTCGGTGTTGGTCTTCTCGACACTCGGGGCCGACTGCAAAAGCGTTGCGGCAGCAACGGACTCAACATGGCGCTGAGCCAGCGTGCGGTTGCCGTAACGGGCAAAGATGACCTCGCCCTGCTCGGTGAGCTTAAAGAAGCAGTTGACCGAACCCTTGGGCTGCGCCAGCACGGCCTTGTTGGCCGGGCCGCCACCACGGCCCACGGCACCGCCGCGACCGTGCATGAGCACCAGGTCGATATCGTTCTTCTCGGCCCACTTGGCGATGCGCTCCTGCGCGGAGTGCAGCGCGAGCATGGCCGTGGTAGGACCGGCGTCCTTGGAGGAGTCGGAATAGCCCAGCATGACCTCCATGCGGCGGTTGGTCTGGGCAAGGCGCTTTTGCACCACGGGCAGCGTAAGCATCTGGTCGAGCACGTCGATGCAGCCCTCGAGGTCCTCGAGCTGCTCGAACAGCGGGATCACGTCGAGCTCGGGGACATCCTCCTCGTGTGCAAAGGACAGGTGGGCAAGCTCAAAGACGTCGGCCACATGCTGGGCGCTCTTGGTAAACGAGATGATGTAGCGGTGCGCCATCTTCTTGCCGTAGCGCTTTTGGATGGAGCCGATAGCGCGGAAGGTATCGATGACCTCACGCGTCATGGGCTGCAGGTCGCCATGGATACCGTTCTCGTGGATATCCTTGAGGGCGCGGGCATGCACCACGGAATGCTGACGGAACTCCATCTCGACCATATGGAAGCCGAAGGACTCGACCTGCCAGATGATGGTCTGGACCGGGCCGTAGGCAGCACGGACGGCACCGCAGGCGGCTAGCGAGCGCTGGACGACGCGCAGGTCGTCCAGAAACTCATCGGCGCTGTGGTACATGGTGTCGGTGATGCGACGCACGGTGGCGTTCAGACGGTCGGCCATGACGAGCATGACGGCGCGATGCGGCTCGTGCTCGGAGATCAGCTCGGCGCGGGCCGTGTACCGAGGGCTCATCTCGACCTGATGGTTCCACAGGTTAATGAGCTCGGCCGACGGCTTGCTGTAGGTAGCCTCGAGCGTGAGGTTGCGGCCGATGTGGCGGCACTTGTCCTCGAGCTTGAGCACCATGTGCGTAAAGTACTTGGCAGCGACCTCGCGGCTCACCTTGGCGGTGACGTTGGGGTTACCGTCGCGGTCGGAACCGATCCAGCTGCCGGGATGGAAGAACGCCGGGCACAGCGGCGGCACAGTACCGGCCTTGTCGCCCAGCACCCAGTCGTCAAAGCGACGATAGATAACGGGGATAACGTCGAACAGCGTGTTATCGAAGATGTCGATGATGGTATCGGCTTCCTCGACCGGCGTGGGCTTCTTGAGCGCGATGGGGCTCGTACGCACCAGGGCGTCGATCTCCTGCAGCATATGGCGCTCGTTCTCCACCAGGTCGGAGCCGCCCAGACGCGGACGCTCCTCCAGCAGGTTGGAGATACGGCGGATCTTGCCCTCGACGGCCTTACGACGGGCCTCGGTGGGATGTGCGGTAAAGACAGGGTGGAACTCAAGCTTGCCGAGCAGCTCGTTGGCACCCTCGACACCCATCTCGTTTACCAACTGGTGATAGGCGACGGTGAGTTCGTTAGCGGGATCGACCTCGGTATCGGTCGATGCGCCGGCCTCGCGCTCGCGCAGCTGCGCCACACGGTAGTTCTCCTCCGACAGGTTTGCCAGATGGAAAAAGCTCGTAAAGGCGCGGACAATGACCTGCTGCTTATCGAGCGGCAGGCTGTCGATCAAATCGACGACCTCACGAAATGCCACGGCAGTGGGCTCGTCGGCGGTGGGCACGCCCTGCTCGTCGACGGCTTCGTCGGCAGCGCAGGTACCGGGGTTGCCGGCATTGACCACAATCTCGGCTGTCAAAATCTTGTCGAACAGGTCCGCGATCTCGGGATCATACTCGCTAAGCACACGGCGCTCCAGGCGCAAGAACAGCGCCAGATTGTCGCGCAGCTCCTCGGGGATCTCGATCTCGGCGAGACGCTCCCTGGACTCGGCATTCGAGCCGATTCGGTTAACGAGGCGGTTGACCACGGCAGCGACGCGCGCCGCGGCTTCGGGTACAGACTGGTTGCTTAGGTTCTCAGCCACGTTTCCTCCCATTCCTCCTTCTATGCACGTAACATGCGGTATTCATTATAGGCGCTTGAGAAATACTTTCGACACTGATTGCGCTTTACCACACAAAAGTATTTTCTGCATTGCAAAGGTTTTTGCCCTAAATGGTCGTATTTCTCGGTGGGCGGCATACGTAAACGGGGGCATTCCGCATAAAAGCGAAACACCCCCGTAACAATCGCTCGCAACGAGCTGAGCGTTTTAGTGAATCCACAGCTCAAAAATCATGCGCTACAGGCGCTCGCGAACCGCCTCGACCACGTTGGCCAGATCGACGAGAACCTCGTCATGGCTCTCCATGTCGCGCACTTTGACCTTGCCGGCGGCAAGCTCGTCGCCACCCAGGACCAAAATGAGCTTGGCGCCCACCTTGTCGGCCTGCTTAAACTGGGCCTTGAGCGAACGGCCCTGATAGTCGGCCTCGGTCACAATCCCTGCGGCGCGAAGCTGCTGCGTAATGGTAAAGACGTTCTGACGCAGCTCCTTGCCGGCGTTAGCAACGTAGACGCACGGGACCTCCTCGGCACCCAGATCGCTGCCAAAGGCCTGCAGGGCCAGCAGGGCACGCTCAAAACCGACAGCGAAGCCGACGCCCGCCGTAGGCTTGCCACCCTCGAGCTCGACCAAGCCGTCATAACGACCGCCGCCACCGATGGAGCCGACACCGGCGCCGGGAGCCTCGACCTCAAAGACAGTACGGGTGTAGTAGTCCAGGCCACGCACCAAGGTGGGATCCTCGACATATTCGATTCCCGCCGCATCCAAATAGCGTTTGACCTGCTCGTAGTGCTCGCGGCACTCGTCGCACAGGTTGTCGCCCATCAGCGGGGCCTCGGCCATGATCTCGCGGCAGTGGTCGTTCTTGCAGTCGAAGGCGCGCAGCGGGTTGAGCTCGGCGCGTTCGCGGCACTCGTCGCACATCTCGTCGGCGTGATCGAGAATGAACTGCTTGACCTGCTCGCGATAGGCCGGACGGCATTGGGCATCGCCCATTGAGTTAATGAGTAGACGAAGCTTGGAAAGATCGAAGCCCAGGCGCTTGTAAAACTCCATGAGCATAATGATGCACTCGGCGTCTGCCGCCGGATCGGGAGCGCCGAGCCACTCGATGCCTACCTGGTGGAACTGACGCAGGCGACCCTTCTGGGGACGCTCGCCGCGGAACATAGCCTCGGCGTAGTAAGCCTTAAACGGCGTGGAGCCCTGGGGCACCAGGTTGTTCTCCACAACGGCGCGCACCACACCGGCCGTGCCCTCGGGGCGAAGCGCCAGGCGCTGCTTGGGCTTGAGCTTGGTATCGGTACCCTCGGTAAAGACGCGCTCAAGGTTGGCGCCGCTAAACACGCGGAACATCTCCTTGCGAACGACGTCGGTCGACTGGCCGATACCGTGGACAAACACGTCCACTTGCTCGATCGCGGGCGTCTCGATGGGCTTAAAGCCAAACGGCTCGAATACGCCGGCCGCAATCTGCTGCATCTTTTGCCAAGCGCGCATCTCGGCGCCGATAAGGTCGCGGGTTCCCTCCGCCTTCTGTGCCTGCATGGGCAAACACCTTTCTTTTGTATCGCGTCATAGGTAGTGGTCATTATACGGCACAAAAACAAAACGCGGCAGCGCGTCTGACCGAACGAGGGTATGGGGGCTCGTTCGGCCAGACGCGCCGCCGCGACAGCCGATCCGCTTTCCTCCGACCCCTTCGGGTCACATGATCTGTTAGGGACGGAGGAAAACGGATCATTCGTAGGCCCGTGGCCGCCTTGAAAACCGAATGATGGTACGAGCATCCATTCGGCTTCCAGGGCAACCACGGACAGAACGGGGCGAACAGAAAAGAGCGACGGACGTCTACTCCCCCGCCACGCTCGCGCGCAGCTTGGCAGCGATGGGCTCGGATACCAGCAGGAACACGAGCATGACCACGGAGCACGCCAAGCACACGATCCAGGTGCTCGCAAAGGAGCCCGAAACGGCAAAGAGCACGTAGACCTGCCACAGCTCACCGACAAAGCTCATGCCAGCAAGCACCGCTGAGGTAGCGATAACGGTGAGCGAGCCCAATATGCGGCCACTCACCTTATCGGCAACATGGCCGATAACGAGCGAACCCACGACACTCACCACGGTGGAGATAGCGTTGGAGATATTGTACTGGGCAAGCGTAATCCCGAGGTCGCTGACGATCAGCGGTTGGAACAGGCTCATGCAGTTGACGAAAATCGTGTAGCACGTGGCCATGATCACGAAGCCGGAGGTCACCACGAGCCAGCCGGGGAAGAACTTACGCTGCTGGGGCATACTGCTCCTTTTAGACAAACGAATAGCCTGCGCCGGGCGCCGGTAGTGCCCAAGATTGCCTTGAAAGACAAGGGCATAGGCCTTACGGCCATGCCCGCAGGCTTGAAAGGCAAGGTTGGGTGCTACCGGTGGTCGGCGATATAGCCCAAAGCGACGGCGGTATAGGCCGCAGCACCGAGCGGCAGCTCGGCATCGTTAAAACGTGCCTTGGGATGGTGCTGGGCAAAGTGTTCGTCCGTGTCGGTTACGGCCGCGCCCACGGTAAAGTACGCACTCGGAATCTCGCTCGAGATAAGCGCGAAGTCCTCACTCGCCATGGCATGGAAAAGCGGCAAGAAAGCCGCCTTGGGCAGCACTGCGCCCACATAGCCAAGCGACGCCTGAGTCATATCGCTGTCGAGTACAAGCGGCGGAACATCCGAAAGCGTCTCGATGGTCGCCGGCGTACGATATGTTGTGGCAACGCCGTTAACGACCTCCGCGATGCGGGTCTTGAGGTGCTCCATGAGCTCAACATCGAAGCCGCGCAGCGTTCCCTCGAGCACGCAGGTGTCGGGGATGACGTTGGCCGCCAAGCCGCCAGCAAACTTACCAACGGTAAGTGCGACTTCCTTGGCCGCCGGCACCTCGCGGGCGATAAGCTCCTGGAGCGCCAGGTGCACATGGACGCCGGCCGTGATGGGGTCGATGCAGATCTCGGGGCTCGAGCCATGGCCGCCCTTGCCCTGCAGCGTGATGCGGAAACCGTACACGCCCGAAAGCGCTGGACTGCCGTAGAGCACCAGGCCAAGCGGCGACTGGCTGTTGACATGCATGGCAAAGGCCGCCTGAGGGCGCGGGTTCTCGAGCAAGCCGTCGGCGATGGCGGCGCGGGCGCCCTCGAAGGTCTCCTCGCCCGGCTGGAACAGCAGTTTGACGGTGGCATTGGCGTCGACGAGCTCGGCCTCGCGGGCCTTGAGCAGGCGCGCCGCACCAAGCAGCGCCGTCGCGTGCATATCGTGACCGCAAGCATGCATGCAGCCATTGGTGGATGCAAAGGGCTCGCCGGATTCCTCGGCAACGGGCAGGGCATCCATATCGCCTCGGAGCATGACGACCGTTCCGGCCTGCTCGTCCTTGCGCGTGCCATTGCCCTGAGCGGCCGCGGCCGCACCGGCACCGATCAGGCCAACGACGCAGGAACCGTCGACGAGCGTGGTATGGGGGATGTCCATCTCGTCCAGACGTGCCTGGATATAGGCAGACGTCTGCGGAAGATTGTTACCGAGCTCGGGCATCTGGTGTAGATCGTGTCGCCACGCAGCGAGCTCGTCTGCAAAAGCCTGAGCTTCTGCGACAAGACCGTCACCGATAGCGGTCTGCGCCGCTGTGGTAGCCTGAGGCGCTGGTTGCGGTTGAAAATCGGACAGAGCTGGTACCATAGATGCCCTCCAGTAACGTTTTTGCAGCACGCACTTTGATAGCGTAAAGTGCAAGGCACAACTGTAAGGGCATGACATAAAAAATGCCGCCCTGGGAGGGCGGCGCAACAAGTTGTTTACAATTGCGGGTGTGATTTTCGGCGCAAGAAATCGAAATGCGTCTCGCTCAAAATAATCGACAGGAAGATGAGCGCAAAGCCGGCAAGCAGGCGCGAGGTGAGCGCCTCCCCCATCAGCAGCACCGAGAACAGCACGCCCGAGGGGGACTCCATCGAAAGAAGCAGTGAGCCCGTCGAGGCCGAGACATGCGCCAAGCCGACGTTTTGGATGAGCAGAGCCGCGCATGTGCAACCAACCGAGAGAAACGCCATCGCGCTGATAAAGCTCGGCGTCCACATGGACAGAGGCGCTTGGGTCTCGAATAGCAGCGACGTTGCCAGGCTCAGCACGCCGTTGCCCACAAACATCCAAAACGTGATGACGTTGATGTCCATTTTGCGACCGTACTTGGCAGTCACCGCCATCTGGATGGCGAAAAAGACCGCACCCGCCAGCGTAATGACATCACCGATGTTGAATTCAACGCTATCGAGCGCCACCAAGCCAATGCCCGCCAAGCACAGCAGCGCCGCGCCCAGGTTATAGCGGGTGAGTTTTTCGCCGCTCAGAAAATAGCTCGCGAACGGCACAACGATGCAATACGTGCCCGTCAAAAAAGCATTCTTGCCCGCCGTGGTGTGCGCCAGACCGACTGTCTGCAGGGCGTAGGCGGCCCACATAAGTGCGCCCATGCCAAGTCCGACGATAAGGTTGCGGGCGTTGAGGTGCGCGATGATGCGCTTGTGGAAGATGAAAAACATGACCAACGCCGCAGGCAGAAAGCGCACGTAGAGCAGTTCGAACACCGGAATGGTGTCGAGCGCGTCCTTCATGGTCGTAAAGGAGTAGCCCCAGACGACTGCCACCGAAAGCAGCAGGACTTTCCAGAACAGCGGCGAGCGAGCGCCGGCGCCGCGGGAGGTGCCGCCCGCGCCCAGGTCCTCGCGAGCAACAGGGCTATCGGGCATCATTTCGATATTGTCAGTGGCATGCTGGGCCATAGGGCATCCTCGCGCTCAATCTGGGCGTGGTGTCCGCACGCGCATGGCTGCGTGCCGCCTCATGGTCAAATAAAAGCAGGGCGCACCGGACCCCCGGCACGCCCCGCTACTGTAGCAACAACCAAGCAGCCCGTGCAATTCACTACGCTAAAGCATCGGGTTGGAAGATCTCGATGTTCCGACGGCGTTTACGTTGCTGAACTAAATCAATTTGGTTGACTCCAGTTTTTCGATGATCCAGTCGTTGGCTTTGATGACCGGGCGGCGGAAGACGACGCCCAGTGCCAGCGACGGAATCAGATAGCTCGCCAGAATGCCTAGCTCAATCCAGTACTCCATGTGGTACGCACCGGCCATGGCGGCATGCATGGCGTTGATGCCGTGGGTGAACGGCAGGAACGGATAGATCGCCTGGAACACGGGGCCGGTCATCTCGATGGGGAACGTGCCGCCCGAACCGCCGACCTGCATGACCAGCAGCACGACGGCGAGCGCCTTGCCGATATCGCCAAACGAAACCGTAAGCGTGTAGACGATATTGGAGAACACGAGACTCGCGACCCAGCCCGCCAGCACAAACTGCAGCGGGTCGTCGCACTGGATGCCAAAGAACAGGATGTCGCCCGCACACACGAGCGTTGCCTGCAGCAGGGCCAGACCGCCAAAGAACAGGTAGCGGCCCAGGTAGATCTCGTGCAGGCGCACGGGGATGAGCTCGTTGATAAGCTCATCGTCAACCGAGACCTTCATCATGGCCGCCAGCACGATCGAGCCGACCCAGAGCGACAGAATCGTGTAGAACGGCGCCATGGCCGAGCCGTAGTTGCGGATCGGATAGACCGGCTTGCGATCGAGCGCGACGGGGCCGGAAAGCGACACGGCCAGACCCTCGGGATCGTTGCCAATCATCGTCTTGATCGTGGCGAGGTCATCCGACATCAAGGCGCCGTCGAGCTCGTCCTTAAACGCACTGATCTTGTCCGACGCCTCGCCCAGCTGATTAGAAGCCTTGTTGACCAGCTTTGCAGCCTTGGAGAGGCCCTTTGCCAGCGAACCGGATGCGTCGGTCAGGCCGCCTACGGCGCTATCCAGGTCGCCCGAGATGCCATCAAGCGAGTCCAGAATGCCCGAAACCGTCTTCTTGAGCTCCTTGGCCTTAACCGAGAACGTGGAATCGTAATCGGATTTGGCACCCGCGATGCCGGCCTTGGCATCAGCGATGGCCTGATCGACCTCGGCACGCGAGTTGTTGACCTCGGCCATGCTATCGGAGAGAGACTTCGCGGTAGCCGCCAGATCCTTGGCATTGTTGCGGTACTCAACGGCGATTCTGCCCAGCGACGTCGCGGCGGACTTGAGGCCGTCCTTCAAATTCTCATCGCTCACCTGGTCGGCAAGGCTGCGGAGCTGATCGGCCATCGCATCGATATCCTTGGCGCGCGCATTGAGGGCCGCAGCGGCATCGTTGAGTTGGGACACCGTAAGGTCGACATGCTGGTTTGCGGTGTCGAACGCCTTCGCGAGCTCGGCAGACACATTGTCGAACGAACCAGCACTTCCATCGATTGCGGCATCGATGGCATCGTTTGCCGCCTTAAGCGCTTCTTTGGAATCATCGATACCGCTTTTGGCATGTTCCATGAGCTGCTTTGTCGACTCATCGACGGCACCGGTCTGCTTGAGCATGCCGCTCGCCGACGTCAGCGAATCGGACGTGGAGCTCAAAATGCCCGCCAGCGACGAAGCATTTGCCTGAACGTCTCGCAGGTCCTCAATCGAATCGCCGAGCGTCGAGGACAGGTTAGCGATAAAGTTGCTGACCTGGTCGGTGCTCATGTAATCGAGCAGGCTGGACACCGTCTTAAGACCGATGCTCGTAATGGTCTCGGTAAAAGTTTCGTTAACCTGGCTCTGGACGGCGCTCGAACCCTTCTCGGTCACGATCTGCGCAATGGCGTTGGCCTTCTGATTCTCGTAGAACTCGATATCGGCATGCTTCACGTCGGTCGAGAAAAGCGTCATCATGTCAGCGCTAAACGTTTTGGGGATAACGACGGCAGCATAGTACGCGCCCGACTTAACGCCCTCGATAGCCTTTTCGCGATTGTTGAGCACAACCCAATCGAAGCTCTCGTTGCCGCGTAGGGTGGCGGTCACGTTTTCGCCCACGTTAACCTCGACGGGGATCAAATCGCTCTCGTAACCCTCATCGGTGTTGACCACGGCGATCTTAAGATTGCCGGTGTTGCCGTACGGATCCCAGCTGCCGGCGATGTTAAACCACGCGTACAGACACGGTACGATAATGAGGCCCATCACGACAACCAAGCCGATCACGGAGCGAGACACGTTTTGGACATCGCGCTTAAACAGATGCAGGATGTTCTTCATTTATGCCTCACCTCCTTTGGAGTGCTTGCCAAGCGCGGTGGTATCTCCATCATTTGTGGCTGTGCTGTCGCTGCCCTGAGATTTATGGTGCGAGCCGATATGCGGCAAGCGGCCCGTGGACTGATCGCCGCCCTTGGCACCACGCTCGCTGGCGTTGAGGCCAAACATGTGGCGGGCGGCAGGAATGGCGGCCGTGTGTTCGCGCATCTCGCGACGCAGGTCCTCATCCGAAAGCGCCGAGATGCGCATCTGGGTATTGAGGCTCGCTCGGATATATTCGATATTGATAAGCCAGCCGCAGATGGCAATAACCGAGATGATCCAAATGACAAGCAGGATGATCTTGCCGTTATTGTCGATATCGAGAACCGTCGACAGGACAAAGAGCAGGACCTGAACGCCCACCACGGCGGCAAAACCGCCCTTGATGTAGTACGGGTAGCGATGTTCAAAGGCGACCGCATGATCGAGCAGTTCGCGACGGTACGAATCGGAATCGAGCATGACGCGCATGGCCGTGCGCAGCGAGTAGCGCTGGCGCGGCAGGTCGTTGGACTCGCAAATCATCATACCGGTCGTGGAGAGCTGTTTATCAAAGAGCAGGTTAAGGTTGAGCAGCAGCGGACGCAGCTGCAGGCCGATAAAGAGCGCCACGATCAAGAACACGCCCAGAATGCACAGGTTAAACAGGTAGTTGAACGAATACATGCCGCCGACCGTCTCGCGCAGCAGATTGATGCCGTAGGTAAAGGGCAGCAGCGGGTGCAGCCACTGGAAG
Source organism: uncultured Collinsella sp. (assembly GCA_900545745.1). Taxonomy (GTDB): domain Bacteria; phylum Actinomycetota; class Coriobacteriia; order Coriobacteriales; family Coriobacteriaceae; genus Collinsella. The sequence goes on from URAD01000008.1 coordinate 70,877, forward strand.
AAGCCGGGCATCATCTCGATGGGGTACATGCCCGACGAACCCGGGATCTGCACGATGACGAGAATGACGCCGATAGCCTTGCCGATATGCTTAAACGTGGTGGACAGCGCATAGATGATATTGACGTAGGTGAACGAAATGGCGATGCCGCCCAGCACGAACAGCAGCGGGCTGACGCACTGCACGCCAATCACCAGATCGCCTACCGTAACGATGATGGCCTGCAACGCGCCCAGGATCACCATGAGCAACCAGCGGCCAAAGTAGCCTTGGCGCGCCGTAAAGCTGCCAACACCTTCACGGTCGACCTCGAGCTTGTAAATGGCGATGAGCACATAGCCGCCCACCCAAAGCGCCAGATTGGTGTAGAAGGGAGCGATGCCCGAGCCAAAGCTCTTGACCGGATAGATTGACTTGGACGTCAACTCAACCGGAGACGCCATGAAATCTGCCACGTCATTGACATCGACGCCCATCAGATCGGCCAGCTCGCCCATGGACTCGGAGGTCTGCAGCGCCGCGATGTCATTGGCGGCGGTTGCAAGCTTGTCCTGGACCTTGGCAAGCGAGGAATCGGTCTGGGACAGCGTGGTCTTGGCCTGGCCGAGCGTAGCGCTAAGCTGCGCCAACGTGCCGCGCGCATTTGCAAGTGTAGGTGTCATACCCGAGACGATACCGGTCAGGTCGCCCGAAACGGCAGCAAAAGAGTCGAGCGCGCTCGAGGCCTTCGGCAGCGCGTTTTGGCCCAAGTCCGTCTGGGCTTGGCCAAGGTTGGTCGCACCGGTATGAATTGCGTTATTGATAGCGTCACTGGCACCCGAAACAGCCGCTGCGTCATTCGCCATGGCGCTCGACTGCGCGGACAGACCGTCCTTGATGCTCTGAAGCTTTTCATTCTGCTCTCGAAGCAAATCGATGGTCGATACAATGCGCGCGTCAATTTCCTCGGAACCTGTCGACGTGTCATTGGCGAGAATCTCTAAGTGCCCGATAACGGCCTTATTGTGGTCGATCGTCGCTTGGAGAGACTCGAGCGAGTTGTCGATACGGGTGGTCGTAGATGTGACCGTGCCCGTCAGCTTGCCGATGGCAGCGTTCGCAGAGGCTGACGTCTTGGTGAGCGCAAGGCTGCCTTCCGAGAGCGCCTTGGAGAGCGAGGCGACAGAGTTGCCCGCCGTGGCGCGAGCCTCGCCCAGCAGGTCATTGCCCTGGGAGATCGCCTGCGTCAGCGACGGCGCCTGACCCTGCAGACCGGCAAGTGCCGCATCTGCCGAGGCAATGGAACCACTCGTCTTATCGATGGCGGCATTCATGTCGCCAATCGAATCACGCACTTCGCCCAACGTATCGGAAGCCTCTGATACCGAACCGGCCAACGAATCCTGAGTCTGGGTTGCCTTGTCCTTTAAATCGACTCCGGCATCCTTGGCAATACTGGCAACGGTCTCGCCCACCGTGGAGACAAATTCCGAGTTGATCTGCTCCTCGATGGTGTTTGCACCGGTGTCGGTAACCTTGGGCGCAATAGCGCTCTTCTTCTCATTGACGTAGTACGTAAGCTTGGGCTGATGGTAGTTGCCGTCGAGCATCGAAACCAGGTTATCCGAGAAGTTCTTGGGGACTACGATGGCCGCATAGTACTCACCGCTCTCGACGCCCTCTTTGGCATCGGCCGCAGAATCGACGAAGGTCCAGCCCAGCTGATCGTTCTCCTTGAGCTGATCGACGACCTGATCGCCCGCGTTGAGCTCGCCCACCAGGTCGTTTTGGGTGCCCCGATCGTTGTTGGCGATGGCAATCTTGATGCCCTGGGTGTTTCCGTACGGATCCCAGTTGGCCACGATGTTGTACCAGGCATACAGCGAGGGAATAACGCACACGCCAAGGGTAACCACCAAGGCGACGGGGTTCACAAGCAGTCGCTTAATGTCGCGCTTAAATATCGCAAAGGAGACCTTTGCATTGGATAGTTTGCTGCCGAGACTCACGCTTGGACCATCCATCCTGTCGTTGAATCGAATCGTACTATCGACAACCATTGTAGTAGGCGCTTTAACGTCTCAAAGCACAATGGTGTTGAGTTTTGCGGGTAGCAATATACTACGAAGATGAGTTAACGTACAGTTGTACAGTATCTTAAATTTCAGCAGGTCACAAAACCACAACCCGCACAAATAAATGATCCCTTGGGGACGGAGGGATCATTCAAAAGGAAACGAGAGTGGAAAATCTCTCACTTCAAGCCCGCATTGGGGGTGCGGACGATTTCTTGGACCGCGCCTAGGCGTATCCAAGCTTCCTGCGGTACTCCATCGGGCTCAGCCACCCGAGGGACTTCTTGATCCGCTCCTCACGATAGTACACGAGGTAGGCCTCGAGCCTTCCCATGAACTCCTCGGCCGTCACGCCCTCCCAGTCCCTGTAGCGGAAGAACTCGTTCTTGAGGCGCCCGAAGAAGCCCTCGCAGGCCGAGTTGTCCGGGCTGCAGCCCTTCGCGGACATGCTCCTGACCAGGCCGTTCTCCTCGCAGATCCCAATCCACTCCGGCCAGCGGTAGTGGCCGCCCCGGTCCGAGTGGATCGTCGTGCGCCCGCCCGCCGGCCTCGCCGCGCAGGCCTTGAGCAGGCTCGAGTTCGCGAGGCGCTTGTCGGGGTGCAGCCCGATCGACCAGGCGACGGGCATCCCGTCGAAGCAGTCGACGATCGGGCTCAGGTAGACCTTCTCGCCGCCCGGGAGCCTGAACTCGGTGATGTCGGTGAGCCACAGCCGGTTGGGCTCGTCGGCGTGGAAATTCCTGTTCACGAGGTTCTCCGGCGCCTTGGAGACCTCGCCGGCGTAGGAGCTGTAGCCCCGGGCGCGCCTCTTGTTGTAGACGACCTCGAGGCCCTCCTCGCGCATCACGCGGGCCACGCGCTTCTCGCTGGCGCGGACGCCCTCGCGGCGCAGGCGCGCCCAGACGGTGCGGTACCCCCAGCACCCCGAGCCCTCGCGGAAGATGCGCACCACGCGGTCGCGTATGTCGGCGTCGCGGTCGCGCGGCGCGGCGACGCGGGGCCTCCAGTACTCATAGGAGCTCTTCGATATCCTCAAGAAACCTGTGATCGAGCGGAGGGGCAGGGCGGTCGCCAGCCTCAATCTCTCGCCGAGCTCGCACTTGCTCCTGTTCGAGATCGAAGCCGGGTCCCACCCTTCCGCTTTTAGGTCGGCCAACACCGCCCTGAGCAGCAGGTTCTC
>URAD01000009.1 GCA_900545745.1 uncultured Collinsella sp.
CCACGCGCAGCTTCGCGTACAATACCCGTATGAACAGGCTTTTCGACAAATCGATTGTGCTGGCGTGCTGCATTGCGGCCGCGATGGGTCTTACTGTGGACGCTCGCCTGGTCGCAGCGTTTTGCCTTGGCGTTATTACCACCTCGATGGCCGAGCTCGCGCAGAAGGATCGCACGTGCCGCACAAGCGAGGCCGCGAGCTACGCTTACATCATCGCGGCCGTCTTCGTGCCGCCGTTTGTGCCGTTTGCGCCTCTCGCCCTCTATGACATCGCGCGACGCGTTCACCGTGAACGAATCTGGCCCGCGCTGGCGATTGGCGCCGTGCTTGTCTGCGCGCTTGTCGCGGACCTTCGTGGTGGCGTGCTCACCACCCGAACGCTGCTGTTAACCGCCATCCTTTCGGTCGCCGCCACGTTGCTGTCGCTGCGCACCGCGCAGCTGGAGCGCGAACAGGAACGCATGCGTCGCACCCGCGACAAGCTGCAAGAACGCGCCCTGGCACTCGAGGCACGCAACCGCGACCTCGCCGACCGCCAGGACTACGAAGTCGAGCTCGCGACGCTCGCCGAACGCGCCCGCATCGCGCGCGAGATCCACGATAACGTCGGGCACCAGCTCACGCGCGCCTCACTGCAGGCCGAAGCCCTACGCGTGGTCCACGCCGACGAGCCTGGCGTCGCCGCCGATTTCGCCGACGTTAAACGCACGGTTGACGAGGCGCTCCAGCTTGTGCGCACCAGCGTCCACGCGCTCAACGACAACGCCGTCGACCTTTCCGTGCAGCTCGAACGCATTGTCGAAGGCACACGCTCGGACGGCGGCCCGCAGATTGAGCTTGAAGTTATGGCCGAACATGCGCCCGCAAACGTCGCCAACTGCTTTGCAGCGGTCCTGCGCGAAGCGCTCTCCAATACCATGCGCCACGCTTGCGCCCAGACCGTCACCGTACGGTGCATGGAGCATCCGTCGTTTTACCAGCTCATTGTTACCGACGATGGCGTGGGTGAGGTCCAAGCAAGCGGCCGCGGCACCGCGGAGGGCATGGGGCTTACCTCCATGCGCGAGCGCATCGAGGCGCTTGGCGGCACCTTCACCGCCGGCCCGCGTGCCGGCGCCGGCGGCTGGCGTGTGTTTGCCACCGTTCCCAAACAGCAAGGAGATGAGGGCCGATGAGGCTCATCGTTGTCGACGACGACCGCTTGGTGGTCGATTCGCTCAAGATTATCTTGGGCGCCCAGCCGCAGATCGAAGTGGTGGGCACCGGTGCCAACGGCAACGATGCGGTGGCGCTCTACGCTGAGCACGCACCCGATATCGCGCTGCTCGACATCCAGATGCCGGGACGCGACGGCCTTTCGGCCGCGCGCGAGATCCTTGAGCACGACCCTGCGGCGCGCGTGGTGTTTCTGACGACATTCTTGGATGACGAGTACATTGTGTCGGCGCTCAAGCTGGGCGCCCGCGGCTACCTGATCAAGACCGATGTCGCTGCCATTCCGCCGGCGTTGGCGCAGGTCATGGACGGCAAACGCGTGCTCGAGGGCAAGGCGATCGAAGATATCAACTTTGATGGGGCGGACGTCGAGGCCGGCGCGACCCGCCGGCCCGCCGCCTTTGCCGGCCTGACCGACCGCGAGTTCGAAGTCGCCGAGCTCATCGCCCGCGGCCTCGACAACAAGGAGATCGCTGCCACCGCCTATATGGGCGAAGGCACCGTGCGCAACCACATCAGCTCAATCCTAGCCAAAATGGGGCTACGCAACCGCACCCAAATCGCCATCGCCTATCTACGAGGCTAGCCGCTGGCTGCCGCCAATTTGATGCCATTTCAAAACTATGCCGGTTTACTACGATGAACCGCATATCTCCGACCACGGCAAATTGCGCACTTACAAAACCGCAGGTAGAACACTTGCGATATTTGCAAAAATGCGGGTGTGGTCAGGAATCTCGGATTCATCGTAGTAAACCGGCATAGTTTTGTTCGGGCGGCCCTACACGAGTGCCCCCGCAAGCCTCGCGGGACCAAAATGATCCGTTTTCCTCCGTCCCCAAGGGATCAGCCGGAACCGCTCGCCACGAAATCGGCCCATCTACTACGTTTGACGCGATACCCATGACCATACCTTCGTTTTGAACAAAACCACAGGCGTTCTACCTGCGGTTTTGTTTTCGCGTTTTTTGGCATGGTTGGGGGTAAGGGGCTAAACGTAGTAGATGGGCCGGTTTCGTGGCGCGCCCCCGGCGCATAAAAGCGCCGCCACGGAGGAGGGAGATGCCTCCGTGGCGGCTGGGGGTAGGAGTAGGTCGGAATTTAGCCCTGCCGGCCGCCCGGGGCCTTTTGGCCCCGGGCGCTGTCGACGTGCCTAGCGCTTACGGATACCCCAGACTAGGGCTCCGACGCCGGCCATGGCGATGACAAATGCCATAAGCAGAGCGGCAGCCTGCTGGTCGCCCGTGGTGGGCAGGAAACCCTTGACCGTCTTGACGATGTTCGTCACGGTCTTGGGCGTGCCGGGATCGGGTGTCGGCACGGGCGTCTCGGGCTTCTTGTACGTGTTGTTGAACACGATACCCTCGACGCTCTTATCGCCCTTGGCAAAGGCGACATTCGCCTTGAGGTTACCCTCGCCGTCATCGGCCACGTTGACGGTCGCGGTAAAGACGGACTTGTCGTAGGTCATACCGGCCTCGTCGCCCTTGACCTCGCTGATGGTGTAGACGTACGTACCAGGCTCGTCGTACTCGAACTTGTCGAAGTTGATCTTGCCGTCGGCATCGTTGGTGACGGTGGACTCGATGTCCTCGCCAACGAGCTTAAAGCTAAACTCGTCCTTCTTGAGCTCGCGTCCCTCGAGCACCTTGACCGCGCCGATGGAAACCTGCGTAGGCATGGCGTGATACTTGTTGGTAAAGCCAGCCGACTCGGTGGTTCCCTCGAGCTTGTGCGTCGCGGTCAGCGTGCCGTCGCCGTTGTCGGAGACGGTGGTCACGACGGTGTAGGTCGTGCCGTCATAGGTGACGCCCTTGTACAGGCCGAGCGCGTTGGGGCAAGCCTCGCGCAGCATGTACGTGTGCGTGCCGGGTGCCTCGTAGCGGATCGGGCTCAGCGTAACGTTACCGTTGACGTCGTTGGTACCGCTAGCGACAACCACACCGTCCTCGAGCAGCTCAAACGTGAACTCGCCAGCTGCAAGATCGCGGCCGGTCAGACGCTTGACCGTCTTGACCTGATCGGTCACGGACGAATCGGTAGGTGCCACGCCGTAGGTGTTGGTAAACGTGAAGGCAGCACCGTCGTCGCCTTCGCGCTTGACGCTCAGATGCCCGGCACCGTCGTCAGACACGGTGTAGGAAACCTTGCGCGTGGCGTTGGTGTCATTGGTCACGCCAGGGGCACTACCGGACTCGGTCACCGTGTAAGTAAAGGTGTGCGAGCGCGGAGCGGTGGGGCTGCGGGCTCGGGCTCGTCGCTGGGCTCGTCGGCGTTGGCATCGGTGTCGGCCTCTTCAGCCTCTGCCTCGTCGGCCTCTGCCTCGTCGGCCTCGGCTTCTTCAGCTTCGTCTGCCTCGGCCTTATCGGTCGCATCGTCCGTCACGCCCAGAGCGCGGTTGAGGTCCTCGAGCGTAAAGTGGATCTTGCCAAAGTCCACGTTGCCAGCCGCGTCGTTGGTTGCGGTCGTGCGCTCGGGCATCGGGGCACCAGACTCGTCGGCGGTCACGGTAAAGGTGAACTTGCCCGTGATGTCAGCCGGGGTCAGGCCCTCGGCAGCTTGGAGCTTCTTAATGCCGGTGAGCGCGGCATCGACGGCTTCGGCGCCGTAGACGTTCTCGAACAAGGGCTCGACGCCGCCGTAGTCGACCGTTGCCGTCAGGGTACCGTCACCGTTGTCGACGACGATAACCTTAAAGCCAAAGCTCCACGTTGTAGCGGAAACGCCATTCGGCAGCCCGAATAAATCTTCGTAGGCCGTGTAGTTAATGGTCCAGGCAAGCTTACCGTCCTTATCGGTACGATAAGCAAGCCCAGCCGCCTCAAGATTGGCAAGCATCTCGGTGTCGTAGTGCAGCGCATCAAAGCTCACATGCCCGCCGATATTAGGCTTGAGGTTTTCGTAGCCCACAAGCTCGCCCTGATAGGCAATGCCGAACCAGAACTCGCCGTCGGCCATCGGACGACCGGTCAGGGTCTTGGTGGCGACAACCTGAGCAGCGGTACCACCAGGCGTATTGGTCGTAGCGCTGTAGCTGTTGTGGAACGGAACCAGGGCACTCTCGACCTTGTTCTCACCGCTCTTGTGGACCGTCGTATGCGTACCCTCGGGACCGCCGGAGACGGTCGTCGTGGCGGTAAGCGTACCGGCACCGTCATCGGCGACGGCGATCGTCACGGTACGCACGGCGTCGTCGTAGGTGTAACCGGGCTTGCCGTCATTCTTCTCGGCTACGGTGTACGTGAAGGTCTTGCCGGCATCAGCCTGCGTAAACTTGACCTCATGGCCAGCCAGGATGTCGATCAGGCCGACCGTTGCCTCTGCCGTCGCAGGGGACTTGAAGTTGTTGGCTCCGGGCAGCAGGCCAAGCGCGTTGGCCGAGGCCTCGTCGGCAGGCGTCACGGTAAACGTGAACTGACCCTCGGTCATAGGACGTCCGGAGAGGCTCTTGCTGAGCTTGAGGCCGCCGGCCGCGGTGTAGTTAAGCTCAGTGCGGTACGTGTTGGTGAAGCGTCCGTTTTCCTTCTTGGTGACATTGGCGGTCAGCTTGCCCTCGCCGTCCTCAGTCACGGTCACTTCGGCGGTCGCGACATGCCCGTCATACGCCATGCCGGCCGCGTTACCCGCGTTCTCGCGGATCTCGTACGTGTAGGTTCCGGCAGCCGTGTAGCGGATCTTGCCGAACTTGACGGCAGCGATGCCATCCTTCGCATCGTGCTTGTTCACGGTCACGGTTGCAGGATCGGGCAGCGGGGTGCCCTCGGCGGCGGTGATGGTAAAGCTGAACTCGTCGGAGTCCGTCCAGTCGCGACCGTCGATAGCCTTACTCAGATCAAAGTCGAGCTCTGCGTCGAGCGGGGTCACGCTGTAGGTGTTCTTGAAGGTCGCAGCCGTGGCGTCCTTCAGGACATGCTCAGCCTTGAGCGTGCCATCGCCCTTGTCGGTAATGGTGGTCTCGATGGTGTACTTGGCGTCGCCGTACGTGATGCCCTTGCTGGTGGTTCCGCCGTTGACCTCGCGCAGCGTGTAGGTATGCTTGCCGGCCTCGGTGTACTTCACGGCGTTCATCGTGATGTTGCCTTCGGCATTGTTGGTGCCGGTGGCGACGACCTTGGCGTCCTCGCCCTCGCCCTCGACGAGCTCGAAGGAGAACTCGCCGTCCTTGAGGTCGCGCCCGGTCAGGAACTTGGTCGCGGTGACCTGGTCGGTGACACTGAACTCGCCAGGATTCGGCTTGTAGCTGTTGTTGAACTTCGCCTCGTCGGCTCCATTCAGCTCATGCTTTACCACGAGCTCACCCTTGCCGTTGTCGGTGACGGTCGTCTCGATGGTGTAGGTCTTGCCGTCGTAGGTGATGCCGTTGCCGGCGTCGCCCGGGACCTCGCGCAGCGTGTAGGTGTGCTTGCCGGCAGCGGTGTACTCGATGGGGCTCATCGTGATCTTGCCGCGGGCGTCGTTCTTGCCGGTGGCGACGACATCGTTACCCTCGACGAGCTCGAAGGAGAACTCGCCTTCCTTGAGGTCGCGCCCGGTCAGGAACTTGGTCGCGGTGATCTGGTCGGTGACACTGGAGCTCTTGGGGGCCACCGTGTAGGTATTCTCGAAGATCGCCTCGTCGGCGTTCTGCAGCTTGTGCTCCACGCTAAGGGCGCCGTCGCCGTTGTCCTTGACGATAGTCACGATAGTGTACTCAGAGGTGCTGTAGGTAATGCCGTTTTCGGTGGCGCCGGCCTTGGTCTCGCGCAGCATGTAGGTGTGCTCGCCAGCCGCGGTGTAGGTGACGGAATCCATCACGATCTTGCCGTCGGCATTGTTGGTGCCGGTGGCGACTACGTTATTGCCCTCGACGAGCTCAAAACGGAACTCGCCGGCCTTGAGGTCACGGCCGTCCAAGGACTTGATCGCGGTAATCTGGTCGGTGACGCTGGAGCTCTTGGAGCCAGGCTCGTAGGAGTTGGTAAACTTCGCCTCGTCGGCGCCCTTCAGCTTATGCTCTACGCCGAGCGTGCCGTCGCCGTTGTCCTTGACGACAGTCTCGATGGTGTAGGTCGCGGCATCGTAGGTGATACCACCGACGTTACCCCTGACCTCGCGCAGCGTGTAGGTGTGCTTGCCGGGCTTGTCGTAAGTGATTTTGTCCATGACAACCGTGCCGTCAGCGGCGTTCTTGCCGGTGGCGACGACCTTGTCGCCCTCGACGAGCTCGAAGGAGAACTCGCCGGCGGCAAGCGCGCGCCCGGTCAGGAACTTGGTCGCCTTGACCTGGTCGGTGACGCTGGACTCAGTGGGGGTCAGATTGTAGGAATTCTTGAACTCGGCAGCCTTGGCATCCTTCAGGACATGCTCGGCCTTGAGCGTGCCGTCGCCCTCATCGGTGATGGTGGTCACGATGGTGTAAGTCTTGCCGTCGTAGGCGATGCCCTTGCTGGTGGTTCCGCCGTTGACTTCGCGCAGTGTGTAGGTATGCGTTCCGGCCTTGTCATACTTGACGGTGCCCATCGTGATGTTACCGCTGGCGTCGTTGGTGCCGGTGGCGACGACCTTGTCGCCCTCGACAAGCTCGAAGGAGAACTCGCCGGCGGCAAGCTTGCGCCCGGTCAGGGACTTGGTCGCGGTGATCTGGTCGGTGACGCTGGAGCTCTTGGGCGTCACGGTGTAGGAGTTCTTGAACTCAATCTTCTTGACGTCCTCGGCGCCCTTCAGCTTATGCGTGGCCACAAGCTGGCCCTTGCCATTGTCGGCGATGGTCGTCACGACGGTATAGACGGTTTTGTCATAGGCGATGCCGCCGGCATTGCCCTTGACCTCGCGCAGCGTATAGATGTGCTGACCGATCTCGGTGTACTTGATGGCGCTGAACGCAACGTTGCCGTTGGCATCATTCTTAACGGTTTCGACAACCGACGCGTCCTCGCCCTCACCCTCAACGAGCTCAAAGGAGAACTCATTGTCCTGGAGCTTATGGCCGGTCAGGACCTTGGTAACTGTAATCTGATCGGTGACGCTCGACTCAGCGGGATTGGCGGTATAGGTGTTCTTGAACTCGACCTCGCCCGAGGTCTTCTTCACAGAAGCCTCGAGCTTTCCCTTTGCGTTGGGTGTCACCGTTACGGTGAACTCTGCAACGTTCTTGCTGTAGGCGATGCCGTCGACCGTGGTCCCGGCATGCTTCTCGCTAACCTTGTAGACATACGTGCCCGGCTTGTCATAGGCAATCTCGCCAAAGCTAATGTCCGCATGGCCCTTGGTTGCAAACGCAGTCGTGGACCTGGGCATCGGGGCGTTGTCCTCGGACGTCAGGCCAAACTCAAACTTGTCCTCATCCGTCCAGTCGCGGCCCTCGAGCACCTTGGTCAGGCCAAAGTCGGCAGTTGTCAACGTTGTCGGCGTGGTATTGAGCGTAAAGCTAATCTTGCCGTTATTGCCCAGGTAGACATTGACCTTCGTCGCACCAGAAACAACCTTCGTGTTGTTCCACTGGGGATTGATCACGTCGCGTGCGGTGTCCGTCGGGTTTCCGCCCACACGCTCCTTGGTGGTGTGAAGCTGGTTGATAAAGGCGAGGCGCGCGGTGCCAGCCTTAATCGACCAGTGATCGCCATCCTTTACCAAAGCACCTTCAAAGTTTTCGAGCTCGCTTCCCTTAACCGGGATCGAAACGGAATCATCGTACGGCGCGCCCGACGAGTTCTGCGCCATAAACTCATCTTTGTACCAATAGGTCTTAGAGCCCGAAGGCTTTTCCGTTGCGAGCTTGGTGCAAGCCGCGTCTGTGTAGACGGGCGTTAGCTTTTGGAAGTAGTAGTAGCTGTTCGTAGCAGCAGGCTCAAAGCTTGCGACCGTATCGCCCGCATCGTCGCCGGTCCACTTGTTGGCGCAGAAGCTAACGGTATTGGAATCGGCGTCCTTGTGCTCATTGATGTAATCCTGCAGTCCCGGTACGTTATTGGGAGTAAACAGGTTTTTGCGTGCAATAGCCTTTACGCTCGATGCATACGCAACGCGGATAGGCGAGATGGCATCCGTGGAGTCAACCACAAACGTGCCCGCAGACTCGTCAACGGTAAAACGGCGCAGCGGAATGAGCGATGCGGGGACCTTGACCGTCACGATGTCGCCGCGCTGCGGATTGTTCTCGTCCGCGCAATCAACCGTAATTACGAGATGGGCGAGCTCGCCATCAAACGTATAGGTATCGATATTGCCATCGGTCGACTTGGTGGCGGCCCCATAGGTCTTGCCGTTGTACTCGGCACCGGTAAAGCTATCGACCTGCATAAAGGCGCCCAGCTCGTCCTCGAATGTGATGTAGCCGGAACCGTTGGGATTCTTGCCCTCGACCTTGGTCGGGAAACCCTTGCCCGACGTAATGGCACTCGAGATGTCCTTAAAGACCTGATCAAGCTCGGCGGCGTTGGTCGCCGACTTGTAGTAGCTAGCACCGGCAACGGGGTTGCCGAAATTGACATTCCACTTCTCAGTTCCAAAAAAGCCATGGCTTACGGACGATGTGGCATCCGGATAGTTACTCGACACGGCATGCATGAATTTATTCTCGTTGCTCGTGCGGCTGCTTGTTGGATCGTCGCCCGGCTTCGCACCGTTGAAGATACCGATGGTATAAATGGTCGCCCCGCCACTCTTTATGGTCTTGGCGATATTGATGGCATCCTTAGCAACCTCGGCCTCAAAACCATTAGAACTCGTAGGAGAGCCATCGGTGAAGAACACAACGATCTTCTGGGCGTCTTCACGACCAGCAATGCCCTTGGCCAGGTCCATGCCATAGTCGGCACGAGTAGAGCCAGCAGGCTCGATTAAATTAACCGTGTTCTTGAGGCTCTTTGCGCCCCCATCCTTGCAGACCGTGAGGCCCAACATGGTCTGGGAGTAGTTGTAGGTGTTGCCGTCGTCGCGATAGGTATCATTACCAACCTTATCGCTCTTCTTGCCCGCAAACTTTACGATGGCAACCTGGTGCTGCTTGCTCGCGTCCTTAACGTTCTTGTTTTGCTCGGCAATGGTGTCGATAAAGTGGTTGGCAGCATTCTTGAGCGCAACGATACGCTTAGGGGACCCTTTACCACCCATAGGATCATCCATTGAGCCAGAGGCATCGAGCACCATCACGATGTCGAGCGGCTTGGAAACCAGCGACGTCGTATCGGATGTCGAAGACATCGCCGAAAGCGTAGTCAAAAAGTCCGATTTCCCGTCATCGATTGCTTGGACCGTCTTATCCGTCCAAATTCGGCCGACGTTTTGCGTCGTGACCTTGCCGCCGTCATAGCCGCCCGCCCAGAACTTCCAATGGTTGCTGGTGTCGTGGTCGACTATCTTTGTCGCTTCCGGTCCGTCCATTCCTGTGCTGGACCTGGCGTTGGCCTCGGGCAGCATGGCAAATGCTGCAGCCGGCAATACCAGCACTACGGCCAGTATCACCGCCAAGAGACCCCTCGTGTACTTACTCATCGCGTCTCCCTTCTCGCAGGCTCAGACCTTGCATCAGCCTAAAGTTACGGAATGAGACACAATTTGAGCAGGTGACACACGTTCCAGATTCGGTTTTGGGCGTGAGACAAATGTCTCACCAAAGTTGAGACACGGCGTTTTCGCAGGAAAATAGGTGCGACTCAGAGCCATCGGGCCAAAATGATCCGTTTTCCTCCGTCCCCGGGGGCTCAAGGGCTGTCACCGATATGGCGCCATTTCAAAACTATGCCGGATTACGGGGCTAAAGTCGGGGCCCTCATCCATACCCTCATTTTTTGAAAAACGGCAGGCTATCTACCTGCGGTTTTGTTTTTGCGATTTCGGTATGGTCGGAGGTTCGCTATCCAGCTCCGTAAACCGGCATAGTTTTGTTCGTGGCGGCCCAACCGCGCGTTCACGCGCGGGGCCGGTGGGGCATTTTTGCCCCACCGGCCCCATCCAAACGCTACTCCGGCTTGGTTTCTACCGTGGGAGTCTTGTCCGCCGCAACCGGAGTGCGGGCGGTGTCCATGCTCAGGCAGTGTTTAGGACAGCTTTCGATGCACTCGCCGCACACCACACAGGCATACGGGTCGATCGACCACGTTCCGCCCTTGCGATCGACCGCGAGTGCGCCCGCCGGGCAGCGGCGCGCGCACATGCCACAGCAGATGCACACGTTCATGTCGTTAACGATATGCCCGCGCAGGCGCTCGGGTGCCGCGAGCTTCTCCTGCGGATAGCACACCGTTACCGGCTGCTTGACCATAGAGCCCAAGGCCGTCTTGGCAAATGTCAGTAAACTCATGCCGCGCCTACCTTTCCGTGCAGCTAATGCAGGGGTCGATGGTCAGGATAATCATGGGCACGTTGGCAAGGAGCACGCCCTGCAGCGCATGCGTCAGACCCGCCAGGTTCTGCGACGTCGGCGTGCGCACGCGGAAACGGTCCAGGTTCTTGGTGCCGTTACCGCGCACATAGTAATATGCCTCGCCGCGCGGCTGTTCAATCACAACCTCGCCGCGCGCGCCGTCGGCCGGCGTAAGCTTGGTGCGCCCGCCGATACCGTCGTGCGGAATCTTGCCGACAAGCTCCTTGATAATGTCCATGGCCTGCGTAACCTCGGCACAACGCACCTGGCAGCGGGCATAACAGTCGCCATCGGTGGCAACAATCGGCCCAAACGCAGCCAAGTCCGCATAGGCACCGTCGTCAAACATGCGCACGTCGTAATCCACGCCCGATGCGCGCCCAAACGGACCGACCATCGAAAGCTCCAGCGCGTCTTTCTTGCTAATCACGCCCACGCCATGCAGGCGCTCGCCGCAGCTGTTGTCGTCCAAAAACGTATGCACCAGGGCCTCGTAGTCAGGACGCATGGCATCGAGCGTCTGGACAATGCCCGCCAGCTCGGAGTCCTCGATATCGTGCTTAAGGCCGCCGATCTCGTTAATCGACAGAATCACGCGCCCGCCGCAAGTGCTCTCAAAAATCTTGAGTATCTGCTCGCGCAGGGTCCACGACCGATAGAACAGCGCCTCAAAACCAAAGGCGTCGGCGAGCAGGCCCAGCCACAGCAGATGCGAGTGGATGCGCGAAAGCTCATGCAAAATGGTACGGATATACTGCACGCGGCCTGGTACCTCGATGTCGAGCATGCGCTCGCAGGCGCTGGCATAGCCGCAGCTGTGGCCCACGGCGCAAATGCCGCAGATGCGCTCGGCGATGTAGCCAAACTGGTGCATGTCACGCTTTTCGGTGAGCTTCTCGAGTCCGCGGTGCACAAAACCGATCTGCGGAATTGCCTCGATGACGCGGTCGTCCTCGATTACCAGGTCTAGATGAAGCGGCTCGGGCAGCACCGGGTGCTGCGGGCCAAACGGAATTACGGAGCGATGTGCCATGGACCTTACACCTCCTTTTTCTGCTTGTCGCGGGCGGCCTTGGCGGCAAGCGCCGCACGGACCTTGGCAGCTTTCTCGGGATCCATGGCGGCGAGCTTTGCCTCCATCTCGGCAGCCTTGAGCGCGGCCTTGGCAGCGGCATCGTCATGCTGGGCATCGGAGCCGGCAGCCGCAGCGGGCTGAGCGACGGCAGCGCCCGCAGCGCCCTCCCCTGCAGCAGCCGCAGCGGCGGCCTTTTCGGCCGCGGCCTTGCGCGCCTTGGCCTCGGCGGCGGCACGGACCTTCATGGCCTTCTCGCGCGCGGCCTTCACCTCAGGCGTGATAACGCTCATGGGCTCGGCAGTCGAAACCTGGTAGAAAAAGCCCTTAAAGTCGATCTGCATGTCGGTGATGGCAAGACCAAACAGGTCATGCGCCTCGTTCTCAAACGGGAATACCGCCGGATAATACGAGCTGATGGACGGAATCTCCTGATACTGATCAATTCCCTCAACCACCAGGTTCTCGATCGCATAGCTGCCGTCCTGCGCAATATGCTCCTGAGCAGCACGAACGTTGATAAACGTATAGACCAAGCGATACGAGCCGTCGTCGACGTTGCGCTCGGCGTGCATTTGCACAAAGCGCGCGCCGACGCCCTTAAGCGCCTGGACATGCGGCAGGAGCCCGTCGATCCCGACGGTGGTATAGATAGCCTTTTGCATTACTCGGCCTCCTTTGCAGCGGCGGTCGCGTCGCCGGCCTCCGCAGCAGCCACAAACCCGTCCTCGCCCAGCTCAACGCCACCGTCCCAGGTTGCGGCACCGCCCACGGTGAGCGGATCGCCGCCGGCGCGCATCACGGCCTCCTTCTGGTCCAGGATGCCGCACGCCTCCACGATGGCATCGATCACGGTCTCGGGGCGAATGGCGCACCCGGGCGCGTACACGTCCACGGGAATCGCGCGGTCCACGCCGCCGATCACGTTATAGGCATCGCGGAACACGCCGCCCGAACACGCGCAGATGCCGCAGGCCACCACGCACTTGGGCTCGAGCATCTGGTTGTAGATCTGGCGCACGACGGGCAGGTTCTGGGCATTGACCGACCCCGTCACCAAAAAGATATCCGCATGCTTAGGGTTGCCGGTGTTGACCACGCCAAAGCGCTCCGCATCGAACAGTGGCGTGAGCGAGGCCAGCACCTCGATATCGCATCCGTTGCAGCTCGAACCGTCGTAATGAATAACCCACGGCGAGCGCGACATTTTATGATCCATGGATGCCGCCTCCTAAATAAATACGTCGACGAGGATGGGCATAAGGTTGAGCAGGCCAAACACCAGCGCCACGCCCCATCCGAGCCTAAAGCAGCTGCGCCAGGTGCTGCGTGCGAAGGTGTTGTCGATCAGGACCTCGACAAAATACGTCGCGGCCATCACGACCAGGGCGACCACCCAGCTCACCGGGTTGTCCCTAACAAAGAACATGCCTACCCACATCAAAAACAGCACGGTCTCGCACCAGTGCATAAGGGTCATCTTGGCCAGCGTGCCGCCGCTCATCTCGGTGGCGACGCCCTGGACAATCTCCTGATGCGCGTGATGTGAGTACGAAAGGTCAAACGGCGACTTGCGCAGCTTGATGGTGAGTACCGCAAGCAGCGCCAGGAAAATGGGCGCACTGTACACGATGATGGGCGCCGACTGCCCGGTCACAGCAATGGAATCGAAGCTGTCGGTGGCGAGATACAGGCCCACGCTCATCAGCAGAACGGCGGGCTCGTAACTCATGACCTGCAGCAACTCACGATCGGCGCCGACCTGGGCAAACGGGCTTTGCGTCGAGGCGGACGCCAACACCACAAAGATCGCGGCGAGGGTAACCATAAACGCGCACAGCAGCGTGTTGGAGCCCGACACAAAGATGCCGCCGCCCACCACGGTAAAGATGAGCGCACACGCCATATAGGTATCGTCCATGGTGTTTACGCTGGCAGGGGCTTTGCGCAGCAGCTTGGCAACGTCGTAGAAGGGCTGCAGCAGACGCGGACCCACACGGCCCTGCATGCGGGCCGATAGTTTGCGGTCAACGCCGTCGATCAGGCCGCCCACAAGCGGTGCCAGCAAGGCAAACGCCACGGTACCAATAAAAATGCCCACGACGCCCGAGCCCTCGAAATACTTACCGCGCAGCACCGAGGGCGCGCTCATGGCAAGCCGCTCGGGCCCAATCCACGCGCAGCACAGCAGCGCAAACAAGATAATGCTGCAGCACACCACGCTACCCGCGGGGCCAATACGCTTCTCGCCAAGGGCGTCCTCCGAGTACCAATTTCGCTTTTCGGCCTTCACCTCGTGTCCCATCGAGCCGCGGAAATGGCGGTAATTGTCGGTTCCCACACCCGAAAGATATACGTTTACGTGCGGTTTGTTGCTCACGCGGAATGAAGTCAGCAGCACCACGGCGATAAACGCCACGATAACCACCATCAGATACATGGCGTCCTTGCCAATAACGTACGGCACGCGGCCAAACACCATGGCCAAGTAAGGCGACACCAGGCCGCTCGAGATAACCGGGAAGGCCACGCAGCACAGAATCAGGAGCGCGGCGATGGTGTTGAGGGCCATCCATTCGGTCTTGTGGACATTGACCTCAACGTTTTGAGCCGTGGGGTCGACGCCCGAAAGCTTGGCAAGCCACTTGCCCCAGAAGTAAAACGTCGCGGCCGAGCCAAAGGCAAGCACCATGATCATGAGCACGTTGCCGGTCTGCGCAAACGCCACCAGGGCGCCCCACTTGGACACGAGCATGCCAAACGGCGCCACAAACATGCCCATGATGCCCAGCATCATCAGCCGCGTCAGGTGCGGCATGCGGCTGAACATACCGTCCATGTCCTCGATATTGCGGCTGCCGATATGATGCTCGGCCGTGCCCACGCACAGGAACAGCAGCGACTTGGCCACCGTGTGGAACAGGATCAGGAAGATGGCCGCCCACACGGCCTCGGGCGCGCCGACACCCAAGCAGGCACTGATGAGGCCCAGGTTGGAAATGGTGGAGTACGCGAGCACGCGTTTGGCGTTGCTCTGCGAGATGGCCATGAGGGCAGCGAGCAAAAACGTGATGGCACCCACACTCGTGACCATAAAGCCAGTCACGGGATAGATGGCATAGAGCGGGCTGAGCTTGACCATCAGGAACACGCCGGCCTTGACCATGGTGGACGAGTGCAGCAGGGCGCTCGTGGGCGTGGGGGCAACCATGGCACCCAACAGCCAAGTGTGGAACGGCATCTGTGCGGCCTTGGTGAGTGCGGCGAGCGACAGCAGGATGACCGGCATCACCAGCAGCGCGGATTGCGCGGTTCCGGCGCCGGAAAGCTCGATCATGCCCGAGATGGTCAGCGGCATGCCGTTAACGTGCAGATACATGAGTCCGATCAAAAACGCGATACCGCCCAGCATGTTGAGAATGATCTGGGTGAAGGCGTTTTTGATGGCCTCGGGCGTGCGCGTGTAGCCAATCATAAGGAACGAGCACACGGTGGTGATTTCCCAGCCGCAGAACAGCCACTCAAGGTTGTCGCTCGTCACGATGACGAACATGGCCGAGAGGAACAGGAACATAAGCGCCAGGAACTGCGGGCGACGGTCGGGCGCGGTCTGCCCGCGCAGCGCGGCCTCGTGCTCGTCATGGGCCTGGAAGTCCTTCATGTAACCCAGGGCATACACGCAGATTAGACTGCCGACGATACCGACGGCGAGGACCATGATCACGCTCATGTAGTCCAGGTAGAGCGGCGTCGCCGTGACGGCTTCGGCCGCGGGCAGCGTCATGGCTGCAAAGGCGAGCGAGCCCACCAGCTGGACGATGCCGAGCACCGTGGTGAGCGCGTTCCTATATTTGTACGCGTTGTACAGGATGACGGCGCACAGGATGACATCGATGACGGAGCTGATGATCGAGAGCACGTACGAAGTGCCGGGGGCGACCTCAAAGCTCTGCGAACCCGTGCCAAAAAACATGACGGCGACTACAACTGTCACCGCCATAATAATGCCGGAACCTATGAGCCCCACCGCATCGCGGGCGCGGTCACCGCGCACGAGCAGCATGCCCAGCGCCGGTACCAGCGGAAACAGGGTAAGGAAATACAGTAGCGTCATACCATCACTCCCCCATGCAAAAACGCTGCAATTGTTTAACGTTATAGCTCAATTGAGGAGCAGCGGCGGCAGGTTTTCGGTCAACTGGGGAGTTTTAGGCGTACGGGGTAAGGGCACGTCCGCTTTGGAGCAGCGGGGCGACGCTCCCCTATCGCAGCGACAGGCGCGCGGGCCACTGCGCGCAGTTTATTGGCCACTTTGGAGGATGTCCCGACAGGCTCGCGCCGGTCCAAAAAGTTGGCGCGGCAAGAAAAATGCGCCCCTGTGGGCGCACCATCCCGTTTGCTATTCCGCCTTTTTAACGCGTGGCTTGCGGCCGCGCGGCTTATCGACCAGTGCGGACTCACCGCTCTCGCGGTACTGACGGCACCAAGCCTTGACCGAAGACTCGCTGGGAATCTTGTGCTTGATCATGGCCTCGCGAACCGTCAAGCCGTTTTCCAGACGGTCCTTAACCACAGCGAGCTTTACGTCGTACGAATAGGTGTGATGATGCGAACCGGCATTGAGAACGGCGTCGGCACCGCCCACGGCATACGCGCGGGCCCACTGACGAGCCGTGGCCTGGGGAATGCCAAGCTCCGCGGCGAGGGCGCGATGGCCGACCCCCTCTTGGAGGATCTCGACGGCGCGCTGCCTAACCTCGGGCGCATGCGTGCGAGTCCTAGTTGCTTCCGACATACCTGCCACTTCTTAGCCTTAACCGTTAATCTGCTTTCTTACGTGCAAGTTAGATAGTAGCATTTTACTGTTTGCTCAAAGCAGTTAATTAAAATAGACGCGGCGTTATCTGGGCATTTGGCACCAAATTACGACATTTCTTTATCGATTATTTACGCTGGTAGCTGACTCGCAGCTAATCGTCATTCGCTTGTCAACAAAATTGGCATCTCTTTATGTCCTTTGGTATAGAGGATATAGTTATTAACCCCTCCCCCAATATTTTTGAGTGATCTGCAAGGCAGTAGACGTCCTCACTCCTCATGATTACCGCGCATTACCATTCATCGGAGCAAAACAAAAAGGGCGGGACCTGCTGCGCTTGCAGGCCCCGCACCGGTTGACACCCGACGGGACACAGCCGGGCGAGACGGATCCGTGCTACCGCCCCGCCTGGCCGCGATGTTCAACTACAGCTCGTTGGCCGCGTGATACGCCGTGCGAATGGCGCTCGCAATGTCGGCGGTGCGCTCACCCGAGCAGTCGCCCACGCAGGTCACGGGCACCGTCACGCCATCCAGGTCAAACGCGTTGGCCTTGGAGCCCACGGCCATCACCACGTAATCGCAGGCGATCTTCACCGGCTCCTCGGCGCCGTCCTCGGTGGTGCGAACAGCCTCCACGCCCTCGTCGGTAATGACGGTCAGGCGGGTCTTAACATGCTGCTCCACGTTGTGCTCTGCAAAGTCGCTCATAATCAGCGGCAGAATGGTCTCGGACTCGCCCGCGGCAATCTTGTCGAGCATCTCCACGATCGCCACCTCGCAGCCGTGCTGCAGCAGGTACTCGGCAGTCTCGGTGCCCACCAGGCCGCCGCCAATGACGGCGACGCGGCCGCTGAGCTCCACCTTGCCGGCCAGCACGTCCCAGCTCGAGACGACCTTCTCCGAATCGGCACCCGGAACGGGGATGACCACGTCGTGTGCGCCCACGGCCACAATCGCAGCGTCGGCGGCGTTGAGGTCCTCAGCGGTAGCGGCATGGTTGAGCTCGACCTTCACGCCCAGGCCGGGCAGAATCTTCTCGTAGTACTCGACCGAGCGCATGATCTCGTCCTTGCGCGGAGGCGCGGCCGCCAGCACAATCTGGCCGCCCAGATGATCGCTCGCCTCGTAGACGGTCACGTCGTAGCCGCGCTTGGCCGCCACGCGCGCGGCCTCCAGACCGGCGATGCCGCCGCCCACCACGGCGATCTTCTTGTCGCCCTCGCCCGGCTTAATGGCGATGGTTGCCTCATCGCCGTTCTCGGCATTGAGCACGCACGAGATGTACTTGCGGTCTTGAATCGCATCGACGCAGCCCTTGTTGCAGTTGAGGCACTCGCGGATGGGCTCACCCGTGGCGGCCTTCAGCGCAATGTCGGGGTCGCACATGAGCGAGCGGCCATAGGCGATGATGTCGGCGGCGCCGTCTTCCAGAATCTTCTCGCCGGCCTCGACCGAAACCACGCGGCCCACGGTTGCCACCGGCACGGAGACCAGGGCCTTGACGCGCTCGGCCACGGGCAGCGTCCAGTTGTAGGGCATGGCACCCATGGGCGGAATGGTGTCGCCCATGTTGCCGGTGTGGTTGGCCTGTGCGACCTGAATCATATCGATGCCCGCACCCTCGAGCAGCTTGGCGAACTCGCAGGCCTCGTCGGGCTGCAGGCCACCCTTGCCGCGCGGCGTGCCGTCGGGGTTCTCCATGATCACGGGGAGCTTGTACTCCACCATCAGCTGCGGCGCGGCCTCCTTAATGGCGGCGACGACCTCCAGCGCGTAGCGAACGCGGTTCTCGAACGAACCACCGTACTCGTCGGTGCGCTGGTTGAGGATGGCCGAGCACAGCGAACCCACCAGGCGGTCGCCGTGGACCTCGATAGCGTCGATCCCGGCCTGCTGTGCGCGAGCGGCCGAGGCAGCGATGGCCTCCTTGATCTGGGTGAGCTGCTCTACGCTTGCCTCGTTCACAAAGTGCTGCATGTCGTGATGCAGCTTGGCGTAGGCCTGCTTGCGGATCTCGTTGGACTCGGCCATCTTGGCGGCGAAGGTCTCCTCGTCGCCGGCGGCTTTGGCCTCCTGCGCGGCCTTGGCGGCGGCCATGGAACCCATGACCATGCGGCCGACGCCGGGCACGTCGTACTCGGGGTGGAACAGCTGCAGCGCAACCTTGGCACCGTGCTTGTGGACAGCGTCGGCCAGGGCCTTAAACGTGGGGATCTGGGCGTCGGTCGCCAGCTTGGGCGTGGGGCTCGCAGTCATGACGGGAGCGACGTCGCCGATGACGATGTAGCTCACGCCGCCACGGGCCAGGCGCTCGTAAAAAGCCAGGCTGCGCTCGCCGATGGAACCGTCGCGCTCCTCGTAGCCGGTGGTCAGCGGCGGAAACATAATGCGGTTCTTGAGCTCAAGGGGGCCAACCGTAATGGGCTGGAGCAGCTTGGATGCAGGTGTGGTCATGGACATTCCTCTCTTGTAGGCGCGACGGCGATGATGCCGCGTAGTTGTCTAGAGGATATGGCATGGAGGCACAGCGGCACAACGAAAATCGGCGAATATCAAGTGGCGGCAGGTGGATGGGGCGGGGCGGCCCGTCGGTTTGTCTCAATCTGTAACAACCACTCGGCAAAACCGGGTCTTGCTGTTACAAATCAAGGTATTCCTCTCAACCCATCCTCAACAATCTAGATCTGTAACATCTAGACCTACTTTTGACCCCAACCTGTTACAGATCGAGACAAGCCAAACCCGCCTGCTAGAAAATCTCAATCTGTAACGGTTACTCGGCAAAAACCGTCCCTCGTGTTACAGATTTAGACAAACACGACCAAGCCCACCGGTATATCTCGATCTGTAACACCTAGCCGCCCAAATCGGGTCTAGATGTTACAGATCGAGATTTTGTTTGAGAGGCCGAGAATTGGATCGAAAACACGGTCCCGAAATAACAAAAAAGCTCGCCGGCTAGGCCGACGAGCTGCAAGTTCTTGGTCGCGGGGGCAGGATTTGAACCTACGACCTCCGGGTTATGAGCCCGGCGAGCTACCAGACTGCTCCACCCCGCAATGTCTGGGCGCTTCATGTGCGCAAGAAAGAATATTACGCGGGAGTTCGGTAAGCGGCAAGGAAAATCTCGTAGAGCATAATTCCTTCATATTTAAAACCCCTCAGCCCCTATCACCGTAAACGAATCGCAGCCGAGCGCCGTCGGCGGCGCGTATACAATGGTGCGCGTCCTTTTATGCCAACACTGGGAGTAGACATGCTGCTCGCTATCGATATGGGAAACACGCAGACGGCCATGGGCCTGTTTGACGGAGACGAGCTGGTGCAGTCGTGGCGTATGCCCACCGACCGCTCCTATACCGCCGACGAGATCCACGTGCGCCTGATGGGTTTCTTTAAGATGTACGGCCTTTCGCTCGATGCGGTCGACGCAATCGCCTTTGCGGGCGTGGTGCCGCAGCTCTCGCGCGAGTGGCACGCCGTGGCCGACCGCATTGCCGCGGACGCCATCGTCATCGGGCCGCAGACGGCCGCGGTGACCAAGCTGCGCGCGGCGCGCCCCCAGGCCGTAGGTGCCGATCGCGTCGCCAACGCCGTTGCGGCCGAGACTTTCTACGGCGCGCCGGCAATCGTGGTGGACTTTGGCACCGCGACCAATATCGACGTCATCGATGAGGACGGTTATTACATTGGCGGAGCGATCGCGCCGGGCATCCGCATCTCCATGGACGCGCTTGCCGCCCGTGCCGCCAAGCTCGCCAGCGTGCCGCTCGAGGCGCCCGAGCACGCCATCGGCCGCGATACCGAGGAGTGCATCAAGGTCGGCGCCGTAACGGGCGCCGCCGCCATGGCTGAGGGCCTGGTCGCGCGCATGAAGCGCGAGCTGGGCCGCGAGGATGCCACCGTTATCGCCACGGGCGGTCTCGCCAGCATCGTCGCCGATTCGACCGATGCCTTCGACGTGGTCGACGGACAGCTCACCATCAAGGGTATCTGCGAAATCTACCGCCGCATGCAGGAGCTGGGATAGGACAGGGGCTTAAGTCGAGCACGAGCGCGAGCGGCGAACTAGGCAACGCATCGGCCCTATTCCTCAAAATCGAAAGATTTTCAGTTTTGAGGAATAGGGCTTTCTGCTAGGCCTCGTCGCACAGCCACCTCGCCAGGTCCACGATCTGCACCCCATTGCGGTCCGTGGCCTCGTGATGCGTGCGGGCGAGAATCATCTTGGGGTACGCGTCGCCAATGCTCAGCAGTGGTGAAATCTCGCGTTCAAATGTCTTATCCGAGCTGATGTCGTCGCTCACCTGAATGTAGAGCTTCTCGCTTCGCTTGATTGCTACAAAGTCTATTTCCTTTTTATAGAGCACGCCGACGTATACCTCGTATCCGCGGCGCAGCAGCTCGATTGCCACCATGTTCTCGTATACGCGTCCCCAATCCATATCACGTGTACCGAGCAGCGCGTATTTGAACGCGTGGTCTGCCAGGTAATACTTCTCGCCGCTCTTAAGGTATTTTTTGCCGCGGATGTCGTACCGACGAACTTTATAGAAGGCAAACGCATCGCACAGGCACCCCATGTACGTGCCGACCGTCTTGTTCGTTATCTTTAGCCCATCCGCGTTCAAAATATCCGTAATGTTACGTGCCGACGTTATGTTGGATACGTTGTCCATCATGTAATCGGCAATGCGCAGCAGCGCCGATTCGTTTCTCACGTTATGCCGCTGCACGATATCTCTCACGATGAGCGTTTTGAAGACATTGGAGAGATATTGATAACGCTGCTCCTGCAGTGGATAAGGGTAGGAGCCGGACATACCGCCGGTTCTCGCGTACTCATCGAAGTCGCGGTCGACCTCGCCCTCGTCGCCATAGAGTCGATACTCCTCAAACGAGAATGGGAAAACCTCGATCTCAAACGTACGCCCCGTAAAGAGCGTCGACAGATCGCTCGACAGCAAAAAGGCATTCGATCCGGTAATGAATATGTCGTACTGCTCGGATGCGTGGAGGCTGTTGATCGCACGCTCAAAACCGTCGCACATCTGAACTTCATCGATAAGCAGAAAGTTTTGTTTGCCGGACACTCGATGCTCTTTTACATAGGCGAGCAGCGCGTGATACTCGAGCAGATTCTCGAACTCATCGAGGTTGTAGTTGATATGGATGACATTCGAATTGGACAGATTTGCCTCCACGTAATCGCGGAGGGCCTCGAGCAATTTTGATTTACCGCTACGACGGATGCCCGTGATGACCTTGATGTCCGGCACGCCAATAAGGCTCGTCAACGTGTCCATATATGACGTTCTATTGATGAGTTTCATTGGGGCCTCCTCGCGGTCTTTTATCGCTATTCCTCAAAATTGAAAAATTTTCAGTTTTGAGGAATAGGCTCTATAGCGAATATACCTCGCAAAAGCCCGAGCTGGCTTAATTCTATTCCTCAAAATCGAAAAATTTTCAGTTTTGAGGAATAGGTCCGAGGTGCTACCCCGCAGTCACGCAAAGCCCTCCCCGGCACAGGCCGAAGAGGGCTTCGTTGTCATCGTTGTCTTTGAGCGCGGGCGCCTCGCGTTACAGTCCGCGAATCCGTACGGCCTCAGGCGGAAACTCCTGCTCGCCGGCATCGGTCTTGATGGTCGCGCGACCCCAGATGTCCAGGCCCGCAAACACACCGACCGCAAGCGGCAAGCCGTTGGGCGACACCGCCGCAACTTGGCGACCGAGCAGCGGCACCATATCGAAGTACTCGCCCAACACGGGGGCCAACGGCCCTGCGGCGCCTTGCGGCGTGTTGGCAACAACCGCCCAGGCGTCCACGCGGGCCAGCACGGCGGCGGCCAGCGCCTCGACCAGCGCTTCGTCAGCCACGTCCACACCAAGCTCGCTCAACGCCGAACGCTCAATATCCACCGTCACGGCACCGAACATGCCCGCGGCACCGGCACCGCCGTTCACGGCAACACGCGCGAGCGACGTCTCAAACGCAGGCGCACCGCACACGATATCGCTCGGCCACCGGATACCCACCTTGCCGGCAAGGCCCAGGCCCGGCGTCGACACTGTGCCCACAAGCGCATCCATCATGCCCATCGCGGCCACAAACGGCAGGCCGTGGAAGGCGTGCATATTCACATCCGGACGCACGACCAGCGAAAACGTCAGCGAAGCATCGCCCGCGCTCCACGCGCACCAGCCCGCGGACACGCCCTCGCGGCCCGCGTTACGCGCCGCGTCGAGCTCGGTGCCGGCGGCAACAGCATTCATCTCGATCATCTACATACGCCCCAATTCGCCAACGATATGGCCCACGCGGTCCTCGGGCTCCTTGACCTCGACACCGTTGTAGCGGAAGAACCGCGCCGGGTCGTGCATCAGGTCCTCGAGCGGCACCAGCACAAAGTCGCGCTCGCCAATGAGAGGATGCGGCAGGCGCAGCTTTTTGCCGCCGTGGGTCTCGCCATCCATCCACAGCAGGTCCAGGTCGATGGTGCGCGGACCGTTGGCCTTGGCCTTCTTGGAGCGGTCGCGCCCAAGCTCGGCCTCGATCTTCATGAGCTCGTCGAGCAGCACCAGCGGCGCCAGCTCGGTCTTGATCTCGATGACGGCGTTGGCAAACGCGTCCTGGCGCGTCTCGTAGGCCGGCTCGCTCTCGTAGATCTTGGAGGAGTTGGACACGCAGGTGAGCGGAATCTCGGCGATCATGTCGCGCGCGGCGCGGATGTTGTCGCAACGATGCCCCAAGTTGGAGCCCACGGCCACAAACGCACGGCGCGGCTGCGGCTTGGCGACGGCCCAGTAACCGTTCAGGAACTGCGCAAAACCCGCGGCGTCGTGCACGCGCACGATGTTCGCACCGGCCTGGATGGCGCCCAGGCACACGCCAAACGTGGCGGCATCGCGCGCGGCGGCCTCGGTCACGCCCGAGACAGCGCCCACAAAACGCTTGCGCGACACGGCGCACATGAGCGGATAGCCCAGTGACGCCATCTTGGCAGTCTCACGCTGGATGACGATGTCCTCGTTAGCCGACTTACCAAAGCCCGGGCCAGGATCGATGCAGATGCGGTCGCGCGACACGCCGGCATGGATGAGTGTGCGGGCCTGGTCGGACAGAAAGCCCATGACGCGGCGCATGATGGGCGCCGAATCGGGCAGGGTAAAGCGGCGGAGCTGAGAGGTGGGCACGTAGGCCTCCTCGCGGCGGGCGCTGCGGCGCATCATGGCGGCCAGGCGGTCATTGGACTCCGATGCGGCCTCGGTGGCTGCGGGCGCGGCCTCGGGCGCGGGCGCGACAGTCTCGGCGGCAGCAGCCTGCTCGGCGGCCGGCGTCTCCTGCTCGCTTGAAGGCTCGGGCGTGGGCTCCGGTTCGCCAAACGGCAACGAGGGCTGCACCACGCCGCCCGGAAGCTTGGTCTCCGACTTAGGCTCGCCCAGCAACTTGCCGCGACGGCGGCGAGCCGGCTTCTCGGCCTCACGCGCGGCCTCGGCAGCCGCCTCGCGCGCCTTCTCGGCAACAAACGCCGCTGCCGAGGTATCGAGCTGCACCGTTGCGTGCGTGCGGGTGGGCGCGGCGACCTCGCCGGCATGCATCACGATGACGCCGCAAGTGCTCGTCTTAACGAACTCGACCATCTTGGGATCGGTGAAGCCGGTCACGTCGTTGACGATCGAGGCGCCGCAGCGCACGGCCGCCTTGGCAACCGCCACGTGGCGCGTGTCGATCGAGACGATAGCGCCCTCCTTGGCCAGCGCGCGCACCACGGGCAGCACGCGGCGAGCCTCCTCGTCGGGGTTGACCGGGGTAAAGCCGGGGCGCGTGGACTCGCCGCCCACGTCGATGATGTCGGCGCCGGCGTCGAGCATCGCCAGGCCGTACTCGATGGCGGCATCGGGGTCGAAGTGCTCCCCGCCATCGCTAAACGAATCGGGCGTCACGTTGAGGACGCCCATGATGCGCGGACGGTCAAAGCTGAGCTCGTACTTTCCGCACCGCCATGTCTTGCTGTCGTTCGCCATGAACATCCTCCTAAAATGCCCACGCCGCCGAGCCTGGGGAGCTGGCGGCGGGGTCGCTTTGCACTCAGTCTTTCTATTGTATCCGCGCGCGCGGGCTAGAACGCAAACGCGGCCGCGATGTCGCAAGAAATCAGCAGGTCGGCATTTGCATCCTGATCGGTGGGAGCAAGGTTGCATATGGCCAGCGTATCGCCGGTAAAGTAACGCGTAAGGCCCGCCGCCGGATACACCACGAGCGAGGTCCCACCCGCAATGAGGGCATCGGCCGCGGCGATGGCGGCAACGGCACCGGTCAGCACATGCTCATCGAGCGGCTCCTCGTAGAGCACCACATCGGGCTTGATGCGCCCGCCGCACGCAGGACACACAGGCACGCCCGCGGCGTCCTCGTGCTCGCGCGAGCAAATCCACTCGGCGCTATAGACCGCGCCGCACGACTGGCAAATGTTGCGATGGACCGATCCGTGCAGCTCGAACACGCGCTGCGAGCCGGCCGCCTGGTGCAGACCGTCGATATTTTGCGTCACCACGGCGTCGAGCTTGCCGGCGCGCTCCAGCTCGGCCAGCTTGGTGTGGCAGCGGTTGGGTTTAGCGTTAAGCGCGATCATCTTGGTGCGGTAAAAGTCGAAGAACTCCGCAGGATGTGCCTCGTAAAAGCTATGCGACAGCATGGTCTCGGGCGGATAGGCAAACTGCTGGTGATACAGGCCGTCCACGCTGCGGAAATCGGGGATGCCACTTGCCGTGGAAACACCAGCGCCGCCAAAGAAGACCACGCGCTTGTGGGTGTCAAACAGATCCGCCAGCGCGGCGGAGGCCTGCCTGGGGTCCGATATTGCCTGCGTCATATGAGTCCTCCGTCCTTGTTAGTCGGGCAGCGTTGAGCGACGTCCCAGCATGCGGCCTTTGGGTCAGCACGCGCGGTGCCCACCACCGCCCCTGTTGCGCTAATCTTAAGCCTGCCAACCCCGTCGAAAGGACACCATGCCTCAGACTTACACTTTCGCCTCGTGGAACGTCAACGGCCTGCGCGCCGTACTCAAAAAGGACCCGAGCTTTATCCAGATCGCGCAAGAACTCGACGTCGATATCCTGGCGCTGCAGGAGACCAAGCTGCAGGAGGGCCAGGTCGATATCGACCTGCCCGGCTATCACCAAACCTGGAGCTACGCCGAGCGCAAAGGCTATTCGGGCACCGCGGTCTTTAGCCGCCAGGAGCCGCTACGCGTGCTGCGCGCCGACGCGCTGCTGCCCTACGCCGGCGAGGGCGAGGCCGCCGAGCTCGTTGCCCAAGCCGCAACCGAGGGCCGCGTCTGTGCGCTCGAGTTCGACAAGTTTTGGTTTGTCGACGTCTATACGCCCAACGCGCAAAATGAGCTCGCGCGCATCGACGTGCGTATGGCCTGGGACGATGCCTATCGCGGCTTTTTGGGCGCGCTTGAGCACGAAACCGGCAAGCCCGTCGTAACCTGCGGCGACTTTAACGTGGCGCACGAAGAGATCGACCTTAAGAACCCCAAGTCCAACCGCGGCAACGCAGGCTTTTCGGACGAAGAGCGCGGTAAGTTTACCGAGCTGCTCAACGCCGGCTTTACCGATACCTGGCGCACGGCTAATCCGGACGTTGAGGGCGTCTACAGCTGGTGGAGCTATCGCTTTAATGCCCGCAAGAACAACGCCGGCTGGCGCATCGACTACTTCCTGGTAAGCGACGCAATCGCCGCCAACGTTCGCGACACCGGCATCCGCGGCGACATCTTCGGCAGCGACCACTGCCCCGTCACCCTCACGCTAGAGCTCTAGCCCCAAGTAATTCCTCTAGGGGACAGAGGAAAACAGATCATGTGACCCCTCTCCCCCTATAAGGTGCGGTGGAATAGTTCCTGTTTGGGCAGCAAATAGCCAAAAACGAGAACCATTCCACCGCAAGTTCGTGAGGGAACGCGAAATGCCTTACAGCCCGTATTTCACGACGACACGGTTAATGCGACGGCACCAAGGCTTGTACAAGGCAGCCAAGAACACGCAGGTCGCGAGGCCGTGTGTGATATCGAACGGCACTGCCGTGGCAAGACGTGCCATGGCACCCGCCCACGTGAGCGGTTGAACAAAACCGATAATGTCGTAGGCGTTGATCACAACGCCGTACAGCAAACCCGAAGCAAAGCCGTAGGTCAGCAGCGCCGGCATACGCACGGTGCCATCGGCGCGATCAAAAGCGCCGGCATGCGCCAGCGCACCGCCAACGTATCCCACGAGCCCCCAGGCATACATCTGCCACGGCGTCCACATGCCCTGCCCAAAAAAGAAATTGCTGGTCAGCGCCGCCAACGCACCGACCATAAAGCCGTTACGACGACCGAGTGTCGCCCCGGCGATAATGGCGATGGCACTCACGGGTTTAAAGTCGGGAATGGGGCCAAACAAGATACGCCCCGCCGCGGCCAATGCTGCCAGAACCAGCGTGGGCATAATCTGGCGCAAACCCGGACGAGATGCCTCGTAACCCGCAAAGAACAGCGCGAGCACCAGCGCCACCACAACCAGCATGGCCAATGCTGCCTGCTCAACACCCGACAGCAACGCCGCAGCCATCACCGCCGGCACCGCCAACAACAGCGGGATCTCCAGTTTTGCAAGCAAGCGCGAGAAACGACAGTCCGTCATCCCATCACGCCCTATAGAACACGTTGTCGGCAAAGAAGTCGGCCGGGGACTCCATGCAGGCAATCTCGCCGTCAAACATCATGGCGACGTCGTCGGCTACCTGCTCGGCAAAATCCAGATCGTGCGTGGCCATAATGACGGTGCCGCCAGCCTTCGCATGGTCACGCAGGGCGCGGGCGATGATGCGGCGGCTCTCCAGGTCCAAGCCCTTCGTGGGCTCGTCAAGCAGCAGCAGCTCGGGGCCGATCAGCAGCAGCTTTGCCAGTGCGAGCAGCTGGCGCTGTCCGCCCGAGAGGTCGTAGGGGTGGCGCGTCTCCAGGCCGTCCAATCCCAGTTGCGCCGCACGCTCCCGCGCCAAGTTCTCGTCATATCCGCAGGTCGAAGCCCATTCTATCAGCTCATCGCGAACCGTCTCGGCAACCAGCAATGCTTTGGGATTCTGAGGCAGCAGCGCCGCCGAGGCCGCCCCGCGCACCATGCGGCCGCGCTGCAGCTTGGCGGTCTTCGCCAGCACCGAAAGCATTGTCGACTTGCCGCAGCCGTTACCGCCCGCAACCGCATGCACCGCGCCAGCCGAAAACGACGCATCGAGCCCGCGCAGCACCCAACCGCCCGCGCGATCGTAGCGAAACCAGCTCCCTGCCAGGGTGGTAGCCGACCCAGCGTGCATTTTTTGGAGTATTCTGCTTCCATCCGTGCGCGGGAAGGCTTCCGAGCCGTTCTCGAGCGACGTTTGCGCCACAAATTCAGACGATTTGTCCAATTCCGAACTTTTTTTCGCGCTCGATACGTCCCCGGGCGGCTCCAGAGAGCCCAAATTGTCCTCACGCCTGCTGAATACTCCTTTATTTGCACATCGGATGGCACCCCACCCCAACATGTCATCGGACAACAGCGATTCTCGGCGTCCCAAAGAAGCCATATCCGCCACCTCGCGCACGCGACCGTCCTCAATCCGGTACGCACACGTCGCGTATTCGAGCATTGGGCGCGGCTGATGCGTCGCCACAACAACCGTGCAGCCCAGCTCGCGATTCACGCGAAACAGCGCATGCAGAAAACTCTTCTCGGCAACGGGGTCGAGCTGAGACGTGGGCTCATCGAGCAGCAGCACGCGCGGGCGGAGCGCCAACACGGCGGCCAACGACAGCAGCTGCTTGCGACCACCCGAAAGCGTATCGGTATCGCGGTGGAGCCAATCCTCCAGCCCAAAGAAATAGCTGGTCTCAGCTACGCGACGGCGCATCTCATCACGTGCTAGCCCCAAGTTTTCCAGGCCAAACGCCATCTCGTGCCACACGGTTTCGCACACGATCTGGTTCTCGGGATCCTGGAACACATAGCCCACGCGCTCCGCCGATGCCCGTACGTCCATGTCGGCAACGTTCTCGCCCAGCACGCTCAGTTCGCCAGCGCGCTCGCCCGTCGGCGCGATCTCGGGTTTGAGCAGCGAGAGTAGCGTCGACTTGCCCGAACCGGTACCGCCAACAAGCAGCGCAAACGCACCTTGGGAAACACGCCAATCAAGCCCCTCGAGCACCGGTGCCTCGGCCCCGGGATAGGCAAAACTAAGGCCCCGCACCTCAATCGCAGGCACATCGGAGCCGCACGCCCCGCCCGTTACCGAGCAGCTATCCAACCGAGCCATCAGCCAAACCTCTTCTCATCAATCGCGTGCAACGCGCAAGGCAGCACCATCCAGGCAGCGTACACGACATAGCCCGGCCACGGCGCCGGCACCGAGAGCTGCGGATAAAACGAATACTGCGTCGTCGCGGTCCACGCCACCGCCACCGCGGCAGCACCAAACAGCGCAAGCCCAACCAGCGCGGCAACGTCGCTGCGCCCCAGCCGATACCGCGCATACGTCGTACGACGCGTCGCGGCGCCCCACCCGCGCGAGCGCATCGCGTCCGCGCGCTCCAACGAATCTTCCATGCCCCAGCCCATCAATGCACTCGATGCCCGCAGGCGCGAGCGCACGGGGTCGGCCGGCGCGCGGCCCGGCACATCAATCGCATCCTGCACCGCCAGCACCGTACGGCCGCGGCGCAAAAACTGCGGGATAAGCCTCATGCACATCGAGATCATGAGCGCGATCACCGGTGCGGCGTTACCCAAAAGCGCGAGCACCTTGTCGTATTCGAGCATCGACGCCGCGGCCTCAAACCACAGCACGCTCGCCACAAACAGCCCGCCCATGCACAGGCCGTATACCATGCTCTCCAGATACACCGCGCGCATGCCAATACGGAACAGCTCCGTCGAGCCCGAGGCACTAAACAGTGGATTGACCAGCGCGATAATCAAAATCACCGGCAGCTGCCAGCGAAGCGCCCCCAACGTGCGCGCAGCACCGCGCGTCGCAAGCCCGTACGCCAGCCCGCCCGCAAGCGACAGCGCGATCAGCACCGGCTGCATCGAGAACATGGTGAGCCCCAGCGTCAGCACTATATAGAGCGCCGGCACAGCTGGATGCGACATCGAGAATGCCGCGACGGGCTCGCCGCCAAACTCCTCTCGTATGTTGTCCACGGGCACCCCCGTCCCCTCGCTCAAACGACAGCTCCGCAGCACCGCCGCCATGCACGGCCAGTGCAAACGCCACGCCGGCGGCGCAAGCCTCAACCGCCGCAAACCAATCGCTACGCGCTCAACATATGCCTGCGGTATCATATTGCGCCGTGTATCGTTTCCAAACGCACGTCTCTATAACGTAACAGGAGATCACATGGACGCAACCGCAATTATCCTCGCTGCCGGCGAGGGCACCCGCATGAAGTCGAACCACTGTAAGGTTTCGCACAAGATCCTGGGCAAGCCCATGGTCCAGTGGATCGTCGACGCTACCATCAAGGCCGGCTGCAGCCGCGTCGTGGTCGTCATCGGCAGCCACGCCGACGAGATGCGCGCCCTGATCGACGGCGCCTACGCCAACAGCGCCACCAAAGTCGAGTGCGTTGAGCAGACCGAGCGCCTGGGCACCGGTCACGCCGTGAAGGTCGCGCTCGAGGCCTGCGGCATCACGCAAGGCCCCGTCGTCGTGCTCAACGGCGACCTGCCGCTCATCACCGCCGACACCGTCGCCAAGTTCGCGCAGACCGTCGCCACCGGCGAGCTCGCCTGCACCGTCATGACCATGACCCCGCCCGACCCCTTCGGCTACGGCCGCATCAAGCTGGGTGCCGATGGTCAGATCGAGCGCATCATCGAGCAGAAGGACTGCACACCCGAGCAGGCCGCCACGCTGCTCGAGTGCAACGCCGGCTGCTACGCCTTCGACGGCGCGCAGCTCGCCGCGCACATTGACGAGATCGGCAACGACAACGCGCAGTCCGAGTACTATCTGCCCGACATGCTCGAGATCCTCAAGGGCCACGGCCAGGCAGTCTCCATCTTCCACTGCGATGACTACCGCGACGGCCTGGGCGTCAACAGCCGCATCCAGCTCGCGCAGCTCACCGCCATCGCGCGCGACCGCATCAACGAGCACTGGATGGCCGAGGGCGTTACCTTCATCGACCCCACGCAGGCCTGGATCGGCCCCGACGCCACCATCGGCCGCGACACCGCCGTGTGGCCGCAGACGCACCTGATCGGCCACGTCACCGTGGGCGAGGAGTGCCAGCTCGGCCCCAACAGCCGTCTCACCGACACCACCGTCGGCAGCGGCTGCATCATCGATGAGACCATCGCCATCGAGGCCGTCATCGAGAACGGCGTCGACTGCGGCCCGCGCGCCTACCTGCGCCCGGGTACCCACATGCTCGACGGCTCCAAGGCCGGCACGCACGTGGAGATCAAGAAGTCCACGATCGGCGAGGGCTCCAAGGTGCCGCACCTGTCCTACATCGGCGACACGACCATGGGCTCCGGCGTCAACGTGGGCGCCGGCTCCATCACCTGCAACTACGACGGCGTACACAAGCACAAAACCGTCATCGGCAAGGATGCCTTCATCGGTTCCGATACCATGATGGTCGCGCCCGCCCAGATTGGCGACGGCGCGCTCGTGGCCGCCGGCTCCGTCATCACTGAGCCGGTCCCGGCAGACGCACTCGGTCTGGGCCGCGCCCGTCAGGTAAATATTGAGGGCTGGGCCGCCGATTATCGCCGCCGCCTGCACGAGGACGACGAGGTATAACGTTTTACCAAGCATCTAAGGAGCCGCTTCCGTGGGGACGGCTCCTTTTTCTATGCTGACCTGCGCGGCCGGATGAGTGGTCGGTTCGTGTCCGTTGACGGTAAAGACGTTATCAAGACCCGATTAACCCCGCCGCGCGGTTACAATGCAACAAGGCATCTATATGGCATTCGATATAAAGGAGAAGGGTAATGCCGATTAATGATCCCGAGAAGTCGGAGAATATGCGCAAGTCCATCCGCGTGTATTCCGGTTCCTCCAACCGTCCCCTCGCTCAGAAGATCGCTGAGTACCTTGGGGTCGAGCTTTCGGGCCTTACGCTAAAGCAGTTCGCCAATGGTGAGATTTACGCCCGCTACGACGAGACCGTCCGCGGCGCCGACGTCTTCCTGATTCAGTCCGTGGCCGGCGGCAACGTCAACGACATGCTCATGGAGCTGCTCATCGCCACCGACGCTGCCAAGCGCGCATCCGCCCGCTCCATCACCGCCGTCATCACCCACTACGGCTATGCCCGCCAGGACCGCAAGGCCGGCCCGCGTGAGCCCATCACCGCCCGCCTCGTCGCCAACCTACTCGAGCGCGCCGGCGTCAACCGCATCATTACCCTCGACCTGCACCAGGGTCAGATCCAGGGCTTCTTTGATATCCCGGTTAACCACCTGTCCGCGCTGCCGCTGTTTGGCCAGTACTACAACGACATGCACTTCGACACCGACAACCTGGTTGTCGTCTCCCCCGACGTGGGTCGTGCCAAGGCCGCCAAAAAGCTGTCCGACATGCTCGGCTGCGACCTGGCCATCGCCCACAAGGGCCGTCCGCGCCACAACGCCGCCGAGGTCATGGGCATCATCGGTGACATCAAGGGCAAGACCTGCATCATCAATGACGACATGATCGACACCGCTGGCACCCTGTGCGCCAACGTCAAGGAGCTCAAGGCTATGGGCGCTGGCGATATCTACGTCTGCGCCACCCACGGTATCTTCTCCGGTCCGGCCATCGAGCGTCTGAACGACGCCCCGATCGTCGAGTGCCTCGTCACCGACGCCATTCCCGTCGAGGTCGGCGGCAAGATCAAGACCATCTCGGTCGCCGAGGAGTTCGCTCAGGCCATCTCCGCCGTTTACCACGAGGAGCCCGTCTCCACGCTCGTCGGCGGCGACTTCGCGCTGTAGCCGCTCGACCCTCGCATCCCTCCGGAAGCCCCGGACGCGCCTGCGGGGTTATCACGCGAACGTCCTCGCCGCTTTGCGGCTGCGGGATGTTCGCTTTGATAACCCCTCCCGGCGTGTCCGGGGCTTCCTGCTGTCTCGGGGCAGCTATTTTCTGAAATGACTTTGCTGCAACCTTTCCTCGCCTTCGGCGGGCGTGGTAGCCTTTGTCGTTGATTAAACTCTTATGTGTAACGGAAGGACAAATATGGCAGCTGCACAGCCGCTTAAGATTCGCATGGTTGCCGGGCTTGGCAACCCGGGCGAGGAATATGCCGAGACCCGCCACAACGCCGGCTTTAAGGCAATCGACGAGCTGGCCCGTCAGGCCGGCGTCACGTACTGGAAAAACCAGGCCGGTGCCGAGGTCGCGCTCATCAACATCAACGATCCCGAGGAAGAGGGCGGCAAGCGCCAGATTGTGCTGGTCAAGCCGCAGTCGTACATGAATACCTCGGGCGGTCCCATCTCCAAGCTCTGCCGCGAGTACAAGATCAAGGCCGAGGAGCTGCTCGTCATCCACGACGAGCTCGATATTCCCGCCGGCGACGTGCGTGTTAAGGTGGGCGGAGGCCATGCCGGTCACAACGGCCTGCGCTCCATCATCGACAAGATGGGCAGCCGCGACTTTAGCCGTATCCGCACCGGCATCGGCAACCCTCCCGGCAAGATGGCCGTGGCAGACTACGTGCTCAAGCAGCTGCGCGCCCGCGAAGCCGAGGATTTCCAGGACACCTGCGCCCGCGCCGCAGATGCCGCCGGTCTGGCCATCGTCCACGGCGTAATCTACGCCCGCGATCACGTAAACGGCGCCGCTTCCGTCAACGGGAAGCACTAAAACCTACCATTTAGGGACAGGTTTATTTTGGCAGCTTTTATCTGCGGAAACGCCGCAGTCGATACATCGCAATAAACATGCTGCCACCATACATGCATAACGCCCCAAAGGGGGCCGGCCTCAACGAAGCGCGAGGCCGGCCCCCTTTGCCGTTTTGCCTGATAAAACCGACCAAAATAAACCTGTCCCTTTTTGGCAGGTCACTTTTCCCGCCTGCCAAAGATACACGTAAGCGACATTGCCATGAGGGTATAATTTGCACCGTATGTCTGCACAACGCCTGTGCGCGTACGGTTTTATTCGGGCTACCGTCCATTTCCGTGGAGGCACGGTTCGGCGGCCCTAACAAGAGAGGGGTTCTATGTATAAGATCCTGGAGAAGACGCAGTTCTCGGAGAAGGTGTTCAAGTTCCGCATCGAGGCGCCTGCAATCGCCAAGCATGCGCACGCTGGACAGTTCCTCATGGTTCGCGCCAACGAGACGGGCGAGCGCGTCCCGTTTACCCTGGCTGGCTGGAACGGTGACGAGGGCTGGGTCGAGTTCATCTTCATGGTGATCGGCAAGACCACCGAGATGCTGTCCACCTACGAGGCCGGCGAGTCGCTGCGCGACGTCGTGGGCCCGCTGGGCGTTCCCACCGAGATGGCCGAGGGCCCCTGCGCCGTCATTGGCGGCGGCGTCGGCCTGGCAATTGCCTTCCCGGTCGCCAAGCACCTGGTCGAGACCGGTCACGAAGTTCACGCCATCATGGGCGCCCGCACCAAGGACCTCCTGCTCATGGAGGACCAGTTCCGCGAGCTCCTCGACGAGGACCACATCCACATCACTACCGACGACGGTTCCTACGGCGAGCAGGGCGTTGTAACCGCTCCGCTGGAGCGCCTGCTGCAGGACAAGGCCGTGAGCCAGGTCTTCTGCGTCGGCCCCGTTCCGATGATGAAGTTCTCGACCCTCACCGCCCAGAAGTACGACACCCCCATCACCGCGTCGCTCAACCCCATCATGGTTGACGGCACCGGTATGTGCGGCTGCTGCCGCGTCGAGGTGGGCGGCGTGACCAAGTTCGCTTGCGTCGACGGCCCCGACTTCGATGCCACCCTGGTCGACTGGGATGACCTTCGTGCCCGCCAGGCCGCTTACCGTTCCGAAGAGGGCGAGTCCCTCAAGGCCTATGAGGAAAAGAGCTGCGCATGCCACTAGTTAACGGTCGTTTCGTTGCCGATATGAAGTCGCCCCGTACCCCCGATAACGAGGAGCCGGCTGCCGAGCGCGCCTGCGACTTCCGCCCCGTCGACAAGGGCTTCACCGAGGAGATGGCGCTGGCCGAGGCCGAGCGCTGCCTCAACTGCAAGAAGCCGTTCTGTGTTGAGGGCTGCCCCGTCAACATCAACATCCCCCGCTTTATCGAGCAGATCCGCGAGAAGGACTTCGGCGGCGCTCTCGATACCATCCGCGAGGACTCCATGCTTCCCGCCATCTGCGGCCGTGTCTGCCCGCAGGAGAACCAGTGCGAGGGCAAGTGCATCCGTGGTAAGAAATCCGAGCCCGTGGCCATCGGCCAGCTCGAGCGCTTCCTGGGTGACCGCCCCGAGCTCGCCTCCACGCCCAAGATGGCCCCCAAGAACGGCAAGAAGGTCGCCGTCGTCGGCTCTGGCCCGTCCGGCATCACCTGCGCCGGCGAGCTCGCCCGCAACGGCTTTGACGTCACCGTCTTTGAGGCCTTCTTCACCGGCGGCGGCGTGCTGGTCTACGGCATCCCCGAGTTCCGTCTGCCCAAGGCAGTCGTCAAGCGCGAGATCGACGGCCTGAAGGACATGGGCGTCAAGTTTGAGTACAACTCCGTCGTGGGCAACATGGCCACGGCCGAGGAGCTGTTCGAGCAGGGCTTCGACGCCATCTACGTGGCGACCGGCGCTGGCCTGCCCAAGTTCCTCAACGTCCCCGGCGAGAACCTGCCCAACGTCTTCTTCGCAAACGAGTACCTCACCCGCGTGAACCTGATGAAGGCCAACAAGTTCCCCGAGTACGACACCCCCACCAAGCACGGCAAGAACGTCGTTGTCTTTGGTGGCGGCAACGTGGCTATGGACGCCGTCCGTACCGCCAAGCGCCTGGGCGCCGAGCACGCCATCATCGCCTACCGTCGTACCGAGGATGAGATGCCTTGCCGTCGTGCCGAGCTGCACCACGCCAAGGCCGAGGGCGTCGAGGTTCTGCCGCTCGTCTCCCCGCTCGAGTTTGTCGCTGGCGAGGACGGCTCCGTGTGCGCCGTCAAGGTCCAGAAGATGGAGCTCGGCGAGCCCGACGAGTCCGGTCGTCGTCGCCCGGTGCCCATCGAGGGCGCCATCGAGGAGATCCCCTGCGACGTCGCAATCTCGGCTATCGGCACCAACGCCAACCCCTTCGCAAAGAAGATCGGCGGCAAGATGGAGCTCAACAAGTGGGGCTACATCGTCGCCGACGAGGAGACCGGCCAGACCACCGATCCCCGCATCTGGGCTGGCGGCGACATCGTCACCGGTGCCGCTACGGTCATTCTGGCGATGGGCGCCGGCAAGAAGGCCGCCGCTTCCATCACCAAGAGCCTGCTGGGCGAGTAGTCACCCTCAGCGTTAGCCATCAAACGGCAAAGTCCCCGTCGAGCACACGCCCGGCGGGGACTTTTTCTATGCCAGTCGACCGACCACCACAAAGGTGCCTGTCCCCTTTGTGGTGGTTTTTGGTCGGTTAGTCTTCGAGCTGCGCTACTTTGTAGCGGTAGGCTGCGGCAATAACGTCTTTGCAACCCTCGCGGCCCAGCTTGGCGCGGTTGACGACGATGTCTTTACCGCTCGTCATCTTCCACTTTCCGGCACTGTAGCGCTTATAGAACGCCTCGCGCGCCTTCTGCTGCTGCTTGACCAGCTTGGCGCCCTTCTTTTTGTTGAGACCGCGCTTCTTGCGCACGATCTCGACGCGGTCCTCAAAGGGCGCAGTCACCAGCACGGCGATGTGGTTGGGGTTGTTGCGCAGCAGATAATCGGACAGACGGCCTTCGATAATGCAGCTCTCGGTCTCACCCAGATCCAAAATCACCTGGCTCATCTTTTGGAACAACTTGTCCGAGTACGAACGCGCATCGTAGCGGTCGGGCAGAAACGCCATGTTCTCCACGGCCAGGCGCTCGTCGTAGGCGGCCATCTTGTCGAGCGACTCACCCGCGCGCAGCGAAGCACGCACCAGCAGCTCGTTATCGTACAGCGGAATCCCCAGCTCATCGGCGAGGATACGACCAATCTCGTGGCCCTCGGCGCCAAAGTCGCGCGCGATGGTAATGACCACAGGATTCTTCTTATTCTCCAGATCGCTCATCGCGATTCCTTTCTCTATGTGATAAAGGGACAGTCCCTTTATCACATTCTACGCTGCCACAATACGACGTTGATACGCTCGGACCAGCAGCGAGATACCAAAGTTGAGCACAAAGTACATCGCAAACACCAGGCCGTAGAGCATAAGCACCTGCGACAGGTCGATCGCGTGGGCCATCACGACGTTAGCCGTGTACATGAGCTCGGCCACGTTAATGCCCGAAAGATACGAGCTGTCCTTGATGACGGTCGTGCACTGGCTAAACAGCGCCGGAATGATCGTCTTAAACGTCTGCGGCAGAATGATGTAGCGCATGGTGGCAAAGAAGCCAAAGCCCTGGCTCCGCGCTGCCTCAAACTGGCCGCGCGGAATCGAGTTGAGGCCGCCGCGCACAATCTCGGCCATAACAGCGCTGGTAAACAGCGTAAAGGCGATGGTCGAAATCACAATGTCCAAACCCTGCACCGTAAAGTAGATAAACAGAATCCACAGCAGGTTCGGCGTGCAACGGAACAGCTCGATATAGGCGCTCACCAAAATACGGAACGGGCGGGGCGCATAGCTTTTAACGAGCGCCAGCACCGTGCCAAAGATGAGCGAGAAAAAGATCGACAGCGCCGAGATCTCGATTGTCTTAACAAAGCCGCCCCAAATGTAGAGCAGGTTGGTCGCGTTGAAGATTTCCATGCGCTAGGCCTCCTCTACGTTGTCGAGCCCCAGCTCGGCCAGGCTCACGCCGCGCGGACGCTCCTTGGAGCGGCGCTCGAGCCACTGTACCAGCATGGCGAGCGGAAAGCAGATGATGAAGTACATAAGGCAGCAGACGATGTATCCCTGCAGGTAACCGTACAGACTCACAAAGTTGTCGGAACGGTACATAAGGTCGCCGCCGGCCACAAGCGCCAGCACCGACGTGTTCTTGACCAGGTTGAGCGCCTGGTTACACAGCGGCGGCAGAATGATCTTGAACGTCTGGGGCAGCACGATGTACCAGTACGCCTGCGCACGGGTGAAGCCCTGGCTCTGGGCCGCCTCCATCTGACCGCGCGGAACCGCCTCGATACCAGTGCGGATGACCTCCGAGATGTAGGCCGCGTGATACAGGCCCACACCCAAGAAGCCCAGCACGAACGGCGCGATGCGCACCGGCTGGTCGGCACCGGTTATGGCCTGCAAAAACTGCGGACCGGCCATGTACATAAAGAGCACCTGCACGGGCAACGGAGTGTTCTGGTAAAACTCCACATACACGCGGCTTATGGCGCGCAGCACGCGCGAACGAGTGGTAGAGAACACGCCCAGCAGCGTGCCCAGCACCAGCGATAGCAGCAGGCCGGCAACGACCACCTGCAGCGTCACGCCAAAGCCCTCCCAGAAGGGCCCCATGTTTTGAAATGTCGTCGACCAGCGGTCGGCGTCAAACAATCCTTCGAGCATATGATTCCTTCCTTGGACGATGCGCCTATACAAGACCCCAGGTCTTGACCTCTTGGTCGAGCCAGCCATCGGCCAGGCGATCGCAAACCACCTGATCGACCACAGCCGAAAGGTCGCAGCCCTTCTTGGTCGCCACGCCGTAGCCCTGCTCGCCAAACTTGACCTCGGGCTGCAGCAGCTCAACGGTCTCGTTCATGTAACCGGCCAGCGTGGAGCGGTCCATGGCAAAGACGTCGATATTGCCGGCGTCGAGCGAACTCTTGATGATGGGATAGCCGCTAAAGGCCCTAAACTCGGGCTTGCAGCTAAAGCCGTTGTCCTTGATCATCTGCTCGATCAGGCCCTGCGTGGTGGCACCCTGGCTCACGCCAATGACCTTGCCGTCCAGATCCTCAATCGAGGTAAAGCCCGAACGCTTCTTGACCATGAGTCCCACGTAGTCGGTGCGGTACGGCGTCGAGAAATCCCAGCTCTTCTTGCGCTCGTCGGTGATGGTGTAGGTCGCCGCGACCACGTCGAGTTGGCCGTTATCGATCAGTGGGCCGCGCGTCTTGGGCGTTACGTCGGTAAACTCGACAAGCTCCTGGGCACGAGCCTTCTTGTAGCTCACACCAAAGACGGCAGCGGCGATCTGGTAGCACAAATCGACTTCCATGCCCTCAAAGCGGCCCTTGGCGGTGTCGTAATAGCCGTAGCCGGGAACATCCTTCTTAACGCCGGCATTCAGATGGCCACGCGACTTGATGGCCGCAAGCTTGGACCCCTTGTCGGAGCCCTCACCGCTGGTGGAGTTGCCGCAACCGGTAAGCGCGGTCCCCGTCAGCGCGAGCATGCCGGCGCCAGCCAGCTGCAAAAAGTGACGGCGCGACACGGCCGCCCTCGTCATATCCGTCATGTCCATCACCGCGCCTAGTGCAGAATCTTGGACAGGAACTCGCGGCAACGCGGGTTCTCGGGGTTATCGAAGAAGTGCTCGGGCGTGCCCTCCTCCAGAATGCGGCCGTCCTCCATAAAGATGACGCGGTCGGCCACCTGGCGCGCAAAGCCCATCTCGTGCGTCACGCAGATCATGGTGATGTCCTCCTGCGCGAGCTCAATCATAACGTCC
The DNA here is from genome assembly GCA_900545745.1 of uncultured Collinsella sp. Lineage (GTDB taxonomy): Bacteria > Actinomycetota > Coriobacteriia > Coriobacteriales > Coriobacteriaceae > Collinsella. Next base: position 39,240 of record URAD01000009.1, read on the forward strand.
AGTACCTCCTGGACCATCTCGGGGTCGAGCGCCGAGGTCGGCTCGTCAAACAGGATGATAGGCTGCTTGGTGCACAGGGCACGGGCGATGGCGATGCGCTGCTGCTGACCGCCCGAGAGATTCTGCGGATACTCGCCAGCCTTATGCGCCATGCCGACGCGCTTGAGCGCGGCGATGGCGATCTCGGTCGCCTCCTCCTTGCTCTTCTTTTGCAGCTTGATGGGTGCGAGCGTCAGGTTGCCCAGCACCGTCATGTTGGGATACAGGTTGAACTGCTGAAACACCATGGAGCTGTACTTGCGAGCCATCTCCAGGTGATTCTTTTTGGTGAGCGGCGTACCGTCGATGACGACCTCGCCCGACGTGGGCTCCTCCAGATAATCGACGCAACGGATGAGCGTCGACTTACCCGAGCCGGAAGGCCCGATCATTACGAGCTTCTCGCCGCGTTTGACGGTGAGGTTGATATCTTTGAGCACATGCAGGTCGCCAAAGTACTTGTTGAGATGCTTGATCTCGATCATGTCTGCCATGAATGTCCCTTCCCTGCGTTTACACGAGTTGAACTATTGTACGGAAAGAATCACGTTTCCGCAGCCCACACTACATTCCCGTAAAGAACCCGCAACCTTCCACCTAGTCATTGGGGACAGACTTAAATGAGTACCTGCTCATTGGGCACTCATTTAAGCCCGTCCCCAATGAGCGTAGCCCGGGCACTCATTTAAGCCTGTCCCCAATGAGTGCCCAGCCCAGCAAAAAGGGGCGCGACCATGACGGCCACGCCCCCCTAAACATCAACTATGTACCGCTCGGCCCCTACGCGAGTTTGGCTCCGACGATCTTTGCCGCGGCCGGCTTATCGAAGTTGCCACCGGTGGCCTTGCCGAGTGCGCCCATAACCTGGCCCATCTGCTTCTTGGACGTGGCGCCCAGCTCGGCGATAACCTGCTCGATCAGGGCCTCGAGCTCCTCGCCCGAAACCTGCACGGGCAGCAGGCTCTCCAGAATCTTGACCTGCTCGGTCAGGTTGTCGGTACGCTCCTGGTCGGTGCCGGCCTTGATGGACATCTCCAGCGTCTCGCTCGTCTGCTTGATCAGACGCTTGATCATGCTGTTGACGTCTTCCTCGGTCACATCGCGGCGCTCATTGACCTCGATATTCTTCACCTCGGCCTTAACCTGGCGAATGATGGACAGGCGAACCTTGTCCTTGGCCTTCATGGCCGCAATCATTTCCTTCTGCAGCTCTTCGTTGGTCATCTGCAAATCCTCCTCAATAGTGTGGGCGGCACTCGCGCGAGCACCGCCCCATGATTACTCAGTCGTCGACGAATCGTCGGTCGAACTCTTGGTGACACCCTTCAGACTCACGTTATAGGGTACGTCTTTGGGCATGGGGTTGACGGTGATGTCGGCATCCTTCTTGTACTGCTCCAGCCACTCGCTGTACGCGGTGCTGGCCGCTTGCGTCTTCACCACGTTGGAGACGTACTTTTTGATGTCCTTGGGCACCTGGTTGATGTCATCAACCTGATTATCGACATGGAAGTAGTCGGTGCACTTGATGATGTGGTAGCCATAGGTCGACTCGACGACTTCGCTCACGTCGCCCTTGTTGAGTCCCTCGAGCGCCGTCTGGTAGCTGTCGACAAAGGTGGTGAGCTTATCCCAGCCCACATCGCCCTTCTTCTCCTTGGAACCGGTGTCCTCGGAGTACTGCTCAACGGCGTCCTCAAAGCTCAGCTCACCGGAGTTGATCTTGTCCAGGCACTCCTGCGCCTTGGCCTTGGCGGCAGCCTTGTCCTCGTCGGAAGCGTCGGAATCAACCTTGATCAGGATGTTCGACGAGCGGCGGGCGTCGTTGTAGCTGGACAGATTTTCGTTGATGTAATCGACAATCTCGCTGTCCTTGGGCTTGCTCGTGGGCGCGACGGCATCCTTGAGTTTCTGTTGCGCCAGACTCTCCTTGAGCGAGTCCTTGTAGGTGTCCTCGGTATAGCCGTAGGTCTTGAGGGTCTTCTTAAAGGCCTTGGCTCCGCCCGCGCTCTTGCACGCGTCCTTCCAAGCCTTCTCGACCTCCTCGTCCGACACCGTCACGCCGTTCTCCTTCTGTGCCTGTTGAAGCAGAATCTGCTGCGTGTAGGAGTCGATGAGTTGCTTGCGGTACTTCTTGGGCGTGAGGTCGTTGTCAACCAGATACTGCGCCCAATCCTCATCCTTGGTGTAGCCGTAGGACGTGCGCATGCTCATGATCTGCTTGGTCACGGTGTCCTCGGTAAGGTTGGTGCCGTTGATAGTGGCAGCAACACCGCCGGTCAGCTTGTAGCTCGAGGTGTCCTCAGCCTGCGACATAAGGCCGGAGCACGCCATCGCCGAGACGGAAAGCAGCATCGCCAGCACGCCGATGACCACCAGAACGATCTTGACGGTCTTAGACACGTACGTCTTGCGCTGCTTCTTGCGAGAGCTGGAGGCAGCGCGGGCCTGCTGCTCGGGCGTCGGCGCGGCCTCGGAGTTCTTTTTCTTATTTGCCATAGTTGGCCTTTCGCATAACGAATCGAACAAACGCCATTGTGTCACAACGCAGCCCCCGCGGCACGCTTGGTGCATTGGGGACAGATTAATCTGCACCATTTTGGTGCAAAGGGGACAGCTCTGGCAGCCGGCAGTTAGGGACAGTCCCCAAGTGCCGACTCAGCCCCACCTTAGAAGTGGCGGCGGATGGCGTCGACCATGCCCTGGGGCGTGGTCTGGCCGAGCACGTCGGCTGCGGCATCGGCGCCCATAAAGATGTTCATGAGTGCCTGCAGGGCCTCGACCTGGCCGCCCGGCTCGGCGATGCCCAGATTGATGACGATCTGCGCCGGCACCGGAGCGCCCATGCCAGCCATAGCGTTAAATGTCACGGGCGCGGCGGGCTTCACCACCGCGATATAGGGCTTGGCCACAAACCCCTGATCGGTATGCGGAATGGCAATGTTTGCCGCCGGCATAGCGAGACCCGTGGGATAGGCATCCTCGCGCGTGCGGACGGCATCGAGCCAACCGGATGCAATGTAGCCATGTGGTGCAAGCTCGCCCTCAAGCCGCGCGAACACCTCATCCGGCGTCGCACACTCCCAATCAAAAAACACCAGCTCAGGCGTAAACAGCGCTTCGTTATCCGCCATGCGCTCACCTCTCTCACCTAGCCACCTGCGACGTTCTTGAATGACTAGTCGTTAAAGAACGTCGCAGGTGACTACCCAAAACAAAAGGTGGCCACGCGCGTCTTGGCGCCAATGACCACCCTGACTACTCGGCTAAATTGTACTGTGCGCCGCTAGCCGCGAGGCGCGTCAATTGCGACCTTGCCGCTCTCCAGCACGTGAACGCGGCCGTCGGCGAGCATCTGCACGACCTCGGGATACAGCACGTGCTCGATCGCGTGGATGTGCTCCTCGAGCGTGTCGACGTCCCAGCCCTCCTCAACAGTCAGCGCACGCTGGGCAATGATGGGACCGTTGTCGTAGATCTCGTTGGCAAAGTGCACGGTCACGCCGGTCACCTTGACGCCGCGAGCAAACGCATCGTCGATCGCGTGGGCACCGGTAAAGCTCGGCAGCAGCGCCGGGTGCAAGTTGACCACGCGGTTGGGGAACGCCGCCAGCAGCGGGGTGTGCACCATACGCATGTAGCCGGCCATCACCACGTACTCGCAGCCGCGCTCGAGCAGCTCGTGCGCGATGATCTCGTCGGCGGCGATGGGGTCAGCATAGACATCCTTGGACAGCGTGAGCGTCTGGATGCCCGCGCGCTCAGCGCGCTGCAAACCCTTAGCCGAAGGACGGCTCGACACCACAAGCTCAATCGAAGCGTTGAGCTTGCCGGCGGCGATCAGATCGATCAGCGCTTGCAGGTTGGTACCCGAACCGCTGATGAGCACACCGATCTTGAGCGGCTCAGCCGTATCGGTGCCGGTCGGACGGGTGTAGGGCACAAAGCCCAAGCTCTCGGCAGCAGCCATCTGCTCGTTAGCGCTCATCGGAGTACACGACCTTACCGGAACCCTCAACGCACTCGCCCACGCGGAACGGCTTCTCGCCCAGCGCGACCAGGGCCTCGGTAACCGCGGCCTCGTCCTCGGGGGCGACGATCAGGCACAGGCCAACGCCCATGTTGAAGGTCTTGCATGCCTCGTTGGGCGCGAGCTCGGCCTGGCGCGACACGTAGGTGATGACGGGCGGAACGTCCCAACCCATCTCGGCGCCGTTGCGGGTGACCACGGCGTCGACGTCGTCGGCAAGCGCGCGGTTGAGGTTCTCGGTAATACCGCCGCCAGTAATGTGGGCGATAGCGTGCACGTTGGCGCCGCCGCGGAGCAACTCAAGAATCGGCTTGACATAGATGCGCGTGGGGGCCAACAGGGCGTCTGCCAGCGATGCGCCGCCGAGCTCCTCGAGCGGACGGCTCAGCTCCTCGGCCTTAGCGGCGGCCTCGGGCGTGCCGGGCTTAATGCCGTCGACGCCAATGACCTTGCGCACGAGCGAGTAACCGTTGGAGTGCACGCCGGTGGAAGGCAGGCCCAGAATCACGTCGCCGGGGCGGACGTTTGCGGGATCGAGCATCTTGGGACGGTCGACGACGCCCACGGTAAAGCCGGCAAGGTCGTAGTCGGCCGGAGCCATGACGCCGGGGTGCTCGGCCATCTCGCCGCCCACGAGCGCGCAGCCCGCGAGCTTGCAGCCGTCGGCCACACCCTTGATGATCTTTGCCATGTGCTCGGCCTCAATGTGGCCGATGGCAACGTAGTCCAGGAAGAACAGCGGCTCGGCGCCCGAAGCCAAAATGTCGTTGACGCACATGGCGACCAGGTCCTGGCCCACCGTCTCGTGACGATCCATGATCTGGGCGAGCACAAGTTTGGTGCCCACGCCGTCGGTACCGCTGATCAGAATCGGGTCTTCCATATCCTTAAGCGCGGCGGCCGAGAATAAGCCACCAAAGCCACCGATACCGCCGATGACCTCGGGACGGTTGGTGTCCTTAACCATTTGCTTAATGGCGTCGACGGCGCGGCCGCCCTCGGCGGTATCGACGCCGGCGTCCTCATACGTCACATGCTTGCTGTCGCTCATCTGAGCCTTCCTCTCCCACTACCGTGGCGCCGCGCGGGCGCCAAACGGTGCTCATAGTTGCGTTCATTTCGGCGCGCGCCATAACAGCACGCGCCGTCATATCAACAAAACAGCAGGTAAAACCTACCAAAATGAACCTGTCCCTACATGGCAGGTTTTAGGCCTCGCCGTGCTTCTCTTCCCAGCTGCGGTCGTCGTATTTCTCGACCACGGCGTCGTCGTCAAAGTGCAGCGGCTTATCCAGGTTGCGGGGCTTAAAGCCCTCCATAAACTTGTCGCGGCCAAAGCTCTCGGGAATCGCCACGGGGTAGCGGCCGGTAAAGCACGCATCGCAGTAACCGCCCTTGGGCATGACCTTCAGCAGGCCCTCGACCGAAAGGAAGGCCAGCGAATCGGCGCCGATATACTCGCAAATCTCGTCGACCGTCTTGTTGGCGCTGATAAGCTGCGACTGTACGTCGGTATCGATACCGTAGAAGCACGGCCAGATGACCTCGGGCGAGTTGATGCGGATATGAATCTCCTTGGCGCCAGCGTTGCGCAGCATCTTGACGAGCTGCACCATGGTGGTGCCACGCACGATGGAGTCGTCGATGACGACCAGGCGCTTGCCCTCGATGTTGTCGCGCAGCGGGTTGAGCTTCATGCGCACGCCCATGGCGCGCAACTCCTGCGTAGGCTCGATAAACGTACGGCCCACGTAGCGGTTCTTGATGAGGCCCTCGCCAAAGGGAATGCCGCTCTCGTGCGAATAGCCCTCCGCGGGCGGCAGGCCGGAGTCGGGCACGCCGATGACCAGGTCGGCCTCGACGGGCTCCTCATGTGCCAGCTGACGACCCATGTCATAACGGCAGGCGTAGACGCTCTTGCCGTTCATGATGGAATCGGGGCGAGCAAAGTAGACCTGCTCAAAAATGCAGTTAGCAGGCTCTTCGGCGGCAGGCACGCCCTGCTCGGACACAAGGCCCTCGGCGCTGATGCGCAAAATCTCACCGGGACGGACGTCGCGGACGTACTCGGCGCCCACGATATCGAGCGCGCAGGTCTCGGAGGCAACGACCCAGCCGCCGGCGCGCGTGACATGGACGGCGGAGTCGACCGTCGCGGCGCCGTCCTGCGAGGGCAGCTGCGAAACGGATGCGGCATCGGCCTGGTCCAGGCCCTCATCCACCAGCTTGCCCAGCACGAGCGGGCGAATGCCGTGCGGATCGCGGAATGCGTAGAGCGCCTGCTCGTTGATGAGCGTCATGGCGTAGCCGCCGCGCACGAGCTCCATGGTCTTGCGAATGCCCTCGCGCAGATGGCCAGTACGCTGAGTAAAGTAGCCGATGAGTTTGGTCGCGACCTCGGAATCCGAGTTGGAGAGGAACGGTACGCCCAGCTCGATCAGCTGGCGACGCAGCTCGTCGGTGTTGACGAGGGTGCCGTTGTGCGCGAGCGCGATAATGACGCTATTGATGGTAGAGAGGTGCGGCTGAGAGGCTTCCCAGCTCTTGGCGCCGGCGGTGCCGTAGCGCACATGACCCACGGCCAGCTGACCGGAGAGCGTCGACAAGTCGGCATTGGAGAACACGCGGTCGAGCAGGCCCAGATCCTTGCGGACCATAACCGTACCGCCGTCACCAACGGCGATTCCCGCCGATTCCTGGCCGCGATGCTGCAGTGCACGCAGGCCAAAGTACGTCAGTCGAGCCACGTCGCGATCGGGCGCCCAGACACCAAAAACGCCGCATTCCTCATGCAGCTGGTCAGAGTCCGGATCATACGTCGACATGGCGTTCACCTGTCCCGCGGCACGCTCGGCCGCGCGGATGGTTTCTTGAGACATGGCATCCCCTCAGAGCCTCGTATTTTGGCGTTACCCGCCTTATTATACGCACGGCGCGACGCGCTCCCCCGCGCATGAGCAGCGCTTTTTAAAAGCCCACCGAGCTTATTATCCGTTTTGCGACCAAACATTTTATTGGGTAGTCCACTCTCAGGGGCAACGGCCTCGAAGACTTCCCGTGCGCCGTGTCTCGCCCGCGCTAGGGGCTACATTGTTGCAATTGGGACGTTCGTCCTGTCTTTTAGCTGGTCGTCGGCGTATCCTTGTAGGCTACTACGAGACGAGAAAGGTAGCGTATGGATCGAAATCAACTCGACCCCAGTGTCCCCAGCACCACGGAGGCCAAGAAGATCCCCCTTATCATCAAGGTCTACGCAGTCCTGTGCACCCTATCTGGCGTGGGCACGCTCCCGTCAGTCGCCGTCTTTATGTGGCAGGTCATCACCGCACTCATTAACGGCAACGTCGCCGCTAAGCTCGGTGATAACACCCTGGTCGCGGTTGGCCTTATCGTCGCCGGCATTATGCTCTCGGCGGCAAGCGCGATCATCTTGATCGTCTTTGGCCTGGACCTCATCAAGGACCAGCGGCGCAATGCCGCCCGCCTGTCTTACGTCCTCATCGCATTTACCGTCGTGGAGCTTTTAGTTGACGTGATGCTCCAGGGCATCGGACCCTTCCTGCTGCGCCCCGCCGTCCAGCTTGTCATCCTCATTGCGCTGTCGGCCACCGTCGACCCCACGCTACGCCAGGAGCGCGAACTGCAGCGCCGTCTGCAAGAGATGCTCGACCGCGATGCCGCCGCCGAGGGGATGCTCGGCCGCGACGAAACCGGCGAGGGCTACATCAAGCTCAACTACTTCAACCTGTTCTGGGTATTCTTCGTCTGCAGCGTGTTAGGTCTCATTCTCGAGGAAGTCTGGCATATGGTCGTCGTCGATCCCGGCGTCTATCAGGACCGTGCCGGTATGCTATTTGGCCCCTTTAGCCCCATCTACGGATTTGGCGCGGTGCTCATGACCATGGCGCTCAACCGCTTCTATAAAAAGAATCCTCTGATCATTTTCCTGGTAAGTGCCCTGATCGGCGGCGCTTTCGAGGTGTTTGTAGGCTGGTTTATGCAGACCTCATTTGGCGTGGTGTCGTGGAGCTATTCACACATTAGGCTATTCGGCATGCCCGATCCCATCGCGGTATTGACCGGGGGACGCACATGCACGCCGTTTGCCTGCATGTGGGGCCTGGGTGGCCTCATCTGGATCAAGGTCTTGCTGCCGCGCCTGCTTAAGCTCATCAATATGATTCCATGGAAACGCCGCTACTCTGCTACCGTCATCCTGACCGCCGTCATGTTGATCGACGGCGTCATGACGTTGCAATCGCTCGACTATTGGTATCAGCGCGTCAACGGAACCGTTCGAAATATTCCCGTCGCACAGTTCTATGACAAGCATTTCGATAACGAATATATGGAGAACCGTTTTCAGAGTATGACCATGAGCCCCAAGGACGCCACACGCGTGTAGCAAACGCCAGAGCAAAATAGCTCCAACACATCAAAGCCCGCTGGCAGATCTACATGAACTGCCGGCGGGCTTTCGCTATAGACAGACTCGGATTGCCGACGAGGCCTTACGCCTCGCGCTCGACCTCGCTCACGCACTCGTTCTTGATGGTGCCGACGAGCGACTGCAGCGCATCGACCACATGCGGGCGAATGTCTCCGCCAATGAGCACGAGCATGATGTCGTCGCCCACGGTAAGCTCGCCGCTCGCCAGCCACACGCGCACATAGCCGATACCCGGCATCGTGCGCGTCGCCTCGATAGCGGCCTGCACCTTTTCGGCATCGAAGCCAAACACCATGCCGCCCACCTTGTGGCCTGGCGCCACGCCATCGGTCTCGACTCCGCGCACTTCGGCCTTGGGCGTCGCGCGCACCACGCCGTTGTGTGTCAGGTACATCCCACAATCAGCCGCCGAAACATCGGCCTTGGCTTCGCGCAGCCAAGCATCAACCGAAGGCATCGATTTGCCGTTCTCAAGCATCATTTCTCCTTTCACCGTCATTGAGTAGCCCATAATCTATTCCTCGACCGGCGTGAGCACCATGACGGCACGTGTGTTGCTCAGCGATAACGAACGACAGGTCACAAGCGTTACGACCTTGGTTGCCGAAGCGGCACGATCGATGGCATCGCTCGCCACGGCAGAGGCACCGTCGAGCATCTCGGACAGGTAGTTCTTGAGCCCGTCGTCGCCCTCAAAATTGGTCGTGCGCGCCTTGGCATACGTGTCCTCGACAACTTTGGTCGCCAGTGGTCGCAGTTTATACGTAGCATCCCGTGTGATGTAATACACGAACTCGATGCTATCGAACGTTGCCTGATCAGTGGTGTCCGAAATCACGTTGAACATCGACCCGTCATTCATGTGGTGGCCGTAGATCGTGGTCTGCTGATCCACCATGCCCGGCGCGGTGTCATTGCTATCCAGGAAAATGGCCCCGGATGCATTGGCCGTACCGTCGAACAGCGTGTTGAGGTATTTGGAGTTGTTGTTGGTCTGCACCACGGGATAGTTGATGTTGGTTCCCGGCGCGTAAATCCAACCCACAACCTCGGGATTTGTCTGGGCAAGTGCATCGAAGTCGATAATCGGCACGCCGCTGGCGTCCTTATCGCTTACATATTGCTTCTCGATTTTCTGGTACGAATCGCTTGCCTGTTTATAGCCAATCTGAGCATTGATAAAGATAGCGGCGGCGGCGACAATCAGGCCGATGCCGATGATGATGAGCAGAATGGGAATAATGGAGCGGCGCTTTTTGCGCGGCGGCTCGGTGTAATCCGACGGCGCGGCATGCGATGAAGACCGGGGCGGCTTCTTAGCGTTGCTATAAGATGAAGGTCGATATGCGGCTGGCGCGTCCTGTCGACGATGCGTCGCCGGCGTCACGGGGCGCGGCGCGCGCGGCTGCTGAGGAGAGGATGTCCGACCCTGCTGTGCCGCATGGGCAGCACCCGGCTTCGACGGATCGGGAATCTGAGAAGCCTTGAATCGTTTTCCCTGATAGTCGGACATGGCTCTCCTTATACTGCGGTGAAACGGCGGAACGCCTAGGCGTCGGCCATCTCCTGCTTCATCTTCTCGATAACCTTGCGGTACTCGGGGTCGCAAGCGCCTAGAATCTGCGTGGCGTAGATGGCGGCGTTCTTGGCGCCGTTGATGGCAACGCAGGCCACAGGCACACCCGAAGGCATCTGCACCATCGACAGCAGCGAATCCATACCGCCCAGGTCACTCGTCTTCATAGGCACGCCGATAACCGGCAGCGGCGTGAAGGCAGCCACGACACCACCCAGGTGAGCGGCCTTGCCGGCGGCGGCAATAATCACTTTGATACCGCGATCGGAAGCAGTCGAGGCCCACTCATGGACCTTCGCCGGCGTGCGGTGTGCGCTCGCAATGACGAGCTCATAGGGCACGCCGAGCGCCTCGAGCTCGGCGGTGCAACCTTCCATAACGCCCAGATCGGACTTGGAGCCCATGATGATCCCGACAACCGGCTTCTGACCTGCCATAAACAAAGACCTCCTGTTGAGAACGGCGACGCGGCGGATCCGCGACCCTTAACTACTGAGAGTAGTATAGCCGCTCCCGTCCCTGCGGTCTTTGTGGTGGCGGCTGAGCCTTTCCCTCGGGAACTGGGCTTCGCGAAGTTTCCCGAGGGAAAGGCTCAGCCGCCACCCTGCGACCTACCGGGGATTGCCATGACGTACGTTGGCTGATGAATTGGAAGGAAAGGTCAACGGAGACTGAAAGCAATTGGTTCAGCGAAAAACCCTGACGAATCTAATTCGTCAGGGCCCCACCAACGCTCACTCGTCGTTCATCGTTAAAGCTAGATATTCTCTTCCGCCCATTTCTCGAAATCGAGTTCTCGTCTCTGAGCAGTTCGGTAGACTTCCATGTCTTCGCGAGCGCCTACCACTACGATGGCCATCTTTTCTTTAATTCTGATGAGGCGGTACACGATTCGAATGCCACTTCCCCTGAGCTTGATTTTCATAAAGCCAGTCAAATCCGTACCTGCCTTGTTTCCAAGAGGCTTGCCGAATCCACCTTCGTTCTGCGGCAATGGGTTCGTTCTGATTTTTTCTATAGCCTTAAGGACGATCTTTCGTTGGGAGCCGTCCAGACGCTTAATATCCTTGAGAGCATCCGGGTAGAAAGCGACTTCGTACCCACTCATTCAAACTCGACCTCATCCATCTGATCGAGTTCGTCCTGGCTCACACCCAGCTCTTCCATAACATCAGACAGGGAAACAAGCGCATCGTCACGTGCCACAGCCACTCTCTTAAGTGCCAACGTTAACAAGGCGAGGTCCTCCTCCGCTTGCTTCGCTTCCCTATATTCATCGGGTGTCACAATCACAAACGCTGGCTTGTTGTGTTTGAGAACCACAACTGGATTGTCGTCCCCAACCTTCGAAAATGCAGCCGAGCCCTTACCGTGGCTGAAATCGCTAATTGGAACAAGGTTGTCGAGCATCTGCAAAGCAGGCATACATACCTCCTAAAAATGAATTCTTTTTCGAATTCATTTTATCATTCTTTTTTGCTATATTGTACCACGCAACCGAAACAACCTTTTAGGATACGAATCCGAGCTTAGAATGACTGTTGGCCCTCGCACCGCCCTTGCCTCTTTTATTACGTCAAGTGGTATACAGCGAAGCAAAATGGCGATCTAAAGTGCGCGGCACTCACCTCGTATCGCTACAAAAAACAAACTGCTCCCCACCCACTCGGGCAAGGAGCAAGCCTCATTTTTAATCAGACTGAGAACCACGAATGCAGAAACACAGGCGACTTCAGTCCCTTATCGCCGAGAGACGTTATTGTACAGCCATTTCTTTAAGCTTCTCAGCCATCAACAAACACACGTCTTCCGATTGCGGGTACACGCCAAAATGATCGAAGAAACCATGGTCACATCCGGCATATTCGATGACCTCGACATCGATTCCTGAAGACCGTAATTTTGTAGCCCATTTTTCATCGGGGATACGAAGCGGATCGTATTCGGATGTCACGATAGTCACCGGGGGGAAATCAGTGCAGTCCTCAAGCATTAGCGCAGAAATCAACGGGTCATGAGGAGACATTTTTCCGTGTGCACAAAGTTCGACCATCGGGCCGTCCGAATCGCGAAGATGGTCGATGCGAAAACGCGCAACGTCCTCTTGATCGGCTATCGCAGGAAAATCCTCATATCCCTCGCCCTGTTCGCCCGCAAGGTCGACTTCAGGATAGATTTCGAAGGCATGGGCTACAGCTCCAGCACCCCTGAGCTGAACACACGCATTAGTAAGGCTTCCTCCCGCAGAGTCGCCGGCGACCATTATTTTATGAGGATTGATTCCGAGATCCCCGGCATGCTCGCGCACATAATCAAGAGCAAGAACGCAATCCTCGATCTGCCCGGGAAATGCCGTCTCCGGCGCCAAGCGGTATTCCGGATAAACCACCACTGCACCAGACTTTTCGGCGATGAACTCGAGCTGATGTTCAAATTGCAGAACATTCCCCGCCATAAACGCGCCGCCATGCAGGTAAACTAGCGCTGGACTTGCCTCCTTATGATTTGGTGGCGTCCAGACGAATAAATCTATATAGCGATCGGCTGCCTCCATGAGGACCTCATCGCGCTGAACCTCACCATCGAGTAGGCGGTATGTCGGCTTATCCGGGCGATGACGCATTCCAATAAGGCTCGTCCAGCTCGGAGACATGCTAACATTCCGCATCTTCTTGCGGGATACCTCGAGAATTCGCGGGTCAAGCACATGCTCTCTTTCATCATCAGGAACCGGACGAATTTGAACCTCGAGTCCCCTCTTCTCGGTTATAAACGAGCGACCGGAGATGGCGCCAATCAACGCCTCGTCGTATTGTCTGCCCATCTTAAATCCCCTCTCGGCGATAACGCCAAATCGATATTTCCATAACTTTTGAGATAACGGCTTATGATGTCCTCAGTTGTCGTATATCTATGTACTAAAGAAACTGAAAACCAAGGGGTCCACCATGCCTGCAGCAAAAGACGAGTTCACTCAGCCAGAACTTCTCTATCAGACCGTTGAAAACGACATCCTCAAGAAAATAGTTTCTGGCGAACTCCCCGGCGGCAGTCAGATTCCCACCGAAACCGAGCTTTGCAAGCAATACAAAGTAAGCAGGATCACCGTAAGACGCGCCGTACAGAATCTCATTGACCAAAGCTTGCTCTACCGCCTGCGAGGCAAGGGAACATTCGTAAACCCATCGAAGCTCACCCTGAAACGAGGAACAAGCACCATTTTCAATTTGAGCGCCGACCCCCAATACGGCGATAAAACAACCAAGTCCATCTTGGAAACAGGCTTAATCAAGGCTGATGCCCACATTGCACGGGAGCTCAAAATTGACAACGGAACCGTAGTGCAACGAGTTGCGCGCTTGGTTTATATCGAAAATGCCCCCTGCGCCATCGACACCGTTTATGCAACGCAGAGCACTCTACCCGGACTGCTGGAGCTTCTCACAGACAATGCCAGTCTTTTCGACCTGATCGCCAACCATTACAGCATCGCAACCGGTATTGAGAAGCTCAAAATCACCGCAGGAATAGCGGGGCTCCAAGAAGCAAGCCTTCTCGGTTATATCGTTGGAGCCCCCGTGAGCGTTGTCGAGCACGTCACATATGCCTGCGATGAGATGCCGCTCCACTATTCAAAAACCGTTTGGCGAGCAGACGCATCGTCCTTCGAGTTCAGCATCTCAAAAGATGGACGCCTTCTCTAGCCCAAAATCCCCAGGACGCCGAGCACAATACCAGCAGCGAGAATGCCCACAATCTGCCAAATTATTTTGACCTGTTTCTTATTGCAAAGACACATGATTCCGAACGCGCAGAGCGGCAAAAGAGCCGGGAATATCCCGTCGAGCGTTTCCTGCAACTTAAACGCGGTGTCGCCGAAGTTAAGAGCGAGCGGAGTGGTAACTGCAACGGTGGTCGCTACCATTCCACCAACTACCATTAGTCCCACAATCGCCAGGCCGGACGTAACTTTGCGCATTACATCAGAATCGTTCAGCTTTGAAATCATGCCACTGCCAAGCGAATAACCATACTGAAGCCCAAACCAGCGGATCAGGATCGTTGGGACATTATAAAGAAGCAGGAACAGGATTGGGCCGAGCAGACTGCCCGAAAGGCAAAGTCCCGTCACAACGCCCGTCGCAATCATGCGAAGCGTACTGGCGATCAGCGAATCTCCAATACCGGAAAGCGGAGCCATAAGCGATGCTTTCATGGCGTTAATTGAGGCGGCGTCAAAGTCCTGATTGTTGGCGTTCTCCTCCTCCATGGAGGCCACAATGCCGGCGACCAGAGGATTAAACGTAACTTGAATATTGTAGAACTCAAGATGACGCTTATATGCCTCGATCCGATCTTCGGGCTTATCGTATAACCGCTTGATTACCGGAATCATGTCGTAGCAGAAACCAACGTTCATTTGTCGGTCAAAGCTCCACATGATGTTGAGTGGAAAGCTACGCCAAAATAACGCCTTTAAGTCTTTCTTGGTTATTCTCTTATCGGTCGATTTATTTGACTCCGGCGAGAGCTCAAGAACATCATTAGAATTCGTTGTCATCGTCAACCTCCTTAGCGACCGCCGCACTGGCAGGCATAAAAATGTGAGCCATATTGAGGATCCCAATCAGGATCAGCGAAAACGCCACGATACCGATCGTCGGAATATTTAGATAGGCACTCAGCAAGAAGCCTCCAAAGAATAGGAAGCTCAGCTCCTTGGTGGACAGGATTGACATAAGCTGCGCAAATCCAAGCGCAGGCAGAATACCCGTTGCGATCGTAAGCCCATTCGTAAGCCAATCAGGGATGGCGTCAATCAGCGCCTGAACAGCATCATTTCCAACGTAAAAAGCCACGCCGCAAATCAAGCCAAGCGCAATGATGTAGAGAATTCCATTGGTCCACATAGCGGCTGCAATCGTTTTGGGGTCGTCCTTTTCGGCACCACGATCAGCCCAGACAGCCATAGGAGGCGTAACAACGCTATACATAAGGCTGTCAAACATGCCGGCAAGCACCGCAGTGGGCATAGCAATAGTCAGAGCGGTCTCGGGACCCGCACCCATAGTAATCGCAAAGGCTGTTCCCAAAACTGAACCAACAATTACGTTGGGCGGCACGGCAGCACCAACCTGCCAGACCCCCATAAACGCGAGTTCGAGCTGGAAACCAACAATAACGCCAGTCGGAATATCACCCAAAAAAATACCGACAATCGCTCCGAGGACAATCGGACGCTCGACCATCGCGGTACCGAGCAAATAATCCGATTGACCTATAGCAGCAGCAAGACCAACCAGAAAAGCCTGAAGCAGCATATTTCTCTCTCTTCCTACAAATCAAAACTTGTTACGATGCGTTTTTTCTCACTAGCAACCTGCCTTACCTCGAACTCGATTCCATCAGCCATGGCTTTCTTAATTTCATTAATATCGGATTGGGAAAGGCGCACAGCAGGGCCAAGCTCCTTTACGCTATCCCCCAACGGTCGAGCGCCGCCTAAATTCACAGACGTTATTTTTGGACACGCACGCGCAACTTCACAGGCGTCATGTACATTTCCCGTAACAACAATTAGCTCGTATTTATCCACCGCGCTTCCGTTAAGGGCCACGATGGAATCTTCTACACTTTTGACAACCAATTTGGCATCAGCGGGTTTTGCAATTCGCAGCGCTTGAATTCGCTCTTTGCTTGCGGCGTACTCATCTGAAACCACAAGAATAGCGTTTGCTTTAAGCGCTGGATACCAAGAGAACACGGTCTGCCCATGCACTAACCGGCTATCGACGCGGCACAGTTTAATCATTTTGCCCCTTTCTCGACTTGAACGCAGACAATCATCCTTGACTGCTTATGGCATATTACGTCATATGACGTAATATGCCATTACATAATATCTTGAACGGTTGAATATCACCGCTAAATGGTATTTATCTCTAAAAACAGGAGGTGCAGTCCGTCTAGACACAGTGCGTCGGGGCGGGAGGGGCCGAGTTTCCTCCTGAGCGACTCTGCTTGCAGCCGGAGCGAAAGGGGGAAATCTCGGCCCCTCCCGCCCCGGCCGGCCAGGTCAACTACACCGTGTGCTGCGGCAGGTCCTGCAGGGCGATGACGTCCATGCCCATGTCGTTGGCGCTGCCGTGACCCTGCTCGTCCTCGCGCACGGCCTCGATAGCGCTCACGTACGTGTTGGCCGCGGACATCGCGGTCACGCAGGTCACGCCGCGGCGCACGGCCTCGGTGCGCAGAAGGTAGCCGTCGCCACGAGAACCCGGGCCATACGGCGTATTGACGATCACCGCGATCTTGCCGTCGGCGATCAGGTCGCCGATGTTGGGACGCTCGCCATCGTGCGGGCCGCTGATCTTCTCCACGACCTCGCACGTCACGTTGCCTCCACGCAGCACGCGCGCCGTGCCCTCAGTGGAGCAGATGTCAAAGCCTAGGTAGCGCAGGATACGGGCGACCGAAAGGATATGACGCTTGTCGCGGTCGCACACGCTGATGAACACCTTACCGGCGCTCGGGTCGGGCAGCTTGTAGTCAATCGCCAGCTGCGTCTTGGCGTATGCCTCGGGATAGCTCTTGGCGATACCCATGACCTCGCCCGTCGACTTCATCTCGGGACCCAGGATAACGTCGGCGCCCGGGAAACGACCCCAGGGCATAACGGCTTCCTTCATGCAGAACCAATCGAGCTGACGCTCGTCGCTCGGCAGGCCCAAGCTCGCGATGGAATCGCCTGCCATGATGCGCGCCGCGCACTTGGCCAGCGGCACGCCGGTTGCCTTGGAGATGAACGGCACGGTGCGGCTCGCGCGCGGGTTTGCCTCGATCACGTAGACGGTCTCGCCCTTGATGGCGTACTGCACGTTGACCAGGCCGCGTACGCCCAGCGCCATCGCGATGCGGCGCGTGGTCTCGCGAAGCTTTGCCTGCAGGCTCTCGCTAAAGCTGAACGGCGGGATGCAGGTCGCGGAGTCGCCAGAGTGGATACCGGCCTCCTCGATATGCTCCAGGATACCGCCGATATAGACCTTTTCGCCATCGCACAGGGCGTCGACATCGGACTCGATCGCACCCTCCAGGAAGCGGTCCAGGTACACCGGGTAGTCGGGGCTAATGCGCGCAGCCTCGGCCATGTAATCGCGCAGATGCTCGGCATCGTAGGCGATCATCATGCCGCGGCCGCCCAGCACGTAGCTCGGACGCACCAGCAGCGGGTAGCCGATGTGCGCGGCCACGGCCTCGGCCTCCTCAAACGAGGTGGCCTGGCCCGCCGGCGGGTACATGATGCCCAGCTTGTCGAGCAGAGCGGCGAAGCGCTCGCGGTCCTCGGCAAAGTCGATGGCATCGGGCTTGGTGCCCATGATGTTCACGCCGCTCTCCTCGAGCATGCGCGCCAGCTTAAGCGGGGTCTGGCCGCCAAGCGTCACCACGACGCCATCGGGGCGCTCAACGTCGATAACGTCCATGACGTCCTCGTAGGTGAGCGGCTCAAAGTACAGGCGGTCGGACGTGTCGTAGTCGGTCGAAACGGTCTCGGGGTTGCAGTTGACCATGATGGTCTCGAAGCCGCGGGCCGCCAGCGCATAGCTCGCGTGCACGCAGCAGTAATCGAACTCGATACCCTGGCCAATGCGGTTGGGGCCGGCGCCCAGGATCATCGCCTTGGGCTTGTCCGCCGGCGTGGTCTCGTCGGGAGCCACGCACTTCTTGGCATCCGGGCTCGTGCGGTAGATGTTCTCGTACGTCTTGTAGTGGTACTCCGTGGCGCTCGAGAACTCCGCAGCGCAGGTATCGACCGTCTTCATGCTGGGAACCACGCCCAGACCCTTGCGATAGGCGCGCACAAAGCGCTCGTCCGAGCCGGTCAGCGCGGCAATCTCGGCGTCGCTCGTGCCGTACTGCTTGAGTAGGCGCATCGCGTCGGCGTCAATATCCTCCACACGCAGGCCGCGGATGCTCTCCTGAACCTGCACCATGTCGTTGATGCGGTTGAGGTACCACGGGTCGATGCCGCAGGTGGCATGGATGCGAGCGATGTCCCAGCCACGGCGCAGGGCCTCGACCACAAAGAAGATGCGGTGCTCGGTCGGGGTGGCCACGGCCTGGGCGAGCTCGTCGTCGCTCAGCCTGTCGGCACCCTCCTTGCCACCGGCGCAAATGCCCTGATGGCCGTCCTCCAGCGAGCGCATGGCCTTGCCGAAGGCCTCCTCAAAGGTGCGGCCAATCGCCATAATCTCGCCCACGGCCTTCATGCGCGTGGTGAGCGTAGGATCAGTGCCCTTGAACTTCTCGAAGGCAAAGCGCGGCACCTTAACGACGCAGTAGTCGATCGTGGGCTCAAAGCAGGCAGGCGTTGCCTTGGTGATGTCGTTGACGATTTCGTCGAGCGTGTAGCCCACGGCCAGGCGCGCGGCGGCCTTGGCGATGGGGAAACCCGTGGCCTTGGAGGCCAGCGCGGACGAACGGCTCACGCGCGGGTTCATCTCGATGACGATCAGGCGGCCGGTCTGGGGGTTCACGGCAAACTGCACGTTGGAGCCACCGGTCTCGACGCCGATCTTCTCCAGAATGGCGAGCGAGGCCACGCGCATGCGCTGATACTCAAGGTCGGAGAGCGTCTGCGCCGGCGCCACGGTGATGGAGTCGCCGGTGTGCACGCCCATGGGGTCGAGATTCTCGATGGAGCACACGATGATGCCGTTGCCGGCGTGGTCACGCATGACCTCCATCTCATACTCTTTCCAGCCCTCGATGGACTCCTCGACCAGCACCTCGTGGGCGGGCGAGAGCTCCAGGCCCTGGCTCACGATGGAGATAAGCTCCTCGTGGGTATGTGCGATGCCGCCGCCGGCGCCGCCGAGGGTAAAGCTCGGGCGCAGTACGCAGGGATAGCCCACGCGCTCGGCGATAGCCTCGGCGTCGGCCACGCTGTAGGCATAGCCCGAGCGCGCGACCTCCAGGCCAATCTCGGCCATGGCCTCGTTAAAGAGCTTGCGGTCCTCGCCGCGCTCGATGGCGGCCAGGTCGCAGCCGATCATCTCGACGCCGTACTTGTCGAGCGTACCGTCTTTCGCCAGCTCGACGGCGGCGTTCAGACCGGTCTGGCCGCCCAGCGTGGGCAGCAGCGCGTCCGGGCGCTCTTTCTTGATCACGCGCTCGATAAACTCGGCGGTGATGGGCTCGACATAGGTGCGGTCGGCAAGACCCGGATCGGTCATGATGGTCGCCGGGTTGGAGTTGACCAGGATGACCTCAAAGCCATCCTCCTTGAGCACCTTGCAGGCCTGGGCGCCGGAGTAGTCGAACTCACATGCCTGGCCAATGACAATGGGGCCCGAGCCAATGACGAGGATGCGCTTGATGTCAGTACGTTTAGGCATGTTTAA
The DNA here is from genome assembly GCA_900545745.1 of uncultured Collinsella sp. Taxonomy (GTDB): domain Bacteria; phylum Actinomycetota; class Coriobacteriia; order Coriobacteriales; family Coriobacteriaceae; genus Collinsella. The sequence continues at coordinate 58,736 of URAD01000009.1, forward strand.
AACCTCCTAGAGAGGCTGACTCAATGTTTTGGAAAAGTCAGCGAGGGTGCAGCTGGTGCATCAGGTTGCCGTGATGCGAGGGCGCGCTGGGCTTATGCCCGCGCGTCCGAAGCAGAGCGGCAAGATGATGTGCCAGCTGCAGCCGCAGCGTCGACCGGTCCGCCGTTCGGTAGAACGGCGGAACCATCGTCGGCAAAATTCCAGCCGGCAAGGCGGTCCTTCGCGGTGTCGATGTCCAGGTAGTTCTCCTCGCCGTCCATGAGTCGCGTAAAGGCGGTAAAGAGATAGTGGGCATCGGTGGGGCCAGGCGAGGCCTCGGGGTGGTACTGGACCGAGAAGCACGGGGCGTCGAGCAGCTGGATGCCCTCGGCGGTGCCGTCGTTGAGGTTCACATGTGTTAGGCGAATGCGGCCAAAGCGCTCGTTCATCACGACCGGCGCGATTCCGCAGCGCACCCAGACGCGCAGATCTCCATCGGCCGCATGCTCGGTCTCGCCGCCGGAAAGCTCGGGGACAAGCTTGCCCAGGCTGGGGAACAGCAGGCCAAAGCCATGGTTTTGCGCGGTAATCTCCACGCGACGGCTTACCAGGTTCATGACCGGCTGGTTGCCACCGCGGTGACCGAATTTAAGCTTTTCCATCTGGGCGCCGCAGGCCAGGCTGATCATCTGATGGCCCAGGCAAATGCCAAAGACCGGCACCTTGCCGATCAGCTGCTGCACCTGCTCGTAGGTCTCCACCACGGCGTCGGGGTCGCCGGGGCCGTTGGACAAAAAGACGCCATCGGGATTCATGTCGAGCACCTGCTGAGCTGGCGTATCCCACGGCACGACGGTAAGATCGCAGCCGGCGCGCACCAGGCCCTCCAGAATGCCGCGCTTCACACCGCAGTCGTAGGCGACCACTTTGTGACGGGCAGGAGCGGCAGCCGAAAGCGCAAAGTCATGCGTGGCAGGCAGGTCGGCGGCCACAAACTCGTGAGGCGCGGGGCAGCTTACGGTCTTGACCAGGTTCTCGCCTACCAGCGTGGGCGCTGCGGCCAGACGCTCGGCAAGCTCGTCGACGTCGAAGATCTCGGTCGAGATAATGCCCATTTTGGAACCATTGTCGCGCAGATGGCGCACCAGAGCGCGGGTGTCGACGCCCTCGATAGCGACGATGCCGTGAGCGCGCAGGTACTCCGGCACGCTAACGGCCGAGCGCCAGTTAGAAGGCGTGGCGCACATGTCGCGAACGATCATGCCGCGCATGGCCGGAGCGCTCGCAGGGCGCACGGCGTCGCCGGGGAAGGCCGACTGGACGTCGGTCTCGTCGATACCGTAGTTGCCGATCTGCGGATAGGTCATGGTTACGATTTGGCCGGCATAACTCGGGTCGGTCATGACCTCAAAGTAGCCCTCGAGCGAGGTGTTGAAGCAGACTTCGCCGGTCGCGGTGCCCTCGGCGCCGCATGCACGTCCATAAAAAATGGTCCCATCCTCAAGATACAGGATGCAGGGACCGCAGGTGCCCTTGCTGGTTTTGGCCAGCATGCGCTGGCAAAGCTCGCTGGGCGCGAAGGTGCGGGCGGCAGCGCCCGCGGTATGGTTGTTCGCCATAATTCTCCTTCCCGGTCTCACAGGACCGGCTTAAAGGTGTGTAGTTAGGCCTCGCGGTATTGTAACCGCAAGCATGCCTCATGGCGTTAATTTCATCGAAATGTTTACGAAATGATAATTATGACTTTCTATGCATAATGATTTCTCTGGGACGGGGATTAAAAAAGGCTCTGTTAGACCAGGATTGACATGCCGACCTG
>URAD01000010.1 GCA_900545745.1 uncultured Collinsella sp.
CGGAGCATGGCCACCGGACCCATCGAAACACATCTCCACCGTTCCTTCAACTGGGGAAATGCCGCCCCCGGACCCCAGGAGGGGCCGCGGGGGCGTTCGGCTAGCTGCGGGAATGGCCTATTTGCTCAATGTGTTCGGCTGAGATCGGAAATCAACCAAGACAAAACCCGCACATGATAACCGCCCGTCTCACGAATGAGACGGGCGGCATGAAGGGGGCTACGCTAGGCGTCTAAACCCAAAACGTTAGGCGGAACGCTTGGCCTCGAGCTTGGCCTGGGCGGCAGCCAGGCGTGCGAGGGGCACGCGGTAGGGCGAGCAGGACACGTAGTCAACATCGGCCACGTTAAACAGGCCCTTGATGGACTTAGGGTCGCCGCCGTGCTCGCCGCACACGCCAAAGTGCATGTCGGGGTTGGTGGCGCGGCCCTTCTCGACAGCCATGCGCACCAGTTCGAGTACTGCCGTGTCGATGGTCTCGAAGGGATTGTCCTTCAAGATCTTCTTGTGCATGTACAGCGGGATGAACTTGGCCTCGGCATCGTCGCGGGAGAAGCCGAAGGTCGTCTGGGTGAGGTCGTTGGTGCCAAAGCAGAAGAAGTCTGCGTGATGGGCGATCTCGTCAGCGACCATGCAGGCGCGCGGCAGCTCGAGCATCGTGCCCACGGGAATATTGAGCTCGACGCCCTCCTCGGCGGAAACCTCAGCGATTACGCGCTCGATAACCTCGCGGGTCTGGACATGCTCGGCCGTGATGGAGACGAGCGGAACCATGATCTCGGGGCGCGAATCGACGCCTTCCTTGATGAGACGGGCAGCAGCCGTAGCGACGGCGCGAACCTGCATAAACGGCAGATCGCTAAAGACGACGGACAGGCGCACACCGCGCAGGCCGAGCATCGGGTTGGACTCGACCATGCCGTCAATACGACGCAGACGGGTGCGCAGGGCGGCAAGCTCTTCCTCGTTGGCGCCAGCGGCTTCCTTCTTGGTGATGGCGACCTCGAGCTCGCGAGGATTATCCAAGAACTCATGAAGCGGCGGATCGAGCAGGCGGACAACCACATCGCGACCGGACATGGTCTTGAACATCGCCAGAAAGTCCTCGGTCTGGACCTTGAGCAGGTCGGCCAGGGCCTGCTGCTTCACGGCCTCATCGTCAGACAGGATAAAGCTCTGGATGATGTTCTTACGGTCACCCAGGAACATGTGCTCGGTGCGGCATAGGCCGATGGCCTCGGCACCAAACTCGAGTGCGAGCGCGGCGTCCTCGGGGTTGTCGGCGTTGACGCGCACGTGGTTGGCGTGACCGTCGGTCTCGTCCAGACGGATCTCGTCGGCCCAGGACAGGATGGTGTCCAGATCGCCGGTGAGCTCGGCCGAAACCAGATCAACGGCGCCGTCGACGACGATACCCTGGGTGCCGTCGATGGAGATGACATCACCCTCGCGCAGTACGCGGTCGCTGCCCTCGATGCGCACGACCTTCTCGGCGGCGTCAATATGGAAGCGCTCAACGCCACAGACGCAGGGCGTACCCATGCCGCGGGCGATAACGGCGGCATGGCTCGTCTTGCCACCGTGGCTGGTCAGGATACCCTCGGCGGCGACCATGCCCTTCAGGTCGTCGGGGTTAGTCTCCCAGCGAACCAAAATGACCTTGTGACCCTCGTTGGCGCGCGCGACGGCGTCATCGCTCGAGAAAACGACCTCGCCCACGGCGGCACCGGGGCTGGCATTAAGACCGCAGGCCAGCGCCTCATACTTCTTGGAAGCATCGAACTGCGGGTGCAGGAGCTGGTCGAGCTGCGCGGGATCGATACGGTTTACGGCCTCCTCGCGGATGATCAGTCCTTCCTCGACCATTTCGATAGCGATGCGCAGAGCGGCGGTTGCGGTACGCTTGCCCACGCGGGTCTGGAGCATCCAGAGCTTGCCCTGCTCGATGGTGAACTCGATATCGCACATATCGCGGTAATGATCCTCGAGCGTCAGGAACACGCGCTCGAGCTCCTTGCCTGCGGACTCGAGGCCCGGGGTGGCCTTGAGGTCGGCGATGGGCTCGGTGTTGCGGATGCCGGCGACAACGTCCTCGCCCTGGGCGTTAACCAAAAAGTCACCGTAGAACTCCTTGGTGCCGTCTGCCGGGTTGCGTGTAAAGGCGACACCGGTCGCAGAGGTCTCGCCCTTGTTGCCAAAGGCCATGGCCTGCACGTTGACGGCGGTGCCGAGCTCGTCGGAGATTCCATGCTGCTTGCGGTAGATGCAGGCGCGCTCATTCATCCAGCTGCCAAAGACGGCCTGGATGGCAAGGCGCAACTGGAGCTCCGGATCATGCGGGAAGACGGGCTTGCCGTCGGCGACCTCGAGCTCGGGATACAGGGAGGCATCGACGTTCTCGGAGAAGATGCCCTTAAAGGTCTCGACGAGCTCCTGCAGATCCTCGGCCGAAAGCTCGGAGTCGACGCGGACGCCGGCGACCAGGCGTGCCTGGGTCAGCGCGTTCTCGAACAGGTCGGCGTCAACGCCCATAACGACGTTGGAGAACATCTGAATAAAGCGGCGGTAGCTATCCCAAGCAAAACGCGGATTTTGCGTCTGGGCGATGAGCCCCTGAACGGAGTCGTCGTTGAGGCCTAAGTTGAGGACCGTGTCCATCATGCCGGGCATGGAGAACGGAGCGCCCGAACGAACCGACACGAGCAGCGGATCGGAGGCGTCGCCGAGCTTCTTGCCGCAGCGGGCCTCGAGGTCCGCCTCGGCAGCAACGATCTCATCGAGTGCACCCTCGGGCCACACGTTGCCGGCACCGGAGTACTCGACGCAAGTCTGGCAGGTAATAGTAAAGCCACCGGGAACCGGCAGGCCGATACGGCTCATCTCGGCAAGGTTAGCGCCTTTGCCGCCAAGCACGAAGTTCATGGACTTGTCGCCCTCGGTGACACAGGTGTCCTGGGCGTCGGTACCAAAACGGTAAACCCTCTTGCAATCGCTCACGATACTTCCCCTTCCATGCGCTTACGCGCACGACCGTGGTAACGAATCGACCCGCCGGATGCGGGCCGTGAGGGAACTATACGGCCGGATTTGAACGGGCTTGAGCAGAGGATACGCGGTTTGGTAAACGTGCTAAAACTGGCGGTAAACGGTAGGTAAAGTTGGTTACCTTATGAAGATACCACTACAATAAAAAAGCGGGTCAGATGCGATGTTTTTGCTAAATCGCTTTATCAAAATGCTACTAATATTAGGCGCGGCTGGTGGCTCGGCGGGCGCGAGCTTCTTGGATTTCCTCCAAGTGGCTAATGATCTCGGCAGCGCTTTCCTCGATGGCCTTGCCGTCGGTACGCACCACAAAGCAGCCTAGGCGTTTCATGAGGGCACGAGCTTCCTCAAGCTCGCTGCGCACGCTCTCGGGCTCGGCATAGGAGCCGGCAACGGCACGAGCGTAGTCATCGCCCAAGCGGCTATCGCGAATTTCGGAAATCACATCGACGGTCGAAATCAGGCCGAACAGGCGCATCGGGTCGACCTCGTAAATCGACTTCGGCGGCTCCATGCCATGGGCCAACGGAACATTGGCAACCTTGTAGCCCTGATAAGCCAGATACATCGACAGCGGCGTCTTGGACGTGCGCGATACGCCCAGCAGCACGATATCGGCACCCGACAAATCGTCGCAACCGCGCCCGTCATCGTGCTCAACGAAATATTCCATGGCCTCGATACGATGGAAATAGCGGTCATCGGTCCTGTGAATCACGCCCGCGACGCCTTTGGGCGGCACACCGATGAGCGACGATAGCACGGCGAGCGTCGGACCGATCAGGTCGACCGAACGGATATGCAGCATGCCCAGGTAATCGAGCACGCGGGCGCGAAGCGCCGGATCGACAATGGTGTGAAACACGGCAATATCGCGATGGTCGGCATCGACGCGCGGGCCCACAAACGACTCCACCTGCTCCACCGAGGTCACCTTGGGCAGGCGCAACAAACGAAAAGCCCCTTCATCAAATTGCCCGGACGCCGCAAGCACCACCTCACAAGCGGTATCACCGAGCGAGTCGGAGATAACGATAACGGTGGGACGAGCGGTGACCGGGCAATCCATGCGGGACTCCTTTTGCGCTTACGCGCAGGCTGGCTTACTTTTTACGAGCAAGCTCACCGATGTTGGCGATGCCGGAGAAAACGGCCTCGAAGCGGTTGAGCAGCTTAAGGCGATTATCGCGGAGCTGCTCGTCCTTGTCCATGACCATGACCTCGTCGAAGAAACGGTCGATGGGCGCGCGCAGGGCGGCGAGGGCAGCAAATGCGGCCGGATAATCCTCGGTAGCAAGGGCGGCATCGACAGCGGTCTGAGCAGCCTCGGAGGCGTCGGCGAGCGCAAGCTCGACCTCGCCCATCAGGGCGCGGTCGTACTCCGCGCCCAGCTCGGGCTTGGAGATATGCGCGGCGCGAGCATAGGCGGTCGCAAGGTTGTCGAACGTCTCGGCGTCGTTCTTGCGGGCCTCGTCGAGGGCGGCGCAGCGGGCGAAGAAGACGGACGGGGCGATGATGTGCACCGCGGAGACGGCGGCAACGGTATCGGCCGGGATCTTTTCGTCGCGGGCCATGCTCACCAGGCGGCCATGGAAGAAGTCGCGAACCTGCTGGGCGACCTCGGCGGCGTCGAACTCAATGCCCTGCTCGCTATAGAGCTCGAGGGCGAAGTCGATGAGCGATGTGGGGTCGATCGGCAGACGGTCGCGCAGGATGTTGATGATGCCGATAGCGGCACGACGCAGCGCGTAGGGGTCGGAGGAGCCGGTCGGGGGCTCGCCAATGGCAAAGATACCGGCGATGGTATCGAGCTTGTCGGCGCAGGCCACGATGCAGCCAGCGGTGCCCTCGGGCAGCTCGTCACCGGCAAAGCGGGGACGATAATGATCGCGAATGGCGTGGGCGACCTCGTCGTTCTCCCCCATCGCGGTGGCGTAGTAACCGCCCATCACGCCCTGCTGGCTCGTGAACTCGACGACGGCATTGGATACCAAGTCGGCCTTGCACAGGTGCGCGGCGCGAGCGGCATCGGCGGCCAGGTGGGCGCCCAGATGGGCCTCGCGAGCGATGACAAGCGCGAGTTGCTCAATGCGCTCGGACTTGGCGAGCACGCTACCGAGCTTCTCCTGGAAGGCGACCTTGGCCAGACGCTCGCGGAACTCGTCGAGGGAGATCTTCAGGTCCTCCTCGTAGAAGAACTTGGCATCGTCCAGACGGGCACGCACGACGCGCTCGTTGCCGTCGATCACGCGCTCGGCGTTCTCGGGCTTGCTGTTGGAGACGACCACGAACTCACGCGTGAGCTTACCCTCGCCGTCATAGATCGGGAAGTAGCGCTGGTTGGTGAGCATGGACTCGCAGATGATCTCGTGCGGGACCTTGAGGAACTCCTCATCGAAGGTACCGACGAGCACCGTCGGCCACTCGCAGAGGTTGATGACCTCCTCAAAGACCTTCTTAGGCGTATCGACATGGCAGCCGGGACGGGCAGCCTCGACCTCGGCGATACCGGCGAGGATGGCCTCACGACGACGCTCGGCAGAAAGCACACCGGCGTCCTCGAGCACCTGCTCGTAAACAGCGGGGCTGGCGACCACATGGTCACCGGGGCCCAGGACGCGATGACCGCGCGTGGTGTTGCCGCTCGTCACGTCGGCAAACGACACGGGCACAACATCCTCGCCCAAAAGGCAGCAGATCCAGCGGACCGGACGCACGAACGTCGCGTGCTCGTGGCCCCAGCGCTGGGAGCGGTAGTTGGGCCACTGCAGGCCGGCAATGGTCTTCTCGCACAGAGCAGTCAGAATCGGCGTAGCCGGTGCGGAGGGAATGTTCTTCTCGGCGAACACATACTCGCGACCGTCAGTGTCCTCGCGACGGACCAGGTCCTCGGCAGCCACACCGCACTTGCGGGCAAAGCCCTGGGCGGCCTTGGTAGCGTTGCCGTCGGCATCGAAGGCAATGTTTGCCGCGGGACCGCGCTTGACCTCATGGACCTCATCGGTCGCAGTGGCGACGTTGGCCACGAGCGCAGCCAGACGACGCGGGCTCGAGATCACGCGGACCTCGCCATGGGCCAGACCGGCCTCGTCGAGGCCCTTGGCGATCATGGTGCCAAGCTGCTTGACGGCATTGTTCAGCGGCGCGGAGGGCATCTCCTCCGTACCGATCTCAAACAGGAAATCCTTAGCGTCTGCCATGGCTTACGCCACCTCGCCTTCCTGGTCGGCATTCTCGTTAACTCCGGCGACCTCGGCCATGTAGGCCTCGCAGCACGCCTTGGCGACGGCGCGGACGCGCAGGATGTAGTTGGCACGCTCGACCGCGGACAGGGCGCCGCGAGCATCGAGCAGGTTGAAAGCGTGGCTGCACTTCATGACGCAGTCATATGCCGGCAGCGGCAGCTTGCGCTCCAGGCAGGAATGGCACTCGGCCTCGTAGTCGTCAAACTTCTGACGCATCATCTCGACGTTGGCGACCTCAAAGTTATAGGCACTGAACTCGCGCTCGTTCTCGAGGAACACGTCGCCATAGGTCATGGGCGTGCCGTCGGGCAGGTAGCTCCACACCAGGTCGTAGACCGAGTTAACGCCCTGGGCGTACATGGCGATACGCTCCAGGCCGTAGGTGATCTCGACGGGCACGGGGTCGACCTCGATGCCGCCCACCTGCTGGAAGTACGTAAACTGCGTGACCTCCATGCCATTGAGCCAGACCTCCCAGCCAAGGCCCCAGGCGCCGAGCGTCGGGCTCTCCCAGTCGTCCTCGACAAAGCGGACGTCATGGTCGTTGGGGTCCAGGCCAATGGCGGCCAGCGAACCCAGGTAGAGCTCCTGGGCGTTGACCGGCGAGGGCTTGATGAGCACCTGGAACTGATAGTAGTGCTGCATGCGGTTGGGGTTCTCGCCGTAGCGGCCGTCGGCGGGACGGCGGCAGGGCTGTGCATAGCAGGTGCGCCACTCGGCGGGACCGAGCGAGCGCAGCGTGGTCGCGGTATGGAAGGTACCGGCACCGACCTCGGAGTCATAGGGCTGCATGATGACGCAGCCCTGCTCGCCCCAGTACTGCTGGAGGCGCAGGATGATGTCTTGGAAGGAAAGCGATGAAGCGTTCATGCCTCTAATATCCCCTCGTCGAAACGATTACACGGTTAGGTACTGTACTATAGCGGTTTTTAGTCGATAGCGCCGATGCGGTTGAACGGCCAGTAGCGCACAAGCGCCACTGCGATCAAATCAGAGCGATCGACGGGACCAAAATAACGTGAGTCGGCAGAGTTTTCGCGATTGTCGCCCATCACCCACACGCACCCGTCGGGAACCGTGTAGGGATAGCTTACCTGAGCGCCGGGCGCTTGGACTGAAAGCGGCCAGCTCATGCCCGTCGTATAGTCCTCGTCGAGCGCTTGGCCGTCAACGACCACCTTGCCATCCTGCAGGTCGACCGTCTGGCCGGCCGTGGCAATAACACGCTTGACAAGAACATCATGCTCGGAGGTGCCATCGGGGTTGTGAAACACCACGATATCACCCTGCTTGACGGGCTGACCGAGCTCGAGGCTCACCTTTTGTGCCAGGATCTGGTCGCCAATCTCGATCGTGGACTCCATGGAGCCGGTGGGCACCACAAAGGGCTCGACCACAAACGAGCGAATCAAGAAGGTGGCCACGAGCGCGATCGCGATGACCGCGATCCACTCAAAAGCGCCCCTCAACGCGGAATGCTGCGATGGAACCATTCTCACTCCTCGCTCTGCGAATACGCAGCGTCCAAAATCTCCTGCGCGTAAGCGCGCTCCTGGGGCGTAAGGCGCGCCGTCTCGATCAGATCGGGACGCCAGCGGCAGGTGCGCTCGATGGCGTTCTTGCGACGCCAGGCATCGACCTTGGCATGATCGCCACTCACGAGCACCGGCGGCACGCCCTCGCCGTTGAACTCGGCAGGACGGGTGTACTGCGCGTACTCGAGCAGTCCTCCGTCCTCGGCGGTCGAGAACGACTCGTCGACGTTGCTCATCTCGTCGCCCAGGACGCCGGGAATCAGGCGTACGACGGCATCGGCAACGACCATAGCGGGCAGCTCACCGCCCGTGAGCACGTAGTCGCCAATCGACAGGCGCTCGTCGGCATACGCATACGCGCGCTCGTCGACGCCCTCGTAGCGGCTGCACACGAACAGCAGGCGCTCGCTTTTGAGCAGGCGCTCGGCCACATGCTGCGTAAAGGGCTCGCCACAGGGAGTGAAGAACACCACGGTGGGCTTGGGACTCTCTGCGCTAATGGCCTCGATGGCCTCGGCAATGGGCTCGACCTTCATGAGCATGCCCTGCCCGCCGCCGTACGGCTCGTCATCGACGGTACGATGGCGGTCGTGCGTCCAGTCGCGCAGGTTATACGCCTTAAAATCAAAAAGGCCGGCCTTGCGGGCGCGGCCCAAGATCGATGTGGACATGACGGGCTCAAACATCTCGGGAAAGACCGAAAGGGTCTCGATCAGCATGTTGTCCTCCCTACTTGTCCATATCGATCAGGCCGTCCATAACGTGGACGGAAATTGTTCCTGTGTCGGGAAGATCGAGCACGACCTGCTCGATCACGGGAATCAGCACCTCGCCGTACCGATCACCCTCGACAACCCAAACATCGTTGGCGGGCGTCGACATGATCTCGACGATCTTACCGAGCGAACCGAAGCGCTCGTCGACCACCTCGCGACCCATCAGGTCGGTATAGGCAGCGTCGAGCGAATCGAGCTCAAAGTCGTCACGATTTGCCAGCACGTAGCATCCCGTGATGCCCTCGGCGGCCGTCAAGTCGTCAATGCCCTCAAACGAGACCAGATCGCCATCGCCCGTATCGGTGACGGACACGACCGTGCAAAAGCGGTCGCGCTTGAGCGCCGGCGGCGTCAGGGCGACGCGCATACCCGGCTCTAATACAGAAGGAAGCCCCCGCAGCGGCTGCGCGAGGACCTCCCCCTTCCTTCCGTGCGGCTTGACCACACGGGCGATGTTTTTGTACTGGGACCTCAAGGTCCTAGCCCAGAACCTCTACCTCGACAGCAGTGTCGAGGCGAGCGGCCAGTGCACGGGCGAGCGTGCGAATGGCCTTGATGGTACGGCCACGACGGCCGATGACCTTAGCGACATCATCCTCGGCGACCGAAACCTCAATCGTAGAGGCGTCGTCACCATCGATGACCTCAAGGCTCACGGAATCCGGGTCGTCGACGATCTGAACAACGAGATATTCGACGAGATCGGCGATGCGATCTGAGAGCATTGCCTCACCCTCGAGCTGTGCAGCGTCAACCTCAGGCACGATTTACTCCTCGGCACCCTCAGCGGCCTCAGCGGCAGCCTTAGCGGCCTCGGCCTCTTTGGCGAGCTGCTTCTTGGACTTCTTGACGACGGTCTCGGTCTTCTCGCCCTCGTTGGCGGCCTTGACCAGAGCGGCGACGGCGTCGGTGAGCTGAGCGCCCTTTGACTGCCAGTCGGCGATCTTCTCGAGGTCGAGGTTGATGGTCTTGGGGGCGGTCATCGGGTTGTAGCGGCCAACCTCCTCGATGATACGACCGTCACGCGGGGCGCGGGAATCGGCGACGACGACACGGTAGTACGGACGCTTCTTAGCGCCGTGACGAGCAAGGCGAATCTTGACTGCCAAAGGAAACTCCTCCAACCAAGCAGCTTTAGGCTGCAACTACAAACAAACAGTTGAACATAATACGCCATCGACGCGGGCAGGTGAAGTCCGTGAGACCAACTTCTTCGGTGTAGTCGAGGGCAAATCCATATCTTAGACAAGAATTCGGGATTTGCAAGCACATACACGCACCCCACATGAGCTGCGCGGTATACTCATGACATGGAAAGACGCGAACATACATACGGTTATGAGGATGCCATGGGCGTCACGCCGCCTCCCTGGACGGGTCCGGCGGTGGGCCTGATGGACCTCGATGCGTTTTTTGCGAGCGTGGAGATGCTCGACCATCCCGAATGGCGCGGAAAGCCGCTCATCGTGGGTGGCAATGCCGATTCGCGTGGCGTCGTGTCCACGTGTTCGTATGAGGCGCGTCGCTTTGGCGTGCACTCTGCCATGGCCTCGGCCGAGGCGCGGCGCTTGTGCCCGCAAGCCATTTGGACGCACGGGCACTTTGATCGCTACCGCGAGGTGAGCGCGCAGGTCATGGCGATTCTCGCCGACGAGACCCCGCGCGTTGAGCGCGTATCCATCGACGAAGCCTTTATCGATATCACACCGGGTCGCTTTGCGCCCGAAGACCCGCTGCTGGTTGCGCGGCGTATAAGCGACCGCGTGGCAGCGCTGGGAGTGACGTGCTCCATTGGCGTGGGCTGCAACAAGACGGTCGCAAAGATCGCAAGCGAGCGGGATAAGCCGTTTGGGCTGACCATCGTGCGCCCCGGAACCGAGCAGCGCTTTTTGGCCGCGCTGCCGGTATCTGCCATGAGCGGCATCGGGCGCTCGGCCGAGGAGCGACTGCGCCGCATGCGCATCTACACCCTCGGCGAGCTATCACGTGCACCGGAATCCACCTTGGCCTCTATTTTTGGCGTCAACGGCGAACGCATGCGCCAGCGTGCGCTGGGACTCGAAATCTCCGAAGTCACGAGTCTCGATGAGGAGCGTGAGGTCAAGTCGGTCAGTAATGAACGCACCTTTGCGAAAGATTTGACTGAGCGTGGGGATATTGAGGCGGCGATTGCGCTGCTGGGTGAGTCGGTGGGACGCCGTCTGCGCCGTCAGGGGCTGACGGGTGCCACGGTAACGCTCAAGCTCAAGTATTCGTATGGAAGCGGGCGTACGGCACAGCGCCGGCTGCCTCATCCAACCGACGATGAGAACATCTTCGTGGCGGTTGCACTCGAACTGCTCGACAACATCTGGCAAGAAGGCATGCATGTTCGCTTAGCCGGCATCGGCATGAGCGACTTCGACCACCAAGGCGGCATCCAGACTGACCTGTTCTGCGAGATCGATGACCGCGGAGCCCAATCCAGCGACCGCCGCGACCTCTCCGTCGCCATCGACGCCGTCCGAGACAAATTCGGCGACACCGCCCTTTCCTTCGGCCGCCAATCCCGTTTCAACGATTAACCGCCTTTGGGCAAAAAGAAAGCGGGGCAGGTGCGAAAAACCGCAACTGCCCGGCGATATGCGTGAGGGTAGCTAACCCCGTCTCAAATGAGCTACTAGAGGAGGTTGAGGGGGAGCTGGGGGGCGTCTCCCCAGAGTTTCTCGAGGCGGTAGAAGTCGCGGGCTTCGGGAGTGAAGACGTGGACGACAACCGAACCATAGTCCATGAGCATCCAGGTCTTCTGCTCGCGACCCTCGATGGAGAACGGGTGCTCGCCGCAAGCCTCGGCGACCTTCTCCTCGATCTCGTCGACGATAGAATCGACCTGGCGGTTGTTGGTACCGGTGGCAAGCACAAAGTAGTCGCATACGTCGGAAAGCTCGGTCAGGTCGAGCACCTGAACGTCCTCGCCCTTCTTGTCGTAGGCGGCCTGCGCGGCGGCGCGGGCGACATCCTCGGCGGCGACACCGCTCGCAGACAGCGAGGCGGCAGTGCGGTCGGACGTGGCGACGAAGCTCTTGTGCTCCACACCTTCAAGAATCTGCTCGTCGGTCATGGTCTCGTCGGCCATGGAATACCTCTTTCTAGACAGCCCGAGCTAGCGCAGCTGGGCGTAATGGTTGTAAATCGAAATAGCCGTGGGATAAAGATAGCGCCCGGACTGAATCACATAGACCAAACCCTGCGCAAAACAGGAGAAGAACAACTCGTCGAGCGTCGACTCCCCCACCATCTTGCGCAGCGCATGGGCATAATCGCCGTGGCGGTTGGGTTCGATGGCATCAGCCACAAAGACCACCATATCGAGCGGCGTCATGTCGCAAGCGCCCACGGTGTGACGGTCGACAGCCTGAAAGACCGCCGGCGACAGCTCGGGAAAAAGCTGCGGAAGTTCATAGGCGGCAACAGGGCCATGCAAAAGCGGCGTCGCGGCGGAAGGAGAGCCGGCAATCTTAATGCCGTAATGCAGAGCGCGCGTGACCAGCTCGTCGTCGGAGAGCACTTTGTCCCAGTCATGGATCAGTCCGGCGGCAGCGGCATCAAAGCGGTCAACGCCGTAGACCTCGGCCAGATGAAGTGCGGTCTCGGCAACACCCAGCGAATGCACATAGCGCTTGCGCTTATCCTTCATGCGAACATCGAGCAGCTCTTGAATGCGCTTGAGCAGCGCGCGCTCATCGCCCTCAAACTGATCCTCTACCGACAACGTAGACCCCCATCACTCAAAATCTTCTTGGCCCAAATCGGCATATAGCCTGCGTTTGCGAATGTAGCCGAGCACGGACTCGCTCGTAAGATAGCGCACGCTCATGCCGCGGGCAACTCGCTTACGAATGTTCGTCGAGCTGATCGCCAGCGCCGGAATCTGAATATAGCGCACGTCGAACGGCAGCCCCGACTCTTTGATTCGGGCACGCGCCGTATCGATATCAAAGCCCGGTCGCGTCGCCGCAATAAAGGTAGCAAGCTCGGCGATTCGTTCGGCATCATGCCAAGTCACAATATCGATAATCGCGTCGGCGCCCGTAATAAAGTAGAGCTTTACCTGCGGCGGATAAAAGTCGCGAAGGGCATGAAGCGTATCGGCCGTGTAGGTTACGCCCGGACGGTCGATCTCGAACCGACTCGCCAAAAAGGCCGGGTTCGCGGCGGTGGCGAGGACCGTCATGGCATAACGGTCCTCGGCAGGCGTCACCGGCTTGTCAAGCTTAAAAGCAGGAGAGCCCGCCGGCATAAAGAGCACAGCGTCCAAGTCGAGGGACTCGCGCGCCTGCTCGGCGGTCACCAGGTGCCCGTAATGAATGGGATCAAAGGTGCCACCCATAATGCCGAGCCTAAACTCCTGCCCGTCCTCTAGAGGAAGCTCGGGCAGACCGATTCCACCGCGCAGCGACATGGCCTACTCGCCCTCCGGGGTCTCAACAACGTCGACTTCGGTAGTGCCTTCGGAGCCCTCGGTGGCATCAGCCACGTCCGCACCCTCGGCCGCTACGTCAATAACCTCAACGTCTGCATCCTCGAGCTCGTCCTCGTACTCCGAGAAGTCCTCGGCGCCCTCAAAGTCAAAAGCGCGCTGGCAAATGCGGACCTCGTCGCCCGCACGGCAACCGGCCTTCTCGAGCGCGTCGTCAACACCCATACGCGCAAACTTATGCTGCAGGTAAATGACGGCTTCCTCGTTTTCCCAGTCGGTCTGGATGACCATGCGCTCGATGGCACGACCGACCACGCGGAAGGCACCGGGCTCTTCCTGGACAATGCGGAAACGCTTCTCGCGCTGCAGGCGGCGACGCTCCCACTCCTCGTCGCGCAGATCGACCGGCTCATCAGAGACCGCCAGCTCGGCGCGAAGCTTAGCCACCTGCTCGCCCACGGCAAGCATCAGCGTGTTGAGGCCGGCGCCCGTAACAGCAGACACGGCAAAGAACATATGGCCATCGTCGAGCGCCGCACGCTTAAGGTCGGCAATCTTGTCGGCCGTGCCCGGCGCATCACACTTGTTGGCAACGACGATCTGCGGACGCTCCGAAAGCTCGGCGCCATACTGCTCGAGCTCGCGGTTGATGATGCGATAGTCCTCGACCGGATCGCGATCCTCAAAACCACCCGTCATATCGACGACGTGCATGATGAGTGCCGTACGCTCAATGTGGCGCAGGAACTGGTGACCCAGGCCACGGCCCTCGCTCGCGCCCTCGATGAGACCGGGGACGTCGGCAACGACGTAAGAATATTCGCCGGCACGCACCATGCCGAGGTTCGGCACGAGCGTGGTAAACGGGTAGTCAGCAATCTTGGGGCGGGCGGCACTCATGCGCGCAATGAGCGATGACTTACCCACCGAGGGAAAGCCCACAAGCGCGGCATCGGCCATAAGCTTCATCTCGAGCTCGATCCAGTGTTCCTCGGCAGGCTCGCCGAGCTGGGCAAAGGCCGGAGCGCGACGCACCGACGTCACAAAGTGTGTGTTGCCCAGACCGCCGGCACCGCCGGGCGCCACGACGACGCGCTCGCCGTCGTGCACCAGGTCGGCAATCTCGAACATCGGGGTCTGCGTCTCGGGATCGAGCTCGCGCACCACGGTACCCATAGGGACCTTGAGAATCAGGTCCTCGCCGCTCTTACCGTTACGACGGGCACCCTGCCCGTGCGTGCCGCGCTCGGCGCGGAAGTGATGCTTAAAGCGGTAATCGATCAGCGAAGACAGCTGAGCATCGGCCTGGATGACGACATTGCCGCCACGACCGCCGTCGCCGCCATCGGGGCCGCCCTTGGGGACAAATGCCTCGCGCCTAAACGACATGCATCCGGCTCCGCCGTCGCCGCCGCACACGTTAATGCGGCTGATATCGGTGAACTGTGACAACAGAATCGCCTCCTACAAAAAAGAGGGAGACCCTTGAATCCTAAAACTCAAGTGCCTCCCACATATGTGCTCTATGAAGGGTGAATTACGCGTTCGCGAGCGGGCGTACGCTGACCCTGTGCTTGATACCCTTGTGGAACTCAACGGTACCGTCGACCAGCGCGAACAGCGTGTCGTCCTTACCACGGCCAACGTTCTCACCCGGGTGGATGTGCGTGCCGTGCTGACGGACGAGAATCGTGCCCGTGGTTACCGTCTGGCCGGCATAGCGCTTCGTGCCAAGGCGCTGACCGCGGGAGTCACGGCCATTACGGGAGGAACCGAGTCCTTTTTTGTGTGCCATTGTGTATACCTACTCTTTCGTTACGAGTGTAATCTACTCGGCGACGGGAGCCTCGGCAACAGCCTCAGCCTCTGCCTTGACAGCCTTCTTGGCGCGGGAGGTAGCCTGAACCTTCACGATCTTCAGCTTGGTGAGCTGCTGACGGTGACCCTTCAGACGACGATAGCGCTTGCGCTTGTGGAACTTGAAGACCAGCTGCTTCTCGCCCTTGAACTGCTCAACGATCTGAGCGGTAACCTTGGCCTTGGCCAGCTTGTCGGGATCGGTGACGATCTTCTTACCATCGTTGAGGAAGATAACCGGCAGGGTGACCTTGTCGCCCTCATTGCCCTCGATCTTCTCGACGGTGATGACATCGTCGGTGGCGACCTTGTACTGCTTGCCGCCCGTGTTAACGATTGCGTACATGTTTACTTGCCCTTCATGCATCAGTTAGTGCAACAGCCGAATATAGTAGCAGGCGAAAATACCCCCGTCAACGAGTATGTGGAGCAAATCCACAAGTTCGCACAGGTATGGGGCTGACGAGTCGGCCCTCGTCGTCCTCGCATGCTTGATTCTGACGCTCGACATCGTAGGAGCAGATGGTCACGAGGTCTTGCATACCGGTGGAAACAATAGGTGCATCCACGCCCGGGGTCAAGCCCTGCAACAAAACATCAGCAGCAGAAAGCAAAATTTCCGGACGCATGGAGCCCTCGTTGTCGGCATGGGTGTCGAGCATGAGCACCAAATGATCTGGGCGCTCCCCCGCCGTGAGCTCATAGCCCACGAGCGTGTGATCCAAATCCAAGCGCTTGCTCTTTTTTCCGCGCGCGTAGTCGATGCCATGATCCGCGCGCAACATGTCGATCGCACGACGCACCTCGTCGGCGCTTACGGGCGCCTCGGGATCCAAGTGCAGGTCGATGCGATACGACAGGCGCGTGAGCTGCGCCGTCAACGCCGGCGTGTGCACGTCGATGTACGCCGCCTCGATGGGCGCCAGATCGGCCGGAGACGCCGCAGCCAGGCGCCCGAACGCCTCGTCGAGCGCCACGAACTCGGTCATAAACAGGTCATACCACTCGCAGGTCGACGACGTACCCACCGGTAGCGCCGAAGAGAAGCCCACGCGCATGTGCGGAGAGAAGCCCTGCGTGACGGCATAGGGAAGTCCCGCACGGCGCACGATGCGCTCAATAGTATGGATTACTTCGAGATGGCCCAGGTACTTAAGGCGATCGCGCTTGCCATAGCGAACACGAAGCCTAAAGAGCGTGGGGTTGTCGGTCAGGCGCTCACTCATGCGCGATCACCCATCAATACATTCTTGGCGTGGAGCGTGGGGCAGATCCCGCAGCCGGTGCACGACGTGCGGGTACAGTCGGGAGTCGTGACGCCCTCGAACGAGCGACGGTACTCGCGCTCGAGGAAGCCGCGCGTGCAGCCGGGGCTCACGTGCTCCCACGGCAGGCGCCAGTCCAACTCGTAGGGCAGGTGCACGAGCTCATTGAGGTCGATGCCGTTTTTGGCAGCAGCTTCCTTCCAGTTATCGAGCGAGAAATGCTCTACCCAGGCGTCAAAGCGAGAGCCCGAGCGCCAAGCATCGATGATGACGGGCGTCATGTCACGACCGGCGCGGGAAAGCGCGGCCTCGATGAGCGAGGTCTCGGCATCGTGGTAATGCACGCGGACGGCACGGTTGCGAACGCTCGTGATAAGCAGCTTCTGGCGACGCTTGACGTCGTCGTAGTCGAGCTGCGGGCACCACTGGAACGGCGTGGCAGCCTTGGGGATAAAGACCGAAACCGAGATCGACACCGAAATCGAGCCGCGACGAGCCTTGGGCACCACGGAACGACCGAGCTCCAGCACGTGATCGGCCAGATTGGCGATGGCCACGATGTCCTCATCGCGCTCGCCGGGAAGGCCCATCATAAAGTAGAGCTTCATGCGGTTCCAACCGGCCTCGAAGGCCGCCTTGGCCGCACGGTCCAGGTCCTCCTCGGTCACGTTCTTGTTAATGATGTCGCGCATGCGCTGGCTGCCGGCCTCGGGCGCGAACGTTAGTCCGCCCTTCTTTTCGCCGGCAACCGACTCGGCCATATCCACGCCAAACGAATCCAGGCGCTGCGACGGAATAGACACGCGAATACCCGTATCCTCCAGGCGACGGTTGAGCCTGCCGAGCACGTCGCGAATGCAGGAGTGGTCGGTCGTGGAGAGCGAGGTCAGCGACACCTCGTCATAGCCAGTCTTTTCCAGGCCCTGAATCACCGACGAGACGATCTGGTCGGCCGAGCGCTCGCGCACCGGGCGATACGTCATGCCGGCCTGGCAAAAACGACAGCCGCGGGCGCAGCCGCGCAGGATCTCGATAGACAGGCGGTCGTGAACCAGCTGCGCATAGGGCACGCACGACTGCGACAGCGGATTCGTGGCGCCGAAATCCTCGACGACGCGCTTGTAGACCACGGTCGGCGCATCCTTGCCCTCACGTGGCACGGTGTAGCCATGCGGCGAGCAGGGCTCGTCATGACGAACCTCATAGAGTGACGGCACGTAGTTGCCGGCAATGGATGCAAGCTGCTCAACAATCTGCGCGCGCGGGACTCCTTCGTCACGCAGGCGGCGATGCAGCTGGCAGGTCTCGAGCAGCGATTCCTCGCCCTCACCGATGAGGATGGCATCGAAGAAGGCCGCGTACGGCTCGGGGTTGTACACCGAGGGGCCGCCGGCGATGATGATGGGGTCGTCTTCACCTCGGTCGGCCGCTAACAGCGGAATGCCAGCGAGGTCGAGAGCCTCGAGGAAGTTCGTCACCGCCATCTCGTGCGGCACATGCAGGCCGACGATATCAAACGAAGCGACCGGCGCTGCACCCTCGAGCGACAGCAGCGGAATGCCCGCCTCGCGCATGGCGTCACCCATATCGGGCCACGGCACATAGCCGCGCTCGCAGGAGATGCCCTCGGCCTGGTTAAGGATGTTGTAGAGGATGGCGATGCCCTGGTTGGGCAGACCAACCTCGTACACATCCGGGTAGATCAGGCAGCAACGGTAGTCGGCATCGGCCTTGGAAAGCGTGCCCCACTCGTGATCGATATAGCGGCTCGGCTTCTCGACCTTGGCGAGCAACGGCTCAATTAAATGAAAACAATCTTGGTACGGAACGCGCAACGGAAAACCCCTAAGCAGCGAGATCTGATGCGTCCTGGTAGGACGCCATAGGACGGGTAGCGCCCGCGACCGTGGTCACCAGATCGCGAACGCGGGAAAACGTGGCAGTGACCACCTCGTTGGCACGGCTGTAGTCGACATCGCGCTCGTAGAGCGAAACAAGCGCACGGCCCATGCCGTAGGTGCCCGCGGCAGCAGTGAGCGCCTTGACGGCAAACCCAATATGCGGCGTCTGTTTGACGAGCGCGCGGGTGACCGCGCGGATCACAAGACCGCCGGCAAGCACGCCCGCGACCTCGTAGCCGCGCTCAGGCTTAATGCCGCGTCCAAAGACGGCAGCGAGCTCAAAGAGCATGCCCACCTGCGCCAGCGCCATAACGGGATAATCGGCGCCTGGCAAAAACACCAGTGCACCGGTCGCCATATTGGTGAGCGCGCACGAGGTGATGATACGATTGGCCGCCGCGATGCGCATGAAGGCAAAGTTCGCCGCAAAAGCCGTTTCCTTGTCGGTGCGGTCGAGAATCCAGCGGGCAAGCGTCTCGAGCAGATACGTCTTATCGGTTGCCGCTACCACGCCGAGCATGGGCGTAGACTCCTCGATAAACGGCACCTCCACAGCAGACTCGGCAAGCACGCACACGGGTGCGCCGGCGATCACGAGCTCCTGCACGGCACTCTCCAAGCGATCGGAACCACACGAGAGCACCAGTACCACATCGGTATCGGTCTTTGGAGCAATTCGCTCCTCCCCCAGACGCTCGACGCGCACAATGCCCGAGGTCGTCTGCGGCACAAAGGCGTCACGCACCGTCTCGGCCAGAAAGCGCGAGGCGGACGAATCCAAATAGACCGAAACGCGCACCGGCGTATCGGAATCCTTCTTAACGGACGCGCCCATCTTAAAAGCGCGGGTCAGCTTATCTACGGGAATTTTCATAGCAAACCCCTCCAGCGGTTACGCGGCGCCCGAACGATGCCGCCATATGGATTGTACGATACCCACCGTCAGCAGCTGAATCATCATCGAAGACGAGCCAAAGCTAATAAACGGTAGCGGAATACCGGTAATCGGCATCATGCCGATGCACATGCCGATGTTTTCGAAGGTCTGGAACGCCCACATGCCAACGATGCCCACACACGAAAGACGTAAAAACAGCGACTCACACTTAAAGGCGACGCGAATCGTCGAAAAGATCAGCAGCACGTAGAGGCACAGGAGCAAAAAGGAACCACAAAAGCCAAAGGTCTCGGACAGAAAGGCGAAGACGAAGTCGGTGTGGAACTCAGGCAGAAAGCCGCCGGCTGACTGCGTCGCATGGCCCAAACCCTTACCAAAGAAGCTGCCCGAGCCAACGGCGATAAGCGACTGCTGCAGGTTGTAGGCATCGTCCGAATCGGCATTATCGGGGTCGATAAAGACCGTCAGACGGTTCATCTGATACTGCTTGATGAGCACATCGTGGCCGAGCAGCGAATCAAAGACCGAATCGAGCGCCAGGACGAGGGCCACCAGGCCCACGAGCAGGGCCAGGGTCGACAGCACCCATTCGCGGCGTGCACCGCTCATGCAAATGACGATGGCGCCCGAAACCAGCACGACCAGGCCCGAGCCCAGGTCGCCCATGGCGACGACGGCCAAAAACGGAATGGACAGCATGCCGCAGAGCTTGACGTAGTCGCGAACGGTATCGATGCGACCGTTATACTGCGAGCCAAGCGTAGCAATAAAGAAGATGGTGATGAGCTTGGCAAGCTCAACCGGCTGGAATGTCAAGCCGATACCGGGAATCTTGATCCAGCCCGTCATGCCCAGACCGCCCGTATAGGACAGACCCGGAATCTTGGGCGAGAGGATCACGATCAGGTCGATGACGAGCAACGCCGTCGAGAAATTGGAAATACCGCGCAGGTCGGAGCGCCAGACCAGCACCGCCAGCACTGCTCCGATGCCAATTCCCAGCAGATGGCGTGAGAACGAAGCATCGGCCTTAAACTGCGAAGCCGACCAGATAATGATGGCACCGTAGGCGACGAGCGCCACAGTGGCCACGAGCACACCGATATGCACCTTTTGGCGAAACGTGCCGCGCGAGGCCGAAAGTTGCTTGTTGACGCGGTCCAGGCTGCTGCGAGAGCCGGTCTTGGTTGAACGGAACAGATCCGCCGGAGAAAAATCCATCGCAACCTCCTATCGAACCGAAGAATCGCCCGAGGCCGAAGAGGTATCGGGCTCGTCATAAATCACGCCGAGCACGTCGCGCACGACATGCATCGCGGTATCTGAGCCGCCGCCGCCCTGCTCCAGAACAGTAGCGATGACATACTTGGGATCATCGGCCGGTGCATAGGCGCAGAACCACGCGTATTCGTCCTCGCCACTTTTCTCGCCCGTGCCCGACTTGCCGTATACCTGCGGCGTCAGGGTACCAAAGTGCGCCGCCAGGGACGTCGATGCCGTGTAAATCACGTCGTGCATGCCGTTGCGAACAAGAGCCAAATCCGAATCACTGTTGATCTTGGCCTCCAGGCGCTTCTTCTTGCCCTTGCCGTTGTACTTATAGGCATCGCCGTCGCCATCGCGCGACACGGCAGACAAAAACACGTGAGGCACGTACTGTTTGCCGCCGTTGGCAAGACCCATATAGGCACACGCCATCTGCAGGGGCGTCACCAGGATGTCGCCCTGACCGATGGCAATGTTGGTCATATCGCCGGCATTCCACTTGCGGTCCTCGGCAGATGCGTCGGTGAAGTACGACTCTTTCCACTCGGCATCGGGAATACGGCCCGCGCCCTCACTCGGCAGATCGATACCGCA
Organism: uncultured Collinsella sp.; assembly: GCA_900545745.1. Taxonomy (GTDB): domain Bacteria; phylum Actinomycetota; class Coriobacteriia; order Coriobacteriales; family Coriobacteriaceae; genus Collinsella. The sequence goes on from URAD01000010.1 coordinate 20,842, forward strand.
GGTCTTGCCTAGACCCCAGCGACGAAAGACCTCCTGCAGGCCCTCGGAATGTTTCTCGTCATAAAAGAACGCCTTGCCCATGTCGTAGAAGACGGGGTCGCACGAGTTGGCGATACCCGACTGCAGCGTCATGGTGCCGTGGCCGGAATGCAGCCAGCAGTACTTGCCCCACGACTTGCCCAGACCCGTCCAATAACCCGTGCAGTTGGTCGTCTGCCCCGACGTGTAGGTTCCAAACTCAAGACCGGCCAGTGCCGAGAGCGGCTTGATGGTCGAGGCCGACATGTACTGTCCGCTAATGGCGCGGTTGAGCAGCGGGTGCGAACCCTTGTCATCATTGAGCTCGGTCCACACGTCATTTGAGACACCGCCGATAAAGACGGACGGATCGAACTTGGGCTCGCTCGCCATGCCCAGGATCTCGCCATTGTTGGGATCGAGACACACCACTGCGCCGTTGCCGGCATTGCTGTAGCCAGTGGTCTTGGCAAGCTCGATAGCGCTCGCCAGCGCCGTCTCACAGGCCTGCTGAATCTTAAGGTCGAGCGTGAGCTTAATGTCGGAGCCGGCCTTCGCGGGCACGGCGCCGGCCTGACCGGTCACATTGCCCGAGGCATCGACCTTGACGGTCTGCTCGCCACGAATGCCCTGCAGCAGGTTTTCGTAGTAGCTCTCAACGCCCGCCTGGCCCACGATATCGCCCGACTGGTACGTAATCTTGCCAGCAGAAGCATCATCATCGCCAGAGGTTTTCTTATTCTGGGCCTCGAGCTGCTCGGAGGTAATGGTGCCGGTATAGCCCAAGATATGGCATGCCGTCTCGCCATATGGATACTGACGCTCGGTACGCTCGGCAATCTTGACGCCCGGGAACTCGCCGGCGTGTTCCTTGATATAGGCAACCGTGGAGCGACGGACGTCCGTCGCGATGGTATGCAGGCTCTGAGCGCCCTCTGTATTGTCCTGAATATTGCGAAGGACCGCCACGTAAGGCATTCCAAGCACGTTGGCAAGATGGCGAACCAGAACCTCATCCTCCGCAAGGTCGCGGTAGGCCACAACAGCAAGTGAGGGACGGTTCTGGACAAGCGCCACGCCATTGCGGTCAAGGATGCGACCGCGCACAGCGGGTGTGGTAACGGTGCGAGTCTGATTACTATTGGCCTGCTTCTCGTAATAGTCCGACGAGACCATCTGCATGCCCCACAGCTTGACGGCAAGCGCCGCAAACATCGCGCCCACACCCGTGGTGAGGATGGAAAAGCGGCCCTTAAAGGCGGTCGCCGCGGTATTGCCCTCGCCCTCGGTGGCGCGCGGGGCCGTTCCATGCTGCGTATCGTAGGTAAAACGGGAATCGCCACGACGCATGATGACCAGCGCGACCACGATGGCCACAACCAGCACGATACCGGCGATAATAACCGTCATCTGGGAAGACATCTACGGGCCTCCCCTATTTGAGCTTGCGGGTCTTGGGCTTAAAGCGCATACCCGCCTGGCGTCCGCCACGTGGGGAGAATCCATAGCCGGACTGCGGCACAACGCCGGAAATCAAAAACGGAATGGCAACCAGACCCGTCAGGATCGAGGACGGCAGCGCATGGCCGAAGATCGCCACGACAAAGCTCGTCTCCAAACCCATAAACAGCAAGATGATGCTGTAGATCACATTAATGACGAGCGCGAAGGCGCCCACAGTGACGCCGCGCGCACTCGGGGTACCGCCCGTCTGACCGACGGCGCTGTGCACCAGGGCAAAAGAACCCACGGTCAGCAGGAACGACATAACGCCCACCGGCACGGCAGCGGACAGGTCATAGAACAAGCCGCTGCAAAAACCGCACACGACGGCACGGGTCGGGTCGCCCGAGAACACGCTTAGGCACACCAGGATAATCATGAAGTTGACGCGACCGCCCGCAATGGAGATCTGCGGTGCCAGGCCTGCCTGCAGCAGCACGCACACGATGGCGGCGATCACAAACGTGCGGGAGCTCATCCCCTGCTCGTGTAGATCCATGGACATGCCCCCTATTCGTTCGAGCCAGAATCGGTCGTCTCGGACGTGTCGGAACCGTCATCCGAGCTCTCGTCCTTCGTCTTGGTCGCAGCATCGCGCGACGTTCCCTGCGGCGTGCTGTTGGCCGTGCTCACGTCCTCATCCGAGGCCGACTGTTCGTCGGTCAGCGAGGTAATGACCAGCACTTCCTCGTTGTTCTCGGCCGTGGTCTGAGCGCGCACCACAATGGTGTAGTACACGTCGTTTGCCGATTTCTCAACCGACGAGACGGTGCCGAGCGGTAGACCCTTGGGGAACACACCGCCAATGCCGGAGGTCACGATGATGTCGCCGACTTTAACGTCGGAGTCGACGCTCACATACTCAAGACGCAGCGTGCCGTCAGCCTGACCCTGCAGCATGCCCTGGGCGCGCGTGTCCTGTACCATGGCGGACACACCCGAGTTCTCGTCGCCAATCAGGCGCACGGTGGACGTCTTGGCCGAGACTTCGATGATCTGGCCGATAACACCGGCCGAACTCGTCACAGGCATGTTGATGGTAAGGCCGTCGGCAGAGCCCTTGTCGATGGTTACGGTCGAGGTCCAGGCATCGCCCGAGGCACCAACGATACGAGCAGCGGTCGATTTGAGGTTGTATGTCGACTGCAGCCCGACCAGCCCCTCCAGACGCTCGGCGGTCTTTTGAGCCTCGGAGAGCTCAGCAACCTTAGAGGTCAGCTCCTCGTTTTGCTTCTTAAGCTCGTCAAGCGTGTCCTGCGACGCCGTAAGGTTAGAGAACACGTTGCCGATCGCATTGAAGGGAGCCGCCACAGCCGAGCCCACGAAGCGCACCGGCGAGGTAATCGTCGTCACGCCCGAACGCACGGCATGAATCGGCCCGGCCTCGCCCTCACGAAGATAAAACGTGAGCAGCAACACCGAAATCAGGCTGAAAACAATCAACGGGCGCATACCCGTTGATTGTCGCTTGGTATTCAGATTTGTGGAGAAACCCGAAGATCGTGCCAAATGGAATCCACCTTTTGGAAATTAAGCATTGGTCTGGACGAAGCCGCCATCAAACGCATTGGCCTCGAGCACGCGGGCACAGCCGTTAACGACGTTATCGAGCGCCGTGGGGCTGACGTTGACCGAAACGCCGGTCTCATCGCGCAGGCGCACGTCGAGACCGCGCAGCAGCGCGCCGCCACCGGTCAGCAAAATGCCGTAGTACATAAGGTCAGAGGCAAGATCGGGCGGCGTGGCATCGAGGGCGTCCTTGACGGCCTTGGCCATCTCGTCGAGCGGCTTGTTGAGCGCGCGACGAATCTCCTCGCTCTCGATGCGCACGGTCTTGGGCAGACCGGTGATCACGTCGCGACCGTTGACCTCGACGTCGAGCTCGTCCTTGAGCGGCACAGCGGAGCCGACCTTGATCTTGATGTCCTCTGCCGTACGCTCGCCGATGGCAAGGTTGTAGGCATCACGAACGTGCGTGAGGATGGCCTGATCGAACTCGTCGCCTGCAATACGGATGGACTGCGAGACGACGATGCCGCCCATAGCGATAACGGCAACCTCGGTGGTACCGCCACCGATGTCGATGACCATGGAGCCGGTGGGTTCCTCGACGGGCAGGTCGGCGCCGATAGCGGCGGCCATGGGCTCCTCGATCAGGTAGGCCTGGCGGGCACCGGCTTGGATCGTGGCCTCAAAGACGGCACGCTTCTCGACCGACGTGACGCCGGAGGGAACGCAGACGACAACGCGCGGACGCGGGGTCCACGGATAGCGCTTCTCGGAAGCCTTGTCGATAAAGTAGCGAAGCATGGCCTCGGTAACATCGAAGTCGGCGATGACGCCGTCCTTCAGGGGACGAACGGCCACGATGTTGCCGGGCGTACGGCCGAGCATGCGCTTTGCCTCGATACCGACCGCCAGGATGCGCTCGTCGTTCTTGTCGATGGCGACGACGGAGGGCTCGCGGATGACGATGCCCTTGCCGCGCACGGAGACAAGCGTATTTGCGGTGCCGAGGTCGATGGCAAGATCGCCCGCATAGCTACCGAAGAACATATCCATCAAAGAAAACAACGCAACTCCTGATGTGTTGGATGATTGCTGGAAAACTACTAGCTCATCATACTAGCGCAAGCCCGGCACCTCACTTGCTGTGAAGCGCCGGGCAAAGCTAAATCCCATAAGGTCACTACTGGTTGTCAGCAGCCGAGAAATCCATATCGAGCGAGGAAACGGCCCAGCCGATATGGTTGTCGGAGCGCACGAATTTGACGGTGTACTCCTGCTCGCCGCCCTTGGACAGCGATGCCTTCACCTTAGCGGTCGTCTCGGTCATGGACTGATCCATGCCCTCGACGGACACGGTGGCACCCTGCGGAATCGAGGAGATGATCATCGACTTAGCGTCCTCGGACAGGCTCGAGGCCAGGCAAGACTCGGCCTTTGCGGTGTCACCGTCACCGGCAGCCTGGAACAGATCGGTAACGACAGACTCCTGAGACGGGAAGCCAAAGCCGCGCGTGTAGGCAAAGCCCAGACCGCCCGCGGCGATCAAAATGAGCAGAAGCAGCACGATGAAGACTTTGAGACCCGTGTGGCGATGGCGACGACGGACCTTGGCCTGTTTGCGATCCTGACGGTCCTGCTGGACCATCTCGGACTCGGACAGCGTAAAGAAGCCGGTGTCCGAGGGATCGGGCATAAACTGACCGGTCGCGCCCGTAGGATCGAGCGGATCGACGGCAGGAGCGTCCATCGCGGGCGCCGGAGCCGTGGCCATAGCCGTCTGGGCAGACAGCGCGGCAAGCGAATCGTACACGCGGGCAAGCTCATCGGCCTGCTCGGAGGTGAGCTGGTAGATGCCATCGGCAGTAGCGGCGTTAAAGGCGTCGAGTGCGTCGGAGGGACGGCCGGCGGCAGAAAGCGCCTGACCCATGCCGGCGTTGAGCGCACGCGTGTCGTCGCGGGGGCCGGCAAAGTCGATAGCCGTGCGGTAGGTCTCCACGGCATCCGCCGGACGGCCGAGCTTAATGAAGCAACGACCAAGCTCGCCGAGCGCGGCGGCAGGAGCCGGATTGGCGCCGTCGATGGCAGCCTGACGGAAGGCAGTACCCGCGTTGGCATAGTCGCCCGACTGGAACAGCGCGTTACCCAGGCCCAGATAGGCCTTGAACGGCGTGGCATAGGAAGCATCCTGCGTAGCAGCAGAGAACGCCTGGGCGGCCGTCGTGTAGTCGCCCACGGCGGCGAGCGCCTTGCCGCGGTTGGTGAGCAGCGCGCCGCGCTTGCCGTAGGTGCCGTCGTTGAGGGCGGCGGCATAAGCCTCGGCGGCCTCGGCATACATGCCCAGGTGCATCAAGGCGTTGCCACGAAGGTGGTCGGCCTCGCCCATAATCTCATCGGGAGTCTTTGCCGCCCCAAGCATCTGGGCTGCAGCGGAAAAATCACCCGCGCGGTAAGCGGCGCGGCCCTGTTGGATCAGCTGGCTATTCAAGGAAGTCCCCTTTACTCGTGAACGATCTCGACATGGACGATCTCGTCGCCGGCACGCAGCTGCGAAATCACATCGAGACCCTCGACCGTGGTACCAAAGACGGTATAACCGGAATCAAGGTTATGCTGGGCACCCAGGCAGAAGTAGAACTGCGAACCCGCGGAATCGGGGTCCATGGAGCGTGCCATGGCAAGGGCGCCATCGACATGGCTGTTGCGCGGATTGGTGGCAAACTCGCCCTTGATGCAGTAGCCGGGGCCACCGGTACCGGGCATGCCGTCGGGGCCCTCAAGGCCGGCAGCGACATCGGCGCCGGACATATCACGGGTATTGGGGTCGCCGCCCTGGATGACAAAACCGGGCACATAGCGATGGAACTTAAGGCCATCATAGAAACCCATCGTGGAAAGCTCGCAGAAGTTCGCGACATGAATGGGAGCGCCCTCGCCGTCAAACTTGACCTTGATGGTACCCTTCGACGTCTCGATTACGGCGCACTCGTCGCCGGCAAGCTGATACTCGGGCGTGTAGAGCTCTTTCTTAAAACCAAACATGTGGTTCCTTCCTCGTGCGTTTAAAGCATATTTGTACGAATTGTAGCAATAAGCACGGGCTTACATCAATTGCGCACGTAGGTTATGCCGACCATGGCGAACTAATTTTAGGAATGCTGCTGCGGCTTCCAGGAGCCCACGTTGGCGTCGTACTGGTTGAGCGCGCTGTTGCCGCCCTGTGCGATGGGCGCCAGGATCTCGCTTTGGTGGGAACTCATCGACTCGCCATCGGGAATGGCCAGCGAGATATCCCAGCTCTGGCAGATCACGTCGACGCGCTCATACATCCACTTAGCAAGCTGCTTTAAGTGGGCGATGTCGTCCGCATAGACCGTATCATCTTGGTACTTGAGGTTGTTGAGCTCATCTTGCGTCTTTTTAATCTGGTCGCGCAGGGCGTAGGCACTCTGCGACAGCTCCTGACGGGTGGACAGCGGCGTTCGGAGATAGCCGTTGTTAAAGGAATCGATGACCTCGCCGATCTGGTCCTCGTCAGCGTAGGACACGATGGTCTGATACAGACCGTCGAGCCTGGTATAGAGCTGATCATCGGTGAGCACGGTTTCTTCCTGGACCACCTCGGCAGAATCGTCCTGCTTGGTATCGTCCTCGGTCGCCTCGCCCTTTTGGCGCGTGGGGAAGGTGGTTTGTGCAGCTTGGCCAAACTGGTCGTAGAAGCCAGGCATTACACCCATGGGATCGGCCGTCACGAACCAATACGCACCACCGCACACAAAGGCAAGGACCGCGATGACGATGAGCGGCTTGGGGATATGACGCTTGTGCTTGTGATAGGCGTCCTCGTCGGGGTGCACCTTGCGCTTGGACTTTTGAGCATCGTCATGCAAGGAAACGGGCGTGGGAATATCGACCTTGGGGATACCGAAATCCTTATCGAAAGCCGGCAGCACGCAGGTCTCATTGGGGTCGGCGGCGTCCGAAAGAACCGCGGCTGCCGAGGCGGGCGCATGCGGCACCTCGGTATCGATCTGCTCTTGCGTTAGGCGCGGAAAGCCCGCCGTGCGGCCCGCAGCCAGATCGGATGCGGCCGCGTCCTCGGAGAGGATACCCGGAGCGGGGCGTCCGCATTTGGGGCACGTACGATCATGCGGAGAAAGACGGGCACCGCAGCCCTCACAGAACACGAACTCGGTGTGCTCGGGACCATCGCCCGGACCCACATAGGCGTTGCAGTAGGGGCAGAACGAGGCGCCGTCCTCGATAGTCTTAAGGCAATGCGGGCAGATCACGGCATCCTCTTTTCGAAGCAATTCAAACAATCGAGGTTAGAGCATAACATCGCCACGGCCCCACAGGAACAAGGCACCAATTCAACATCGCCAGGGCGCGTAGCTACTTCTTCTTTTTGCTTGGCATCGAGACTTTGATGCCTTGGGCGGACTTGGTCACGCGAGAGCGTTTGGCTCCGGCACTCCTCTTTTTCTTGGGTTGGACCTGGGCCACGCCCTCGAGTGCGCGGGCCTCGGCCTCACGAACGGTGCGAGCTTCGCGGCGCTGCGCCATGTCGGCGGCGACGCGCTTGGCAAAACGCTCGGCCGTCGAACCCGTCGAGCTCACCTTGCCGCCACCGCGACCCAGGCGGACGCGCACGCCGCGGCCAAAACCAGTTGCGGCATGACGACGACGCGGCTTGAGCGAATCCATCATCGTGGCGAGCTTAAAGAACACCGAACAGGTAAAGACCACGATGACAGCCAAGATAACCATCTGACCCATCGTCAGGTTGGCAATAGACAGCAGCTTCGGGAATCCGATAACCCCCGTCAGGATGCCGGCGACTACAAACACAAAGAGCACAACACGTAAGGGCGTGAGAGGCTGCGAGATGCGCCAGATCAGGCTGACGCTCGCCGCACACGACGTAAGCAGGCACATCGTAGACAGCGTGAGCTGGCTAAAACCAAACACGCGCGCCACAAAGATATCGAGCGCCGCAGCCAAAATGACCGCAATCGACGCCGGCAGTGCACGCTTGAGCACGTTGGTCAAAAATGACCCCTTCACGCGAGCATTGTTGGGCTCCAGGCCCAACACAAAGCCCGGCGCGCCGATGCAGAAGAAGTTGATGAGCGTCATCTGGATGGGCTCGAAGGGGTACGGCGGCAGCGCGATGCACAGCGCGGCCAGGCCCATCGAGAACAGCGTCTTGGTAAGGAACAGCGAGGCCGAACGCTGCAGGTTATTGATGGAGCGACGGCCCTCGGCCACCACGGCGGGCATCGAGGCAAAGTCGTTGTCGACGAGTACGATCTCGGCCACGTTGCGCGCGGCATCGGAGCCGGCCGCCATGGCAACGGAGCAGTCGGCCTCCTTGAGAGCCAGCACGTCGTTGACGCCGTCGCCCGTCATGGCCACGGTGTGCTCGCGGCGCTTGAGCGCCTGCACGAGCTCGCGCTTCTGCTGCGGGGTCACACGACCAAAGACATGGTAGCGGTCCACTGCGGCATCGAGCTTGGCCGGCGTATCGAGCGTCGTGGCGTCCACATAAGCGTCCGCCCCCGGCACGCCCACCACGCGCGCGATCGACGACACCGTACGCGGGTCGTCGCCACTGATCACGTTGAGGGTCACGCCCTGCTCGTTAAAGTAACCGATGGTCTCGGCCGCTGAGGTACGAATCTCGTCACGGATGGTCACAAAGCCCACGGGCTCGGCCTCGCCCACCATATCGCCATCGGGCGTAAAGCCGTCCACGCGCGCCACCACGAGCACGCGGCAGGTATCGGCAAGCTCGGCGACACGGTTCTCGACCTGAGAAAACACACGATCAGAGAGCACAAACTGCGCGGCGCCCATTACGTAGGAGCCCTGCGCAAACGAAGCGCCACTCCATTTTTTAGACGACGAGAACGGAATGACCGACAGCGGCTCAGACACCTCGACCGGGCGATCGGCGTAATAGTTGAGCAGCGCTTGGCAGGTCTCGTTGGCATCGGCCGAAGTCGCACGCGCGACGTTAGCCAGCGCAAAATCGAGCACCGTGGAATCGACTGGAACAGCCGCCTCGTCCGAGCCGGCGCCTAGGCTCACGCCCTCAACCGGCAGCGGATACGTGCCCTCGACCTCCATGCGGCCCGACGTGATGGTGCCCGTCTTGTCCAGGCACAGTACATCGACGCGAGCGAGCGTCTCGATGCAGTAGAGCTGCTGCGCCAGCACCTTGCGGCGGGCCAGGCGCACCGTGGCGATGGCGAGCACCGACGAGGTCAGCAGCACCAGGCCTTGCGGGATCATGCCCAGCAGGGCGCCCACCGTGGACAGCAGCGCCGACGAAGGCACATGACCAGCCAGCAGCTCGGAGAAGCACCACGAAAGCGCGCTATCGCCCGGGGTTCCCGCGGCATCCCACAGCTCGCTCACACTCGAGGCAAACAACGCCAAACCGAGCGGGATCATGATGATGCTCGCAAAGCGCACGATGGCGTTAAGCGCGTTCATGATCTCGGAATTGACCTTTTTGACGTACTTGGCCTCGTTATTAATTTTGGCCACGTAGTTGTCGGCGCCGACATGAATCACGCGGGCGCGTAGCAGGCCCGAGTCGATAAAGCTGCCGCTCATGAGCTCGGAACCTGGCTGTTTCTTGATAAGGTCGCTCTCGCCCGTCAGCAAGCTCTCGTTCACGAGCGCCTCGCCCGAAACCACCACGGCGTCGGCGGGAATCTGGTCGCCGCGCCCCAGGCGGATGATGTCGTCGAGCACGATCTGGTCCAAGTCGAGCTCCACCTCGGCGCCGTCGCGCACCGCGATGGCCTTCTTGGAGGTCAGCAGCGTGAGCTTATCGACCATCTTCTTGGAACGCATGGACTGGATGACGCCAATAGCGGTATTGAGAAACACCACGAACAGGAACGTCAGATTCTTAAACGAACCGGTCAAAATGACCAGGAAAGCCAAGATCACGTTGATCAAATTGAACAGCGTGCAGAGGTTCTCGATGATGAGCTCTTTGACCGACTTGGTCTTGAGTTCCATGTTGCGGTTGATTTTACCGGCGGCGATACGCTCCTCGACCTCGGCGGTTGAGAGTCCGCGCTCGATATCCGTTGCTGCCATACCACGTCCCATCACGTCGCGTCGGTATAAGAAAAACCGCCCGGACCATGCGAGGTTCGGACGGTCTTACGTTCGATGGTGCCCCATGTTGGATTCGAACCAACGGCCTTCTGCTCCGGAGGCAGACGCTCTAATCCCCTGAGCTAATAGGGCCAACGTTTGGCATTATACCCAAGTGCACCACGGGCTATCAAAATAAAAGAAAAAGCTTTGCAATTCCGAGGAAGACGCGGCGCAACGGCCCACTTTAGAAGGCAAAAGCGAGTCAGATAGTATAAACTCTCATGCACCATATATACACGGCTCGCGATGCGGGCCGTTTTTGCAAAAGTTATCCATCGAGGTGAGAGGCACACCATGATTGCAATTTTAAAGCAGAGCGCCAGCGACGAGGCCGTCGGCCATATCGTCAGCTGGATTGAGAAAAAGGGCCTGAAGACCGATGTCTCGCGCGGCGAGAATGAGACGATTATCGGCCTGGTGGGCGATACGACCAAGATCGACCCGTTCCTGCTCGAGTCCATGGATGTCGTCGAGCGCGTGCAGCGCGTCTCCGAGCCGTTCAAGCGCGCCAACCGCAAGTTCCACCCCGAGGACTCCGTCATCGACTGCGGTCACGGCGTCAAGATCGGCGGCGACCAGTTCCAGGTCATCGCCGGTCCCTGCTCCGTCGAGGGCGAGAACCTCATCCGCATCGCACGCCGCGTGAAGGCCGCCGGCGCCACGATGCTGCGCGGCGGTGCCTACAAGCCCCGCACCTCCCCCTACGCCTACCAGGGCATGGGCCCCGCCGGCCTCGACCTGCTGTGCGAGGCGTCTGCCGAGCTCGACATGCCGATCGTCACCGAGATCATGGATCCACGCGACGTGCAGGTCTTCTTGGACAAGAAGATTGACGTCATGCAGATCGGCGCCCGCAACGCCCAGAACTTCCCCCTGCTCAAGGAGGTCGGCAAGACCCAAACCCCGATTCTGCTCAAGCGCGGCATGTCCGGCACGATCGACGAGCTGCTTATGGCAGCCGAGTACATCATGAGCGAGGGCAACGACAACGTCATCCTGTGCGAGCGCGGTATCCGCACCTTCGAGACCCGCACCCGCAATACCTTCGACCTCAACGCCGTGCCGGTTCTGCACCACCTGTCGCACCTGCCCGTCGTCGCCGACCCCAGCCACGCCACCGGCTACACCCGCTACGTTGAGCCCATGGCGCTCGCCGCGACCGCCTGCGGCGCCAACGGCCTGGAGATCGAGGTCCACGACGAGCCCAGCCGCGCATGGTCCGACGGCGCTCAGGCCCTCACCCCCGACCAGTTCGACGACACCATGCGCCGCATTCGCGCCATCCGCGAGGTCGTCTGCCAAGAGACCATGGAGTAGCCCATGGGTACGGTGAGAAACGCGCGCGTTAACCAGGGCGGCCCCAAGTGCGCCGGTATCGTCGGCCTTGGCCTCATCGGCGGTAGCTTTGCCCGCGGCTATGCCCAGGCGGGCGTCCGCGTGCTGGCCTGGGACCCCGATGACGATGTCATGACGGCCGCCAGCATGGGCACTGTCGCCGGAGAGCTCAACGACGAGACACTCGGCGAATGCGACATCATCGTCCTGGCTTGCTACCCCGAGGCCTGCATCGAGTGGCTCGAGGCGCATGCCCAGGCCCTCGCCGACGCCACCGACACCGAGGCCATCATGGGTCCCGTGGTGATCGACACCGTGGGCGTCAAGGGCATCGTGTGCGAACGTGCCTTTGAGCTTGCCCGTGAGCACGGCTTTTACTTTGTGGGCGCACACCCCATGGCGGGCACGCAGTACTCGGGCTACGCACACTCCCGCGCCGACCTGTTCCAGGGCGCGCCACTCGTGCTCGTGCCGCCCGCGGTGGACGATGCGCTCAAACTGGAGCTTTTGGGCCAGGTGCGCGAGATGGTGCGCCCCTTGGGCTTTGGCAAGTTCAGCGTGACCAGCGCCGCCGAGCACGACCGCGTCATCGCCTTCACGAGCCAGCTTGCGCACGTGGTGTCCAACGCCTACGTCAAAAGCCCCACCGCCCAGGTCCACCACGGCTTTTCGGCCGGTAGCTACCGCGATCTCACCCGCGTGGCGCACCTCAACCCGCAAATGTGGTCCGAGCTCATGATCGACGACGCCGACGCGCTCGCCTACGAGATCGACCATCTGATCGAATCGCTCGGCGCCTACAGCCGTGCGCTCAAGGACCGCGACCAGCGCTATCTGGAGAATCTCCTTGCCGAGGGCGACCGCATTAAGCGCGCGCTCGACGACGAGACCTCCCACTAGACCACCTATCACGCCAGGTCGAAAGGACCGAAGCTTATGGCGATTACCATCGATATCGACACTGCACGCCCCTACCAGGTGCATGTTGGCACGTTTTTGCTGGAGCAGGCGGGACCACTCGTGCGCGCCACTGCCGGCGGTACCAAGGCCGTCATCGTGACGGACACCAACGTGGGCCCGCTCTACCAGATGCCCGTTAAGCAGAGCCTGGAGGCGTCAGGCTACGAGGTGAGCATCTGCACCTTCGAGGCCGGAGAGGCCCATAAGCGCGCCGAAACCTATGTTGCCATTATGGAGTTTGTGGCAGAGCACGAGCTTTCGCGCTCCGACGTGATCGTGGCACTCGGTGGCGGCGTCGTGGGCGACGTGGCGGGCTTTGTGGCCGCCACCTACATGCGCGGCTGCAAGTTTGTGCAGATCCCGACGAGTCTGCTCGCCATGGTGGATTCGTCGGTGGGCGGCAAGACCGCCATCGACCTGGCTGCCGGCAAGAACTTGGCCGGCGCCTTTTGGCAGCCGAGCGTGGTTATCGCCGACGTGGGGTGCCTGGCCACCCTCACGCCCGAGCAGTTCGCCGACGGCTGCGGCGAGGTTGTGAAACACGCCGTGATCGCCGACCCGGAGCTTTTCGCCGAACTGGAGAAGACCCCGCTTACGCTTGAGCTACTCAACCGCGATGTGGCCCGCGTAGCGCTCATCATCGCCCGCAATATCGACATCAAGCGCGCCGTGGTCGTCGCCGACGAGCGCGAAACCAACCAACGCAAGCTCCTCAACTTTGGACACAGCGCCGGACACGCCGTCGAGGCCTGCGAGCACTTTGAGCTTGGACACGGCAACTGCGTGTCGATCGGCATGGGCATCATCACGCGCGCCGCAGCCCTGCACGGCGTCTGCGACGCCGAACTTCCCGGCCACATCGAGGAGCTCTGCGCCCGCCATGGTCTCAAGACCCGCTGCGAGCTTTCGGCCGACGCCATCTTTGCCGAGGCGCTGCACGACAAAAAACGTGCCGGTGACACTATCGACCTGGTGATTCCGCACGGCATTGGCCGCTGCAGCATCGACCGCACGCCGCTTTCCGCTTTCCACGAACTCATTGCCGAAGGCCTCGGCCAGAAGGGAGACGCATCCGCATGCTAGCCCGCATCACCCCGTCCCCGCTTAAGGGCACCGTTCCCGCCATCGCGTCCAAGTCGATGGCGCATCGCCTGATCATCTGCGCTGCGCTTGCCAACGGCGAGACGCACGTCACCTGCAACACCACCTGCGCCGACATCGAGGCCACGGTGCGTTGCCTCACGGCCCTGGGTGCTCGCATTGAGACCGCCGAGGACGGCTTCCAGGTCCACCCCACCATGAAGAGTGTTGAGTTTGGCCTGCTCAAGGCCCTTGCCGGCGGCACGCTCGACTGCGGCGAGAGCGGCTCCACGCTCCGCTTTATGCTGCCCGTCGCCTGCGCGCTGGGGGCAGAGGCAACCTTTGTGGGACAGGGCCGCCTAGGCGCACGCCCGCTGTCCCCGCTCTCGGACGAGATCATTGCCGCCGGCTGCGACCTACAGGGTCTGGGCGGTTTTCCGCTCAAGACAAGCGGACGCATGCGCCCGGGCACCTTTGTGCTGCCGGGCAACGTAAGCTCGCAGTACATCTCGGGCCTGCTGCTGGCAGCCCCGTTGCTCGCCCAGCCCTCCTGTGTGCAGGTGACTGGCCTCATTGAGAGCCGCCCCTACATCAACCTAACGATCCAGGCCATGAAGGCCTTTGGCGTTGAGGTCAACGTCGAGCGCATTCCGGCCAAGGACGGCCAGCCCGAGGTCACGAACTTCCGCGTGAGCAGCGGCTCGTACCGCACGCCCGGCAGCGTGGCCGTCGAGGGCGACTGGTCCAACGCTGCCTTTTGGCTGTGTGCCGGCGCTATCGGCACCGACCCCATCACCGTCGAGGGCGTGTCCCTGAGCTCCGCACAGGGCGACCGCAACGTGCTTGCCGCGCTTTCGCGCTTTGGCGCCCGCATCGTGCGCTCCACCAACGCCGCCACCGTGCAGTCCGACAAGCTCGCCGGCTTTGAGATGAGTGCCCACGACATCCCCGACCTGGTGCCCGTTGTCTCGGCCGTGGCATCGCTGGCGCAAGGCCGCACGTTCATCCGCGATTGCGCCCGCCTGCGCATCAAGGAATCCGACCGTCTGGCTACTACCACCCGCGAGCTCACCGCACTGGGCGCACAGGTACGCATTGCCGGTGACGACCTCATCATCAAGGGTGTCGACGCCTTTACTGGCGGCGAGGTCGACTCGCACAACGATCACCGCATCGCCATGATGGCTGCCATCGCTGCGAGCCGCGCCGCTGGAGAGGTCGTGATTCACGGCGCCGAGGCCGTCAACAAGTCCTATCCCGATTTCTTCGACCACTACCGCCTGCTGGGCGGCAAGGTCACACTCGAGGAGGAATAGCATGTCCTCGACCTTTGGCAACGTCTTGCATCTGAGCATCTTCGGCCAATCTCACTCCCCCGCTATCGGCTGCTCGCTCGATGGCATCCCGGCGGGCATCGCCGTGAACCAGGAGAAGCTGCAGGCCTTCCTCGACCGTCGCGCCCCCGGTCGCGACGAGACCGCGACCAAACGCCGCGAGGCCGACACCGCGCACATCATCGCCGGTGTTGTCGATGGATATACCACCGGCGCGCCCATCGCCGCGATTATTGAGAACACCAACACGCGCTCCAAGGATTACTCCGAGCTGCGCCGCAAGCCCCGTCCGGGACATGCGGACTTCCCTGCGCGCTTGAAGTACCACAACATGCACGACGTCGCGGGCGGCGGGCACTTCTCCGGCCGCCTAACGGCTCCCCTATGCATCGCCGGCGGCATCGCGCTGCAGGCGCTCGAGGCCCGTGGCATCAAGGTCATGGCGCACGTCGCGCAGATCGGCGGCATCTCCGACCTGCCCATGGACGACATGGTCTATCGCGAGGCTGACCGCAAGGCGATCCTTACGAACGACCTGCCCTGCATCGACGCCGCCGCTGCCGGTCGCATGCGCGAGGAAATTCTGGCCGCGCGCGATGAACTCGACAGCATCGGCGGCATTGTGGAGTGCGGCATCTACGGGCTTCCCGCGGGCATCGGTGACCCCATGTTCGATGGCATCGAGAACCGCATCGCGCAGATTGCGTTTGGCATTCCCGCCGTGAAGGGCGTGGAGTTTGGCATGGGCTTTGCCGTGGCCGCCATGCGCGGCAGCGAGAACAACGACCCATACCGCGTTGATGCAGAGACCGGCGACATTGCAGTCGAGTCCAATAACGCCGGCGGCATTCTGGGCGGCATCTCCACCGGCGCACCCGTCATGTGGCGTATGGCCGTGAAGCCGACGCCCTCCATTGGCCGCGAGCAGCAGACCGTAGACATGGACGCCATGGAAAATGCCGAGCTCTCGATCCACGGCCGCCACGATCCCTGCATCGTCCCCCGAGCCGTCCCCGTAGCCGAAGCAGCCGCCGCCCTCGCCATCTGGGACGCTCTCCTCGAGGACGCCGCCCAGCTCTAACCCGACTCACCTGGGTTGCCTGCCAACTCAGCCGTTACGTGAAAGGGGCCTCCATGGACCTTGCTGACATCCGCCAGGCCATCGATGGCATCGACACCACGCTCCTCAACAGCTTTGTCGAGCGCATGGACATTGCCACCGAGGTAGCCAAGTCAAAAATCGAGATGGGCAAGGCCGTCTTCGACCCCGCCCGTGAGCGCTCCAAGCTCAACAACCTCGCCAGCCGCGCGCCCGAGCGCTACGAGGCGCAGACCATCACCCTGTTCCGTCTCCTCATGAGCATGAGCAAGGCCGAGCAGCAGCGCTACATCAACGAGCTCAAGGGCATCACCGTCTCGCAAAAGGCCCACGCCACGGCTGCAGTCTCCGACACGGCCTTCCCTCAAACGGCCACCGTTGCCTGCCAGGGCGTGGAGGGTGCCTATAGCCAGATCGCCGCGTGCAAACTCTTCGACGTGCCCGACATCGCGTTTTTCGAGACCTTCGAAGGCGTTATGCGCGCTGTGCGCGACGGCTTCTGCGAGTTTGGCGTGCTGCCCATCGAGAACTCCACCGCCGGCTCGGTCAACGCCGTCTACGACCTGCTCGCCCAGTTCGACTTCCACATCGTGCGCTCGCTTCGCCTCAAGATCGACCACAACTTGCTCGTCAAGCCCGGCACCAAGCTCGCCGACGTGCGCGAGGTCTACAGCCACGGCCAAGCCATTGCCCAGTGTGCCGGCTTTATCGAGTCCCACGACCTGCACGCCACCAAGTACCCAAACACGGCCATGTCGGCCGAGATGGTCGCCAACTCCGAGCGCACCGACGTCGCCGCCATCGCCTCGCGCAGCTGTGCCACGCTGTATGGCCTCGAGGTGCTGGAGCCCAATATCCAAGACTCGGACAACAACTACACGCGCTTTGTCGTCATCGGCCGCGAGCCGCGCGTCTACCCCGGCGCTAATCGCACCTCGCTCATGATCACCACGGCCAACGAGCCGGGCGCCCTCTATCGCGTGCTCGAGCGCTTCTACGCACTCAACATCAACCTCATCAAGCTCGAGAGCCGCCCCATCCCCGGCCGCGACTTTGAGTTTATGTTCTACTTTGATCTGGACTGCCCCTTTGGCAGCAAGGCCCTCGACGACCTGCTCGATTCCATCGACGACGTGTGCGAGAGCTTCACCTACTTTGGCAGCTACACGGAGGTGCTCTAGATGACCGATACCGCCGCAACCCGCCCCTACGGCGTGCTGGGCCGCGTGCTGGGCCACAGCTACACCCCGACCATCTACAAAGAGCTGGCGGAGCTTGAGTACGTGCGTTTTGAGCGCGAGCCCGAGGACCTCGCGGCCTTTATGACGGGCGACGAATGGGAGGGTACCAACGTGACCATCCCCTACAAGCGTGCCGTCATGGAGTATCTGGACGAACTGAGCCCGCTCGCCGAGCGCATGGGCAACGTCAACACCATCACACGCCTACCTGACGGTCGCCTGCGCGGCGACAACACCGACTACTTTGGTTTTCAGTGCCTGGTCGAGGAGTTGGGCGTAGAGGTTGCTGGCAAAAAGGTCCTCGTGCTTGGCGCCACCGGCGGTGCCGGCACCACGGCAAGCATGGTGCTCGGCGACCTAGGCGCCACCGTGGTGCCCGTGGGCCGCACAAGCGAGATCAACTACGACAACATCGCACAGCAGTCCGACGCCGCGCTGCTCGTCAACTGCACGCCTGCCGGTATGTTCCCCCACTGCCCCGACGCGCCTTGCACGCTCGAGGGCCTCGACGCGCTCGGGGGCGTCATCGATATCGTCTACAACCCCGCCCGTACGGGACTCATGCTCGAGGCCGAGCGTCGCGGCATCCCCTGCATCGGCGGTTTGCTCATGCTTGTGGCTCAGGCGGCGCAAGCCGTTGAGCGCTATACCGGCCAGGTTACCCCGCGCGAGCGCATTCTGGACGTGACGGAGCGCCTGTCACACCGCGAGCAGAACATTGCCCTGATCGGCATGCCGGGCTCGGGCAAAACCCGCGTGGGTGAGCAGATCGCCCTGCTCACCGGCCGCGAGCACATCGACCTGGACCACGCCCTCGAGGAGCGTCTGGGCATGCCTTGCGCCGACTTTATCGTCGAGCGTGGCGAGCCGGCCTTCCGCGAGCAGGAGACGTCGGCCCTGGCCGACATCTCCAAGCGCAGCGGCCTGGTGCTCTCCACCGGCGGCGGCGTCGTCACGCGAGACGAGAACTACCCGCTGCTGCACCAGAACAGTCAGATTGTGATGCTCAACCGTAAGCTCGATGAGCTCGCCCACAAGGGTCGCCCCATCACCGCCCGCGACGGTATCGACAAGCTGGCCGAGCAGCGTATGCCGCGCTACCGCGCCTGGGCCGGCTACATCATCGACTCGCGCGACTGCGCCGCCAACACCGCCCGAGCCCTCCTCGACACCCTCCCACCCGCTCTCTAACCAAAACCACCACAAAGGGGACAGGCACCTTTGTGGTGGTTTCTCGACTGCAAAGGAAGCAACCATGAAAGCACTCGTCATCAACGGCCCCAACCTCAACATGCTCGGCATTCGCGAGCCGGGTATCTACGGCAGCGACAACTACGACCGCCTGGTCCAGATCTGCCAGGAGGCGGGCGCCGCGCAGGGCTTTGACGAGGTCGAGATCTTCCAGTCCAACCACGAGGGCAGCATCGTCGACAAAATCCAGGAGGCATACGGCAAGGTCGACGGCATCGTCATCAATCCGGCTGCCTACACGCACACGAGCGTCGCAATCCTCGATGCCCTCAAGGCCGTGGCCATCCCCGCCGTGGAGGTCCACATCAGCGCCGTCGAGACCCGCGAGGACTTCCGCCAAGTGAGCTACGCACGCCTAGCCTGCTTCGCCACCATCACTGGCGAAGGCCTGCAGGGATATGCCCACGCGCTGGAGCTGCTGAGGGAGCATCTCGAAAAGTAAGACCGCAACACTACTGAATAAATAACAGTGGGGAGGGCCAGATTGGTCCTCCCCACTGTTATTACGCCTTCTTGATCACGTATGCCAACCCAATATCGCAGGCACAGCGTACGATTGACGCGAAGAACCATGATGCTGGCAGCGTCATAAGCAGAGGCATGGTCTGCCAAGGAATAAACCAATCGACCGCATGGATCGCAAAGATCGCCAGACTGGCTTGTCCGCAAAACACGAGTCCTCGCTCAAAAGCCCCAAAACCGGCACGTCTTTCAAGTTCTCCAGCGCCATCGAAACCCAGCACACGCAGTAGCTGCCGGCAAGAGCGGCAACTGTCGCAACCACAAACCCGTCCACGCGGCGGCTCGAAAGCTCAAGCCCACTCAGCGCGGCAAGGATAAGCCAAGCAACACCGGCTCCAATAAACAGCAGAGGCTTGCTCACGCTCGGCTCCAGCCCCCTTTGGCGCGCCGTATAACCAATCCACATCAGCAAGACGATATAGCAGCTCAAATCCAAATCGAGCGGCAGGTAAGCACCAAAGTAGCGAGACACGCTCAAACCGTAAAAGGCAATCGCGACACAGACAACGCCCTGCCAAACAACCTCAATCCCGCGGCGATCAAACAGCCGCACGAGTACATTAGACAGTATGCGCGACGTAAACAGCGCTGCCAAAAACCATGCCATGCCAACGGCGGTAACGCCAAGTCCGGGCACATCAACGCCCGAGGCAAACACAAGCGTCTTAAGCCCCGCAACCAGCGTACCGCTTGTCAAAGGAGCGCCGCTCATTAAGAACGTCGGCACCTGCCACGCCAGCGCAAGAACCACATACGGCACCAGCAGGCGCGACACCGAACCACTCAGCAGCTCGCGCCACGGCTTCGGCCTAAACGTATACCCGGCAAGAATAAAGAACACCGGCATATGAAGCGAGAAGATCGCGTGCCGCAAGGGAGAGGGATTTGGAACGGTGTGCCCCACAATGACCAGAATAATTGCAATCCCCTTTGCAATATCTATCCAGTCGAGCCTTTTGCTTCCCATGGCAAACCCTTCAAAACCGCAGCACACAAGATGAAAAAAGCCCAGACCACCTAGCGGTCCGGGCTTAATAAACGATGGTGCTCCATGGCGGATTCGAACCGTCGACCTTGGGATTAGAAGTCCCCTGCTCTATCCAACTGAGCTAATGGAGCAAATAACCGCACGCCCAAGCAAGCGCAAGCCCGTCAGGCGCAAGTAATTATAACCTAGTTGAACTGCTCGCGGTACGCCTTGCAGACCTCATCAACCGGGCCGTCCATGCGAAGGTCACCCTTCTCAATCCAAACGGCACGCTGGCAGATGCGCTCAACCTGCTCCATAGAGTGCGAAACGAACAGAACCGTCACGTCGCCGCTCTGGATAAAGTGCTGGATACGGTCCTCGCACTTCTGCTGGAAGAACACATCACCGACGGACAACGTCTCGTCAACGATCAGAATATCGGGCTCGGTAATCGTCGCGATTGCAAAGGCGATACGCGCCACCATGCCCGAGGAGAAGTTCTTAAGCGGCATATCGACAAAGTTCTGCAGCTCAGCGAATTCGATAATGCCGTCAAAGTTGGCATCGATGAACTCCTTGGTATAGCCGAGCAGGGCGCCGTTCAGATAGATGTTCTCGCGGGCGGTCAGCTCGGGGTCAAAGCCAGCACCAAGCTCAATCAGCGGCGCGATGTTACCGTGCACCTTAACACTGCCCTCGCTTGGCTCAAGCACACCGGCGATGATCTTGAGCATCGTGGACTTACCGGAGCCATTGGTGCCCACCAGGCCCACGACCTCGCCACGATGAATATCAAACGAGATATGCTTGAGCGCCCTAAACTCCTCAAAGAACAACTCGTGCTTGGCAAGCTTGATGAAGTACTCCTTGAGGTTGGTCAGCGACTCGGACGCCATGTTAAAGATCATGGTGACGTCGTCGACCTCGACAGCCAGAGGCTGTTCGCTGTAATCAACAACAGATTCAGTCATCACAGCACTCCTTAGATGTAGAGGATGAACTTGCGCTCGGACTTATGGAACACGGTGTAGCCAATAACAAGCGCAAGGACCGCCCAAGCGACGCACATACCAAACGTCATAAGCGAGGGCGTGGTCTGGAACAGGAAGATATCACGCATAAACTGCAGGTAGTTGTACATGGGGTTCGCATAGACCAGAATGCGCACGAGATGCGGCATTTGCGCAATGAAGTCGGTCGTCCAGAAGATGGGCGTAATGTAAGTCCATGCCGTGATGACGACGCTCCACAGATGCATAACGTCGCGGAAGAAAACCGTGAGGGCGGATAGCATCATGCCCAGGCCCATGCAGAAGCACATGAGCAAAAGTAGGCAAACGGGCAGCAGAATGAGATGCCAAGATGGCATAACGTGGAACCACAGCATAACAATGGCAACGGCGACCAGAGAGAAGGCAAAGTTCACCAGCGAGAAGAGTACCTTCTGTACTGGGAAGACCCAGCGGTGCACTTTAACCTTCTTGAGCAGCGGAGCCGCACCCACGATCGACGTCAGCGCCTGATTCGTAGACTCAGACATAACGGCAAAGGTGACGTTACCCACGATCAAGTACAACGGGTACATCTCGGGCGTAATCGAGCCATTGCGGCCCTGGGCAAAAATCGTCGAGAACACGATGGCCATGACAATCATCATCAGCAGCGGGTTGAGCACCGACCACGCAACACCCAACACGCTGCGGCGATACTTGATCTTAAAATCCTTGGTAACCAGCTGACGAAGGATAAACGCGTCCTTCTCAAATTCGTTCTTAGCAAACGTCGCAGGCAGACTGCGAGTTTCTTGTTGCTTTGTCTGATCCGACACGGATGCAACTCCTTTACTCGTAATCGTTGACAAACGAACAGTATAGACCCGACGGTCATGTAAACGATTCGCGCAACAAAACTGGAGAACTAACCCACATCTTAGGATGCCAAGCCCAAACGGCTATACTTTCAAGGATTGAATGTTTAAGGAGCATTGAGTGAATTCTGAATCCATCGCCGTGATCATCCCCTGCTACAACGAAGCGCTCACGATCGGCAAAGTCATCGACGACTTTCACCGCGAGCTTCCGCAGGCGACGGTCTATGTCTATGACAACAACTCGTCGGACGATACTTCACGCATCGCCACCGAACACGGAGCCACGGTGCGTTTTGAGCCCCGCCAGGGAAAGGGCAACGTCTGCCGCCAGATGTTTCGCGATATCGACGCCAATTGTTATCTGATGGTCGACGGAGACGACACCTACCCCGCCGAGGCGGCCAAAGCCCTCTGCGAGCCTATCCTCAACGGCACGGCCGATATGACCGTAGGCGACCGCCTTTCCAACGGCACCTACGCCGAGGAGAACAAGCGTGCCTTCCACGGCTTTGGCAATAATCTGGTCCGCGCCATGATCAAGTGGATCTATGGCTACAGCTTCGATGACGTCATGACAGGCTACCGCGCCATGAGCCGCCCGTTCGTTAAAACCTTCCCTGTGCTTTCCGAGGGCTTCCAGATCGAAACCGAGCTCTCGATCCACGCCGTCGACCACCGCTGGCGTATCAAAGATGTGCCCATCGAGTACCGCGACCGTCCGGAAGGCTCCGAGTCCAAGCTCAATACCGTGAGCGACGGCATTAAAGTCGTCGCGATGATCGGCACGCTGTTCAAGGACTACCGCCCGCTGAAGTTCTTCAGCCTCGTCGCGCTTCTGTTTGCGGTGATCGGCCTCGCCCTGGGCATGCCTATCGTTGTCGAGTATTTCCAGACCGGCCTCGTCCCGCGCTTCCCCACCGCCATGCTCGCCGCCTCGTTTATGTTCCTGTGCGGCCTGAGCCTTGCGACCGGATTTATCCTCGATTCCGTGGCAAAGGTCGAAAAAAAGCAATGGGAGGTCAACGTGTACAGCAAATACGCTTATAACGATCAGCCCGGCCGCTCCTCCACCAAGCCAAGCGAGAGGTAACAACCATGCCACTCATCTCCATCGTCGTGCCGTGCTACAACGAGCAGGAATCTCTTCCCATCTTTCTTAAAGAGCTCGATGACGTCGTTCGCATCATGACCCACAAGGACGCTGATATCTCCTTTGAGGCAGTCCTTATCGACGATGGCTCGGCGGACAAAACACTCGCCGTCATGAAAGCAGAAGCCGCGGCGGCGCATCCATACGCCATCCGCTGGCACTCTTTCTCGCGCAACTTTGGCAAGGAGGCGGCACTACTCGCCGGACTCCAGCACGCAAAGGGCGACTATGTCGCCACCATGGACGCCGACATGCAGGACCCGCCCTCGTAGATGCCGTAGCTGTGCGAGATCTTGCAGACCGAAAACTACGATAACGTCGCTACGCGCAGGACCACCCGCGAAGGCGAACCTCCCATCAGGTCGTTCTGCGCACGCATGTTCTACAAGATCATCAACCGCATTTCCAAGGCCGACATCGTCGACGGAGCACGCGATTTTAGGCTCATGAAGCGACCTATGGTTAACGCCATCATCTCCATGGGCGAATACAACCGATTCTCCAAGGGCATTTACGGCTGGGTCGGCTTCAAGACCAAATGGCTCCCCTACGTAAACGTCAACCGCGTGGCCGGCGAGACCAAATGGAGCTTTTGGTCGCTGCTCCTCTATTCCATCGACGGCATCGTCGCGTTTTCCACGGCGCCGCTCTCCCTCGCCGCCCTCACGGGTATCGTTTTCTGTCTCATTGCCATCCTGGGATTCATCGTCATCCTGGTCAAAACGCTTGTTTGGGGTGACCCTGTCGGCGGATGGCCGTCCCTCGCCTGCCTCATAACGCTGTTTGGCGGCATGCAGCTTCTGTGCTTGGGAATCATCGGTGAATACTTGGCTAAAGCCTACTTGGAAACCAAGCGACGTCCCATCTATATCATTCGAGAATCCAACGAGGAATCTGATGACACGACCCAATAACAGCACGCTCAAGAATGTGACGTTCTACGCCGCCTGCTTCACGTTTTCCGTCGCACTTTTTGTCGCGCTTGCAGCGGCGGGGCATGTCTACCCCTTTGGCGACAACTCGTTTCTCACCAACGATCTCAAATACCAATACATCGACTTCTTCGCGTGGTTTCGCCGCGTCCTTTTAGGCGAGGCAAACCTTCGCTATTCCTTCTCACAAGGACTCGGCATGAACACATGGGGGCTCTATAGCTACTACCTCGCCAGCCCCTTCAACCTGCTCTGCGTGCTGTTTCCCGCAGACAAGCTGACGCTCTTCGTATTTGCCATAACCGCGCTCAAGCTTGGCTGCATTCACATCAGCAGCGCATGGTTCCTGCAAAGGCGTTTTGGTCTACCCAAGCCCGCAGCATTCCTGCTTTCCCTCTCATTTACGTTTTGCAGTTGGAACATAAGTAATTTGTGTAATCCGCTCTGGATTGATTGCCTTATCCTGCTACCCATCTGCGCCTTCGGATGCTACGAGCTCATTCGCGAACAACAAATGATACGCCTCGTTATTGCGATTGCTTTCAATGTCATGTTCTGTTGGTATACGGCCTATATCAGCATCCTGTTCCTCTGCATCTTCGTACTGGTTGAGTTTGTCGATTACGTCGCTGCAGAAGGATATAGCTGGATGCTCACGCTCGACCGAGCTCTACGATTTGCAGGGGCTATGGTGCTTGGGTTGCTCCTGTCCGCCTGGACCTTTTTGCCGACCATCCTTGCCATGGCAAAAGGCGGCCCCGTGCTGGCACTTGGCCCTTTGCTTAAAACAGGTCTCAAATCGCTCATCAGGGGCTTCATCCCCGGCATGTGGGTGAATAACGGGAATACGCCGCAGTTCTATTGCGGCGTCATCATGATGTTACTTGCAATAAACCTACTGTTTAACCGCAAGGTTTCGGCCAAGATACGCATCGCAACGTTCGTCGTCACAGCCGTCCTGATCGCTAGCTCCGTTTTGAGCCCGCTCGAGTACATCTGGTGCGGCATGCGCGTTCCCAACGGGTTCTATTCACGCACAGCCTTTTTGCTGGGCTTCTTTACGATGTGGGCCGCAGGCTATTCGTTGCAGGTGTTCGAGGGTCAGCCCAAATTTCGTCATGTCTATCGACCCGCCGTCGTATTACCAATCCTGACAATCACCGCAATTGAGTTGTTTATCAACGCCCATGTGATGTGGAACCAACTGTACGCAGGCTATTCCGAAGATGCCAACTGCACTTATGTGACTACCGCAACCAACACGATCACAGCCATTCAAGCCCAGGATCCTGCGTCATTCTACCGTATCGATCGAACGACCACGCGCGCCGATAGCGCTGCCCTCAACGAGGGCTTAGCGCTTGGGTACAACCAGCTGTCGTCCTACTCATCCGCAAATAACCCGCAGGCAATTGCATTACTCAACTCCCTTGGATACAGCAGCGCCGGCGAGTTTTCGACCCGTTATGCCGAACCCATTCTTGCCGTCGATGCCCTGCTGGGAGTTAAGTACGCCATTGCCGAGAACGCGCCTGCGGGATACGTTTCTGCCAAGACAAATAAGGCCGACTCCACAAGCGCGGTGTACGAGAACCCCTATGCGCTCAGCATTGGCGTCGCAGCCTCAAGCGATATCCAAAACAGCACGCTGAAGAGCGAGAACCCCTTCGAAAAGCAGAATGACCTCTACAGCAAAATCCTAGGCCGCGAGGTCGAGCTCTATACCAAGATCGAGGCCGCGAGCACGGAGAATGGCGATAGCTTAAAGCAATGGAGCGTTACTGTACCGGCAAGCTCCATCGGGTATCTCTACATCAACAAAGATGCGACCGCCGGCAGTTATTGGCCCGTCGCCCTCACCATCGACCAGCGAACAATCAAAAACGAGGCTTGGAGATTCGACAACAATATCCGACAGATTGCAGACGCATCGGACACCCCGAGCCAGCATACGGTGGCAATCGGAGTCGCAGAGGGCTATACAGACATGCCTCAAGACAATGAGCCGGTCTTTTGCACCCTCAATCTGGACGTTTTCGAGCAGATTATTAACGAACTTAAGACGAGCGATTTTATTCCGACGGTTTTTGAGGACGGAAGGATCGAAGGCGAGTATACCGCCAAAGATGACGGCAACCTGCTGCTGAGCGTTCCGTACGATGAGGGCTGGAACGTAACGGTAAACGGAACGGCCGCAGAACTAACGCCCGCTGCCGATAAGGGCTTGTCGTCCCTGAACATACAGAAAGGCGCAAATAGGATCGTGATGACCTACAAGACCCCGGGCGCCATTACGGGGCTTGCAGTGAGTCTGGCGACCGCAGCCGCCCTTGTTGCAGCGGGTCTATACGCTAGACACAAGAAAAGCCGCCGTTAACAAGCGGCGGCTTTTGCTCTCGAAAAGTTGATATCGGCTAGAGCGTCTTGAGGTACTCCCCCAGCTCTTCCTCCCAGTCGGGCATGTGGAACCCGACCGACTCGAGCTTGGACAGGTCGAGCGCGGAGTGGACCGGGCGCGGGGCGACGGGGCCCGAGGCGTTCGCGTAGTAGTCGGCGGTCGATACCGGCACGACCTTCTCCCCGTTGCCGTTGGCGGCTTCGAAGACGGCGCGGGCGATGTCCGCCCAGCTCTTCACGGCGCCCGAGCCGGTGCAGTCGTAGGTGCCGTAGGGGGCGTGCGTCCCCAGCACGTGGAAGATGGCCTCGGCCATGTCGCGCGTGAAGGTCAGGCGGCCCAGCTGGTCGTCAACGACCGTGACCCGCTCGAGCCCGTCCTCGGGGTCGGCGACGCGGTCGGACAGGCCCTTCATGGTCTTGACGAAGTTGTGCCCCTCGCCGATGACCCAGGAGCTGCGCATGATGTAGTGGCGCGGGCACCCTGCCACGGCGATGTCGCCGGCGGCCTTGGTCTGGCCGTAGACGGACAGCGGGCTGAAGGGCTCCTCCTCGGTATGGGCCTCGGCGGCGCCGTCGAAGACGTAGTCGGAGGACACGTGGACGAGGGTGATCCCGTGATCAGAGCATGTGCGGGCGAGGAGGGCCGGGCCGGTCGCGTTGGCCTTCCAGGCGATGACGCGGCCCTCGGGGGTCTCCGCTTTATCCACGGCCGTGTAGGCGCCGCAGTTGATGACGGTGCCGTAGAGCGACCAGTCGTACTGATCGTAGGCCTCCGGGTCGGACATGTCGAAGGTGTCGATGTCGCAGAAGTCGAAGTCCTTGGCGACCCCGCGCTCCTCAGCGAGTCTGCGGACCGCATGGCCCAGCTGGCCGTTGCAGCCGGTGACGAGCGTGCGCTTCGGCGCCATGGGGACGACGTCCCTCAGCATCGGGTGGTTTTTGTCCGCCTCGGAGACGGTGGCCTGGTCGAGCGGGATCGGCCACTCGATGGCGAGATCGGGGTCGGCGAGGTTCACGAAGGTGTAGGTCCTCTTCAGCTCCAGCGACCAGTGGGCGTCCACCAGGTAGGTGTAGGCGGTGCCGTCCTCAAGGGCCTGGAAGGAGTTGCCCACGCCGCGCGGGACGTAGATGGCCCTGCTCGGGTCCAGGGTGCAGGTGTAGACCTTGCCGAAGGTGGCGCTGCCCTCGCGAAGGTCCACCCAGGCGCCGAAGACCGAGCCTCGGGCCACCGAGATGAACTTGTCCCAGGGCTCGGCGTGGATGCCGCGGGTGACGCCGCGGCTGTCGTTGTAGGAGATGTTGTTCTGGACGACCCTGAGGTCGGGGATGCCCAGGGCGGTCATCTTGGCGCGCTGCCAGTTCTCCTTGAACCAGCCGCGCGAGTCGCCGTGGACGGCGAGGTCGACGACCTTGAGGCCCCCGATGCCGGTCTCGGCGACGGAGAGGTCCTTCTCGAATGCGATGTCAGCCATGTCTCTCTCCCCTCCTTACTGGCCCTGCGCCCTGTACCTGGCCTCGGTGGCCTCCTTGGCCGGGCGCCACCAGGACTCGTTGGCCACGTACCAGTCGATGGTCCGCTTGAGCCCCTCGGCGAAGTCGGTGTGCGCCGGCCTCCAGCCCAGCTCGCGCTGGAGCTTCGTGCTGTCGATGGCGTAGCGGCGGTCGTGTCCGGGGCGGTCTGCGACCCAGTCGAAGTCCTCGGGGTCGCGGCCCATCGCCTCCAGGATCATGCGCAGGACCGTGATGTTGTCCCTCTCGCCGTCGGCGCCGATGAGGTAGGTCTCCCCCATGCGGCCCTTGGTGAGGATGTCCCAGACGGCCGAGGAGTGGTCCTCGGTGTGGATCCAGTCGCGGACGTTCTCGCCCCTCCCGTAGAGCTTGGGGCGGACGCCGTCGACGATGTTCGTGATCTGCCTGGGGATGAACTTCTCCACGTGCTGGTAGGGGCCGTAGTTGTTGGAGCAGTTGGAGATCGTGGTGCGAAGCCCGTAGGTGCGGGTCCAGGCGCGCACGAGCATGTCGGAGGACGCCTTGGTCGAGCTGTACGGCGAGCTCGGGTGGTACGGCGTCTCCTCGGTGAACTTGGCGGGGTCGTCGAGCGCCAGGTCGCCGTAGACCTCGTCGGTGGAGACGTGGTGGTAGCGGATGCCGTACTTCCTCACGGCCTCCAGCAGTCGGAAGGTGCCCTCGACGTTGGTGCGCAGGAACGGCTCCGGGTCGGCGATAGAGTTGTCGTTGTGGCTCTCGGCGGCGTAGTGCACGATCGCGTCGTGGCCCGGGACGATGCGGTCCAGCAGCTCGGCATCGCAGATGTCGCCGACGACGAGCTCCACGCGGTCGGAGGGCAGCCCCGCGATGTTCTCGGGGTTGCCGGCGTAGGTCAGCTTGTCCAGGACGGTGACGTGCACCCCGGGGTGGTTCTTCACCACGTAGTGCACGAAGTTGCTGCCGATGAAGCCGCAGCCTCCCGTGACGATGATGTTTTTGGGTTCAAAGATCTCAGACATAATGCTCCAAATTAAAATCTATCCGTTTGGATGAACGTACTTAAACATCTGAACAAATGAGGCACTGTCAGAAGAAACGTCCTCGCAATTCTCGCGGTTACCGTACTTCCTAAAGCCCAAATTAGTATAAAAGGTCAACAGGCCTTGAGCATCAACAGCGTCAAGAACGACAAATCTACCGCCGGCAAGACGATGAACCTCGCGCGCAGAATCCTCTGCAAGAGACATTAACTGCTCGCCACTCACGAGATCGGCATAACGGTCATTTTTGCCAAACTGGGCAAGCAGCACAACAGGAAGCTCAATAGAATTAGAAGCCGAGTCGTACTCACCGAAATATTCGAATTTCTTTCGAAACGACCGACTTACATTGATTGCAGGAATACTTGCAACTTTTAGCGCAAGTGCATAAAAACCAACAAACGAGGCACTGTCGACATCAAATACCAAATACGAAGATGCAGCCCCGCGCTTATTAAATTCAAGAGCCTTACAATGCACGAAAAGCTCAATGTCAGAATTCCGCTCGCACGAAAAGGAGGAGAGGACCGATTCGACCTTCTCCTCCGATTGAGCTTCGCAAAGATCAAATAACGAATATGCGACCAGAGCCATGTCTAAATACCCATTTTGGCGAACAATGTATCGATTGCTTTTTGCTTCTCAACTGATAGCCGTCCGCCGCTTAAGCGCTTCGGGGATTTAATCGAGGCATCCATCGCTAACCCTTTTTCATAGGCTTCGCATAAGGCCCTGGCGCCCTCAACAGAGGTAACCCGAATAGGTGCTTTAATACTAGATGTAGCCATTGATAACTCCCTTCTTCATAATGTATAGGCAGATTCTACCCAAATTATCCTAGTACTCGCGCGGGCTGTTGACGATCTCGCCGGCGGCGACCTTCTTCAGGTGCCGTCCGTAGACCGACTTGCCGTAGGCCTTGGCCGCCTCCTCCAGCTCGGCGGTCGTGATCCAGCCGTTCTCCCAGGCGATCTCCTCGGGCACGGACACGGGCAGGTCCTGGGAGTGCTCGACGGCGCGGACGAACTCCGCGGCCTCGTGCAGGCTCTCCATGGTGCCGGTGTCCAGCCACGCGTAGCCGCGGCCGAGGGTCACCACGGACAGCGTCCCCTCCTCCAGGTACATCTGGTTGAGCGTGGTGATCTCCAGCTCGCCGCGGGCCGAGGGCTGCACCTCATGCGCCTTGGCGGCCACGTCGCCCGGGTAGAAGTACAGGCCGGTGACGGCGTAGGAGCTCTTGGGGCGCTCGGGCTTCTCCTCGATGGAGACGGCCCTGCCCTGCGCATCGAACTCCACGACGCCGAAGCGCTCGGGGTCGTCCACGTGGTAGCCGAAGACCGTGGCGCGGCCCGACTCGGCGTTCTGGACGGCGCGCGTCAGGTGGCGCGACAGGCCGTTGCCGTAGAAGATGTTGTCGCCGAGCACCAGCGCGCACGGCTCACCGTTAATGAAGTCCTCGCCGATGGTGAAGGCCTGGGCCAGGCCGTCCGGGCTCGGCTGCTCGGCGTAGGACAGGTTCACGCCGTAGCGCGAGCCGTCCCCGAGCAGGCGCTCGAAGTTGGGCAGGTCGGTCGGCGTGGAGATGACCAGGATATCCCGGATGCCCGCCAGCATGAGGGTGCTGAGCGGGTAGTAGATCATGGGCTTGTCGTAGACCGGCAGCAGCTGCTTGCTGGTGACGAGCGTGAGCGGGTACAGACGCGTGCCCGAGCCACCCGCGAGGATGATGCCTTTCATAGGTTGGACCTCCAGAGTTGGGTGTACACAGATGATATAAGTATACGCGAGGCCGAACCTAGGTTGCAGAACTGCACAAAAGAAGGACGGAGAGAGCCAAGCATGCAGCCTCTTTGGTTCACGTCCTTACGGACCACAAGACTCCAACCATTGGACCATATTTGGTCCAATGCGCTGTTCAGTTAGCCATTGACACAAACACGCACTACAGGGTCGCGGACGAGCTGGATGAGGCGGTGGGCACATAACGGCGTGCGAGGTGACGGAGCGCCTCTACATCCACTCGTACCAAAACCTAGGAGACGGGGAGGTTGCTGGGGTCATTGAGCGAAGGGACGCCCTCTCGTCTCGAGGGACAGACCCCGAGGAGATATGGGCGAACTCGTTTGCCGCCGCGCTCCTCATGCCGGCACAGGTCGTAGCGAAACTCTGGGCGGGCAATTGTAGCATCGGTGAGATGACGGACATACTCGACGTATCCGTAACCGCCGTGGGCCATAGGGTGGAAAACCTTGGGCTGCGATAGCGCAGACCAGCGCGGAAGCAGGTCACCAAAAGGGGCACAAGAGGCAATCGACCTCATGGGTTCGGCACAAAGGAGAGCAAACATCTTCCCCATCGAAAGCGCCCATTTAGACGAGGTCAGGGTCGAATGCTCGAGCGAGGAGCGGGAACGGCGAGCCAAGGCGGCCCAGGCCGAGAGCGTGGTCAAGAGGATGGAGGCGGAGAACGACCTTCGGTCCGAACTCGGAAAGGCCGCGCTCAAGTGCGTCAAGTGGCAGCTGGTCGCATGCAACACCCTCGTCGTCGCGTACACCGCCCGTCTCATGTGGCTGCAGCGCGAAATCCCTACCGAGGTGATAATTTCCTGGATGGGCGCGACGACCGCCGAGATCATCGGAATACTCTGGGTGATAGCGAGGAGCCTGTTTCCGTTCCAGGACGAACACAGGTCCGCAGACCTGGGAAAGAGTGGCGGCGGCCGAATCGGCCACCCCAGGAGATAAGGGTCGCCCCAATGGCGGTTCTTTCTTTACGGAGGGGGCCGGGGGATTCGAACCCCCGGGCCTAGGACACACCTCGCACGTCACGTCAATCCGTTCGTTGGGCGCAGCCCCCGCCTAGGACCCTTGCAGCCCCTCCAACAAACAAGACAACTTTCATAATAACCCCCTTGAAGTCAATGGACCCGAAATGAGCAACGACTAGGAAGCAGAGCGCCGCGAGGACAATAACCTGAACCTCAACAGCGACAGAAAGCGTGATGTACGTAGATGTCCTCTTCGATGTTAACACAGCGGAACGGAGCGTCTGACGAACTCATAGCGACACATCTAAGAATGCCAGAAATCACGGAACTCCTCTCTGCATTTATAGCGAGACATGAAGTGAATAAGTACAATGAGCAGTGTCCAACAAACGAAAGGCAAACAATGCGAGTCGAAACAACCGGAGTATGCAGAGGAAACTGGAAAATCTACCAGCAACTTAAAATAGAAGGCATCCATGAAGGCTCCAGCATAAAAGCTCAAGCGGCAACGGATGACGACCGCCGCTTACCTTTGTCTCTTCTAAAATTCAAGGACAATAACGGCGAATCGAACTCATACGTTCTTGTAATCCCCGACCCCGATACCCGAGCCATTAAAATTGAGTTTAACGAAATCGGCAAAGACGGTTGCAACCTGAGCAGCGACTCCCTTTCGCTCAATTGCAAGAACATCAAATGGGAGTCGCGTCTTAACTACAAAATTAAACCTGACATGTGCAGCAAACTCCGAAATTACGATGACGTTTCAGAGTTTGAGATGGCGACGATTGATTTTTGGCAGTGCATCGAAGATTCAAACGAGTATATCCTGAGGTGCACGGTTAGAACACCGTACCGCAATGACTCGCAAATCAAACTTCGCTGCCTCGACCGGTTCCTCAATGAGGTTGGGCTGAGCATAGTCAATTTCGGTTCAAATGTAACGAGCGTTGGATTTACATCCGAGAAAAAGCAACTTGAAACGCAGCTCTCGATCCGCATGCCAAAGGCGTTTGATCGTTACTATTTTATTATTGACGATCAAAATCACCCATCATTCAGTGCATTTGACTGCTTAACGCCTGATAAATTAGGCTTGCTTCTTGAGGAGACCAACTTCCTCTTTACCCATGCGCAGTTTGACCCTAAATACCCCGAATGGTTTACAGAGCATAAGGCAACCATTGGCGCACTGGAGAAGCAGAGAAAAATCGTCTTCAATAGCGCTCCGAAATTCAGCATCATTGTCCCTCTTTACAACACGCCCATTTCGTTTTTTAACGATATGGTCGAATCCGTAAAAAACCAGTCTTATGCAAACTGGGAGCTCCTCCTAGTTAATGCAAGCCCTGACAATCAGGAACTAAAGGCTCGCGTTGAGCAGGAAACAGCCCGCGACAACAGAATTAAGTCAATTAATCTTACCGAAAATAAGGGTATTTCCGAAAACACAAACGCAGGCGTTGCCGTAGCTTCGGGCGATTTCGTTAGCTTCTTTGACCATGACGACATTCTTGAACCGGACTTGTTGTTCTCATATGCCGAGGCAATTGAAAACAATAATGACGTCGATCTTCTTTATTGTGATGAAGATAAACTCATGCCCGATGGAAAGTTAGCGCAGCCGTTCTTTAAGCCGGATTTCAATATCGATCTGCTCAGAAACAATAACTATATCTGCCACATGCTTACCATCCGTAAGTCCCTGCTAGACACTCTAGAGCCGAACACAAAAGAGTTCGATGGAGCACAGGATCATAATCTGACTCTCCGCGCCGTGGAAAAGGCAAGGAAAGTTCATCATGTTGCGAAGGTTCTATACCACTGGCGCCTAAGCGAGACCTCCACCGCAGCAAATGCCGATAGCAAGCCGTATGCCACTATCGCAGGTATCAAAGCGGTCCAGAGTCATTTGGACAGGCTTGGGCTCAATGCGAAGGTCGAACAAGCGCGTCGTCCCTTTACATATAAAGTAACCTACGCTGTGCCAGACTCCCACCCACTCGTGTCAATTATCATCCCGACTAAAGACCACGCCGACATTCTGAACAACTGCATTACATCAATTGTTGAGAAATCAACGTACGACAATTACGAGCTCGTCATAATCGAAAACAACAGCACAGAAAAGGTGACGTTCGATTATTACGATAAGTTGCAAGCAAAATATCCTGACATCGTTCGTCTTGTAACTTGGGAACACGAATTCAATTTCTCCAAGCTCATGAACTTTGGCGTTGCTCACGCCAAGGGCGACTATCTCTTGCTATTGAATAACGATACTGAGGTAATTACGCCCAATTGGATAGAAACCATGCTTGGCATCTGCGCACGTGAGGATGTTGGCGCAGTCGGTGCAAAACTCTACTATCCCGACAACACCATTCAGCACGCGGGCCTATGCGTCACTGGCGGCGTAGCGGGACATCTTTGCCAGAGCATGCCAAGGAATAATTGGGGCTACTTTGCACTCAACGATGCGCAACAAGACTTCAGCGCTGTCACTGCAGCTTGCATAATGACCAAGCGTAGCGAATATGAGAAAGTCGGAGGTTTCACCGAAGAGCTTCAAGTTGCATTTAATGACGTTGACTTTTGTTTAAAGCTACGCGAGATCAACGACCTGATCGTATACACACCCGAAGTCGAGCTCTATCACTACGAGTCGATTTCTAGAGGCGTTGAAAACAATACGGAGAAGCAGATTCGCTTCCACAAAGAGGTCGCATACATGAATTATCGCTGGGCTAAGCATTACGTCGAAGGCGATCCCTATATGAATCCAAACTTTACCGTTGGGGAACCTGCGAATCGTTATTATCATTTATAAGAAGTTGACGTTTCTTCTCTTATTCAATCACGGCAAATTAGCGTGTGTCTAAGCTAGATAGGGGAATCGAGGATTAACCCTCGATTCCCCTATTGTGATAAGTTGTCCTCTACTCGACAGTCAGAGAGCATCTTATTCTAATGGCGTATTTAAAACCCAGCCCCACAGAGGCGTAGCGGTAGTGTGGTAGTAGTTCAGCCACCAGGCTAGTGACGTCGTCCTAATGTAGCCGATGTTATCCATTACCATACCGTTACCGACGTAAATAGCAATGTGTCCCCAGCGAGCCCCCGCATTAGTATGCGTATGAGTAGGGACCGCAACTATCATTCCAACCTTAAGCTGCGATATATCTCGACTATGACACCAATTCCAAAGGCTCTGTTAGACCAGGATTGACATGCCGACCTGCCGGCTAACTCGCCGTCT
>URAD01000011.1 GCA_900545745.1 uncultured Collinsella sp.
GGGCGGGAATTCCACTCTTCACAAGTCCTACACAATACATCGCTTCCTATATAAGTCATAGAAAGGCTGGTGCAGAAATACTGCACGTATCAGATGATGACCCTTCGGTTAAGAGATATATAAAGATCGGTCACCTGTAAGTGTTTATCTACCCGCGCTTTTAGCAATGTAGACCAGCGCTTTCGATAAAAAAAGAGGGAGCGCCGCGCACAACGCGACACTCCCCTAGCGATTCAAGAGAACCTATTAGGCCTCGAGAGCCTTCTTGGCGATGGTAGCCAGCTCGTTGAAGGACTCGATGTCCTCGTAAGCCATCTGAGCCAGGACCTTGCGGTCGAGCTCGATGCCGGCAACCTTCAGGCCGTGCATGAACTGAGAGTAAGAGATGTCGTTCAGACGAGCAGCAGCGTTGATACGAGTGATCCAGAGAGAACGGATCTCGCGCTTCTTGTTGCGGCGATCACGATACTGATACTGCAGGGAGTGCTGGACCTGCTCTTTAGCATGCTTGTAAGTACGCGAAGCGGCACCGTAGTAACCCTTCGCACGGTGCATAACGGTACGGCGCTTCTTCTTGGCGGCAACAGCGCGCTTAATACGTGCCATGTTCTATCAACTCCTAGACGGTAAAACGAAAAACGGGAACGCGAACTTAGGCGAGACGCGACTTGATGACCTTGCGGTCGGCAGCGGCGATCTCGGTCTCCTGACGGAAGCCACGCTTACGCTTGGTGGACTTCTTGCTCAGGATGTGGCTCTTGAAAGCCTTGGCGCGCATAAGCTTGCCGGTACCAGTCTTGCGGAAACGCTTCTTGGTGCCGCTGTGGGACTTCATCTTAGGCATGAAATACTCCTTAATCGGTTACAGAACACTAGTTACTTGGTATCGCTTGCCGCTTTATCCTCATCGAAGGCGCCCTTAATCGGGGCGAGCAGCATAAGCATGTTACGGCCTTCCATCTTAGGCTTGGACTCGACCGTAGCGTAAGGCTTGAGATCCTCGGCGAGGCGCTCGAGAACGTTAAGGCCCTGCTCCGGGTGAGCCATCTCACGGCCGCGGAACATGATGGTGATCTTAACGCGTGCGCCCTTCTTGAGGAAACGCAGAACGTGGCCCTTCTTGGTCTCGTAGTCGCCAACGTCGATCTTGGGTCGGAACTTCATTTCCTTGACCTCGACCTTGGACTGGTTCTTACGAGCAGCCTTGGCCTTCATGGCCTGCTGGTACTTGAACTTACCGTAGTCCATGACCTTGCAGACCGGCGGCTCCGCGTTGGGAGCGATCTCGACCAGGTCGAGACCCTGATCGTCGGCGACGCGCTGGGCATCGCGGATGGCGAACAGGCCGAGCTGAGAGCCATCGACGCCAATCAAACGGCACGAAGATGCAGTGATCTCGTCGTTGATGCGGGTGTCATCAGACTTAGCTATTTTCCCTACCTCCATTCATAAAAAAATAACCCGGCGCTTCTCAGCAACCAGGTCGTACACATAGACTTCCTCGATTTGAGGAAGGTAATCTAAGTTGTATGACCAGTCAGCTGCTCATTGGCGCCAAAAGGTGGGAACCCTCGGGTTCCTCTTTAGGGCATTGCGGGAACAACGCCTTGCGAATAATAACACGTACAGCGCGTTATCACATTACGTACACGAAAAAGGGGCCTTGACCCCCTTGAACGCTCGCTTGCATGTATGGTGCCCGAGGCGAGACTCGAAGGGACTTCGCTTCGCGAAGCCCCGGGCTTCGGGCGCATGGCGCCCTCGCCACGCTCCGCTACAAACAGGCCACAGGCCTGTTTGCTTAACGCTCCGCGCGCTCACGCGAGTTCGGCACGAAAAAGGGGGCCTTGACCCCCTTGAACGCTCACTTGCATGTATGGTGCCCGAGGCGAGACTCGAACTCGCACGTTGTTGCCAACGGTGGATTTTGAGTCCACTGCGTCTGCCAATTCCGCCACTCGGGCACGCAATGCGTAAGTTAGTTTATCACAGCTTTCTACCGATTAGTCCGAAAATGGAACTTCGAGCATTTCGATGAGTTCGACCGTGCGGAGCATCTCGCGCCGACGGCATCCGCGACCGTCGACCGAAGCCTCACCCATCTGGTTATCGTAAGGGTCCTCGCGCATGCCGTCGAAAGAGGGCTCAAACTCTGCCTGGAATCGATTGTTGGCCACCATACGCCACGGGTCGAGATTGCCAAAGTAGTGGCGGCGGCGCCACTCCTCCCCCATCCTGCGAGCAGAAGATCCAAATGACACGTCGGCGTTGAGCCAACCGGTCTGCGGCGTATAGAACTCTGCCCAGTCGTGCGACCCCACCGAATCGGGCGCAACGTACAGGCCGCTCTGCCAACGGGCAGGCACGCCCGCGATACGGCACATGGTGATAAACGTGAGCGCCATAACGCCGCAATCGCCGCGGAGCGAATGCGCGCAGTCATCGGCAATAGATCCCAAAAGCAAGTACGGCGGCTGATAGCGATAGTCGATATGCTGCGTCAGGTAATCATAGATAGCACGGGCGCGATCGAGCGGATCCTCGAGTCCGTCAACAACACCGGCCGTCAGCTGCTGCAGATACGGTGTGAATGCAATGTGCGGACGGTCCTCGGAAATATCCTCGGGCAGAGGCGCGTCCATACGCGGATGAACCGGAAGTGTGCCACCGTAGACATCACAATAAGCAGCATCGATGTGATAACGATAGGTCACCGAGAATGAGCGTTCACTCGAAGAAGACCACGAGGCGGTACGTGCCGAAGCGTTCGCGGGAGCAACAGCACCCTCCGGCGTCATGTCGAGAATCTCGACCCGAGACTGCTGACGGCAGGCAGCCGCGACGGGAAGCCAAGCGCAAACGGTCTCCCCCTCTAGAGCGCCGGGGACAGACAAGGACGCCTGAAGCGTAATAACGCGAGTCAATCCGTTTTGCGACTCCATCTCCTTGAGCATCTCGTTGCGCAGTGCTATTCCGTCCGTAGAATCGGGACGCATGCCGGGGATCTCTTTGGGATATACGCGAAGCGAATCGAGGAAGTTGTCGAGAACGAACAGCTCGCCATCGATAAAGCGCCAGTCAATACGCTTACGGTCAATCAGATCGTCAAACTGCTCCTCGGTAAACTCAGGCCACTCCTCGCGAATCATCGCAATAGCTCGATCGCGCGACACCGAAAAATGAAGCGGCGTCTCAAGCATGCGATACCGCTCGGCACGAACGCAGGCAGCAAGCGAGGGATCGGGATCTTGGGCAAGTAGGCGGTCGCAAGCCTCAATAGCCTGCGAAAGATACCCCGCGTCCTTTAAACGCAGAATCTCGGGTGGCAAGCCAACATCTAGAAAACGGAAGTCATCATTGCAAACATCAACAGAGCAACCAACAGGACCCTCGTCAATAACCTTCCCATCCGAAGGCAGCACATTAATAACAGCCATACCAAACTCCAAGTCATTAGAACTCTTGAAGTCCATTGTAGCGAGATAAAAAGAAAGCCCCAATAAAGGAACCCTCAACACCGATAAACGGTACCTATAAAAAATGAATTCAGCCCAGTAACCCTGTGGCGAGTTAACGAAGGAGGCCCCGTTCACCCGAAGCTTTTCCCATTGCGCGACTTCTGGCAAAGCCAGGTGAGCGCAAGGGAAAAGCGTAGGGTGAACGGGGCCTCCGACGGGAAAGTTAAACCGCTACTTACGCCTTGTTGACGGAGCCAAACTCCTCCATGAGCTCCTTGGTGCGGGCAACGATGTTGTCGCGACCAGGCTTGAGGAGCTTGCGGGGGTCAAAGCCCTTGCCCTGCTGATCCTTGCCAGCCTCGATGTACTCGCGAACGCCCTTGGCGAAGACGAGCTGCAGGTCGGTGTTGACGTTGATCTTGGAGATACCCAGGGAGATGGCCTTCTTGATCTGATCCTCGGGGATGCCGGTACCACCGTGCAGAACGAGGGGCAGGTCGCCGGTCTGAGCCTTGATCTCGCCCAGACGCTCGAAGGAAAGGCCAGCCCAGTCGGCGGGATACACGCCGTGGATGTTGCCGATACCGCAGGCGAGGAAGTCGACGCCCAGGTCAGCAATCTGCTTGCACTCAGCGGGGTCAGCGAGCTCGCCGTTGGAGGTCACGCCGTCCTCGGTGCCGCCGATGCCGCCGACCTCGGCCTCGATGGACATGCCCTTGGAGTGGGCAAGCTCAACGAGCTCCTTGGTGCGGTCGAGGTTAAGCTGGAAGGTCTCCTCGTGAGAGCCGTCATACATGATGGACGTGAAGCCGGCCTCGATGCACTTGAAGCAGTCCTCGTAAGAACCGTGATCGAGGTGAAGGGCGACGGGGACGGTAACGCCCGTGGCCTCGACGGCAGCCTTGACCATGTCGGCGCAGACCTTGAAACCGCCCATCCACTTAGCGGCACCAGCGGTGCACTGAAGGATCAGCGGAGACTTGGCCTCCTCGGCGGCCTGGAGAATAGCCAGGGTCCACTCGAGGTTGTTGGTGTTGAAGGCACCGAGAGCGTACTTGCCGGCCTCGGCCTTCTTGAGCATGTCTGCTGCGTTGACGAGCATAAAAGAAACCTCCTGTAAGGTTGCTCCGATAACGCCTGAGATTTTACCACGACATACCCGAGCATAAACGTTCGTTTGTTCACGAATACCATCCGATTGGACAATTTTTGACCGTTTGCCCCACAGAATCGACCCACTGGGGAAAATAGCTTGACGATTGAGCGGTCTTCGTGGTTCGAAAGACGGCTTCGAGCCTACATCTGCATAAACGGATTCTGCATAAGTTCGCGCGCCATCGTGGTCGAATCGCCATGGCCCGTCAAGCAAACGGTATCGGGCGGAAGCGTCTTGGCAAGTTTGGAGAGCGAGCGCATAATCGCCGCCTCGTCACCGCCGGAAAGATCGGTACGACCGTGGCTGCCCGGGAAAAGTGTGTCGCCCACAAAGGCGATGTTCCCCTGCTCGGTCGCGGCGAACAGGACGATGCCGCCCGGCGTATGACCCGGCGTCTCGATCACCTGCAGGCAGATATCGCCCAATTCAATCGTATCGCCCTCGGCAAGCAGCCGCGTCGGCTCGCCCGGATCGGGCGTCTCAATACCCCACATGGCGCGCTGCTCCTCGATATTTGCGCGAGGCACCGTCACGTCCTTAGCGCACAACTCATATAGTGCGCTGTCGCCAACGACAGCTCGAACCCCGGCGACCCCGCCAACATGGTCGGCATGACCGTGCGTGCAGACAGAGCCGAGTACGCGAACCTCGGGATGCGCGGTGCGGATATGCTCCACAAGACGCTCGCCCTCCCACGCCGGATCGACGATTAAGCACTCGTCATTCGAAATCACGACGTAACTGTTGGTCTGAATCGGGCCGTTGACGAGTGCCTCAATCGAAGCTGCACCTCGGGGTGTCAGGTCCAAAGTCATATCGCCCATGCGCATACCCTCCTTCTAAAATACGTTCGAGGCACCAAACGATGCCTCGAACGTAACCAATATCTATGATGCTGAGAGGCTCTCGCACCTACACACGGCGCTTGAGCTGAGCTCCGCCTTCGCCGGGCATAAGACGGCGAGCGTCGTAGACCGAATCGACACTGCTGATGGAAGCCAGCAGCGGATCCAGACCGCTCGCGTCCGAGATCTCGACCATAAAGCGCAGGGTTGCAATACCCTCGCGGTTGGTCGACGTGGCGGCAGAAAGGATATTGCCGCCCGCATCGCCAATGGCAATGGTGACATCCTTGAGCAGGCCCATGCGGTCCAGGCACTCGACCACGATCTCGACCTGGAAGAGGGTGTCGGCAGCGCCGTCCCACTCCACATCGATCATGCGCTCGGGATGTTCCATAAGACCCTTGACGTTGGGGCAGTTGGCGCGATGCACCGAAACGCCACGACCGCGCGTGATGAAGCCGACGATGTCGTCGCCCGTCACGGGGTTGCAGCAATGAGCCAGACGGACCAGCAGGCCGCTGTTGCTCTCGCCCTTGACGATAATGCCGTTACTAGCGCTCTTGCCGCGCTTTTGCGGCTTGCGGTTGGAGCCGCGAGCAGGCTGCTTCACGACCTCGGCGATAGCCTCGGCCTTGGTGAGCTGTTCCTCGGGCTTGGGGTCCAAGATTTGCTCGACCTTATTGCCCACAGCGCGCGGGGCAACCTTGCCGGCGCCGACGGCGGCAAACAGGTCCTCGAGCTGCTTGAAGTTAAACTGCTCCGCCACGGCGTTGAGTGCACGCGTCGAACGCGGCGTAGAAATGCCATAGCCACGCTTACGCAGGTCCTTGGCCAGCATATCGCGACCGGCGGCAGCGTCGTCGTCCTTGGTCGCAGCGGCAAAATAGCGGCGGATCTTTGACTTGGCGGAAGGTGTCTTAACGATCTTGAGCCAATCGCGCGACGGCTTGGAACTCTTGTTAGTCAGGATCTCGACACGGTCACCCGTCTTAATCTCGTGCGTGAGCGGAGCCACCGCACCGTTGATTTTGGCGCCGACGCAGTGGTTTCCCACCTCGGTGTGAACGGCATAGGCAAAGTCGAGCGGCGTGGAGCCGGCACGAAGCGCCATGACCTCGCCTTTGGGCGTGAAGACAAAGATCTCCTGATCGAACAGATCGACCTTCAGCGAGTGCAGGTATTCCTTGGCATCGGTGATCTCGTCGGAAGCCGCCCAATCGAGCGAATGCTTGAGCCAGTTGATCTGGTCGTCCAAACGTTGAGCGTCATTGGTCTTGGAAGCAGACGATCCGCCCGACTTCTTATATAACCAGTGGGCGGCAATGCCGTACTCGGCCTGCTCATGCATCTCGTAGGTTCGAATCTGAATCTCGAGCGGACGAGCCGTAGGGCCGATGACCGTCGTGTGGAGCGACTGGTAGTTATTGACCTTGGGCATGGCGATATAGTCTTTAAAGCGACCGGGCATGGGGTGCCACAGCGTATGCACCGCGCCGAGCGTGGAGTAGCAATCGCGCACCGAATGCGTGATGACGCGCAGTGCCACCAGGTCGTAGATCTCGGAGAATTCCTTGCCCTTGCGCTTCATCTTTTGGTAGATGGACCAATAGTGCTTGGAACGGCCGTTGATCTGGAAGTCCTCCAGGCCAATGCGGTTGAGTTCGTCGGTGAGTGTCTTGATGGTCTCGGCAAGGTAGCGCTCGCGGACCTCGCGCGACTCAGCCACCATGCGCGCGATGCGCTGGTAGGCATCGGGCTCCAGGTAGAAGAAGGACAGGTCCTCGAGCTCCCACTTAATAGAGCTCATGCCCAGGCGGTCAGCCAAGGGCGCGTACACGTCCATGGTCTCGCGAGCCTTAAACAGGCGACGATCCTCGCGCAGGGCTGCCAGCGTTCGCATGTTGTGCAGACGGTCGGCAAGTTTAACGATGATGACGCGAATGTCCTTGGACATGGCGAGGAACATCTTGCGCAGCGTGAGCGCTTGCTTCTCGTCCATGCTGTCGACTTCGATGTTGGTGAGCTTGGTCACGCCATCGACGAGCTCGGCCACCGTATCGCCAAACAGGCCGGAAACATCGGTGAGCGAGGTCTCGGTGTCCTCGACGGTATCGTGCAACAGCGCGGCGCACACCACGTCACAATCCATCTTGAGATCGGCCAAAATGATGGCAACCTCGACGGGATGGTTAATGTACATCTCACCCGAGCGGCGCTTTTGGTTACAGTGTTTCTCGGCGGCAAAGCAGTAGGCTTGCTCCACCTTGGAGAAGTCGTCCTCATTCATATATTTGAGGCACAAGCGCTCCAGCTTGTCGTAGCTGTCCGCCATAATCTCGGGCGGCAGCTCATCGGCATGCTTATAGTGCTCCATCTCCGAAAACGGCTGGAGGGTGGAATCATGGGCGGTACGGGCTGCGGCATCCATCGAGGTCCCCTTCCCCTAGGCCCGCGGTACGATCGGGCGGTTAACTTTGGCTAGCATATCAGAAGCGCACGAATCGAG
Source organism: uncultured Collinsella sp. (assembly GCA_900545745.1). Classification (GTDB taxonomy): domain Bacteria; phylum Actinomycetota; class Coriobacteriia; order Coriobacteriales; family Coriobacteriaceae; genus Collinsella. Next base: position 7,966 of record URAD01000011.1, read on the forward strand.
CGCCCAACTCCGGAAAGCCGAGAACTCCATGCGCGAGCGCAAGCCCTCCAAATAGCGAATTGACCTGCTCAATTGCACGCGGCCGGGGTTTTCGGCCATCGCGATGCGACGGGTGTCGTCAAACCCCGAAACGCGACAAAAACCAAGCTCTTCGAAGATTCCCAAGCCGCTTTCCACCGAGCGCTCGTCGACCGGCGTGCGAGCATCGATGGCAAGGCACATCTGCGCGATGTCGATATCGCTCGCGCTAAAGAAATCGTCCCCGGTCTTGCCGCGGTTGGAGCGCCACATGGTCTGCAGCGCGCGATAGAGCGTGACGAGCTCGTCGCGCTCGGGCGCATAGCAGTCGAGTAGGCGCTCGTTAATACGGGCGTCACGCGACGAATAGAGTAGATGGATCACGGCGGGTTGGCCATCGCGACCGGCGCGGCCGCTCATCTGGTTAAACTCAATGCCGCCAAACGGCATGTGATAGAGCACGACATGGCGAATATCGGGAAGGTTGACGCCCTCGCCAAAGGCGGATGTCGAGACGATGCAGCTGAGGCTGCCGTCTCGAAACGCCTCCTCTACGCGATGGCGGTCGGTGCGCGTAAGGCCAGCGTTATAGAACGCGATACGGGTCGCACAGTCGGGAACGCGTTTGCGTAGTGTCTTGGCGAGCGCCACGGACTGGTCGCGCGAATTGACGTAAATGACGGTCTTCTCCCCCGTCGCCACGATCGACACCAAACGGTTCTCGCGACTTGCAAGATCACGGTCGTCCTCGAGCTGCAGGTTCTCGCGCACCGTCTCGTCGACCACCGTGCGAGTGATCGGCAACATGCGGGCAAGCTCGGCCACGACCGGAGCCGTCGCGGTGGCCGTCGCGGCCATAACGACCGGGTCGCCCAGGGCTTTGAGGATATCGGGCATGTCGAGATAGGCGCTGCGGTCGCCGCCCTTGGCAAGGCCAGCGTGGTGCGCCTCATCGATAACGACAAAACCGATGCGCCCCGAACGCGCAAAGCGGTCGCGGTGAATGGACAGGAACTCGGGCGTCGTGAGCACGATGCCGGTACGGCCCGAAGCCAAGCCGGCAAACACGTCATCGCGCGCCGCCTCCACGGTCTCGCCGGTCAGCACGCCAACGCCAATGCCAAGCGATGCCATCGTCGACGAGAGGTGATAGGCCTGGTCGGCAACAAGCGCACGCAGCGGATAGACAAAGATGCTCGCACGTCCGCGAAGCACCGCCTCACGCGCGGCATGTACATGGAAGATGAGCGACTTGCCGCGCCCCGTTCCCATAACGGCCAGAACACTTTGGTGATCAGCCAGGGCATCGAGCGCCTCGACCTGCGCGCGGTGCGGCTGGTTCGAGCCGATAAAGCTATGAATAAGCGAGCGCGTGAGCTCGGTATAGGAAAGCTGGGCGAGCGTCTCGCGCTTGCGCGACTCCAGGCGCAGGCCGGAATCCGCCGGCTGCACGCCACGACGAAGCTCGCATGCCGGATCGTCGACGCCGGGCAGCGTGGTATCGCGGACCAGAACATCCTTGATCATGAGCTTGGGCTTCACACGCCCCTGCCAATGCTCGGCAACGGCCTCAAACACCAAGTCGACAGCGCTATCGCAGTTGATGAGCTTATCGATTTGCGGCACGCGGAACATAATGGCCGGCACGCTCGCGGCGCCATCGGTCGCCACAAAGCGCATGTGCTCGCCGGTCTTACCCACCACGGTGCGATCGCACATCGTCACGCCCTCGGCAGCCAGCAGCGGCACCTTATTACCCTGGCCAAACGGCTCAAGGCGGGAAATCTGCTCTATAGTCTCGATATTCAGCTCGGAAAGGTCGACCGTGGCGGCAACCTCGTCGATGTCTTCAAAGTCCTCAGCGGGAATCTCCGATAGCACGGCGGAAAGGCGACGACGGAATTCATCGAGCTTGGATGCCTCGATGGTCACACCCACCGCACCGGCATGTCCGCCGCGACGAATCAGCAGGTCGGAACAGCGCTCGACGGCGTCAAACAGGTTAACTTTGCCCACCGAGCGACCAGAGCCGCGCGCGATACCGTCCTCGATCGAGAACAGCAGCGCCGGCACGTGATAGCGGTTGGTCAGACGGCTTGCCACGATGCCCTTGACGCCCTCGTGCCAGCCTTCGCCGCCCACAACGATCGCGCGCCCGCCGTCATAGGTCTCCTCGACCTTTGCCATGGCATCGCGCGTGAGCTCCGCCTCGATCTCACGGCGCTGGCGGTTGATTTCCTCGAGCTCAGCCGCCAGCGCGCTTGCTTCGATGGGATTGCGGGCAAGCAGCAGGTCGAGCGCCAGCTTGGGATCGGCCATGCGGCCGGCAGCGTTTAAGCGGGGAATGAGCGAGAATGACAGGCCATCCGCCGTAATGCTCGAAAGGTCCGCCTTGGCAAGCGCGGCAAGCGCGATATAGCCGGGGCGAGCGGTTACGCGCATCTGCTGGATGCCCTCGGCAACCAGCGCGCGGTTCTCGGGCGTGAGCGGCATCATGTCGGACACGGTGCCCAGCGCCGCGACCTCGATTAGCGAACGCCAATACGACGGCTTGCCCAGGCGCTCACCCAGGACTTGCACCAGCTTGAGCGCCACACCAGCACCGGCAAGCTCGCGCGAGGGGCCCTCGTCCTCGAGCTTGGGGTCGGTCAGGGGCACACCCTGCGGCACCTGGTCGGAGGGCTCGTGATGGTCCGTGACCACCAAATCGATCCCCAGGTCCTCCAAATAGGAAACCTCTTCCTTGGCGGCAATGCCGTTATCGACGGTCACGATCAGCTGGGGGCGAGCGAGCTCGTTAACGCGGTCGAGTGCCGCGCGCGAAAGACCGTAGCCCTCATCAAAGCGATGCGGAATAAACGGCGTGACATCGGCGCCAAACGTGCGCAGCGCCTCGGTCAACAGGCAGGTCGACGTAATACCGTCAACGTCAAAATCGCCAAAGACTGCAATGTGCTCGTGGTTGCGAATAGCACGCTCGACGCGGTCGGCAACGACCGACATGCCCGGGATAATGAGTGGATCGGCCCAGTCGCGATCGAGCGAAGGCGTCAAAAACAATTGGCCCTCTTTGATGGAGCCAATGCCGTGCGCGACCATAATGCGCGCCACCAGCCCGGGAATGCCCAGACCAGCCGAAAGCTCCTTTTCGAGCTCGGGGTTTTGCTGAGCGACCGCCCAGCGATGCGTCGTCTTAAGCGATGACATAGGCGCCCACCCCCGATAGGGGCAGGTCGCCGCGATACCTCTCACGGTTCATAGCGATGAGTCCTCTGTGTATACCCGCTTCGGCAGGCAGATCTGTTGAACGGATTTATTATACCGTGCGGCGCGGACGCAAATCGCCGCAGCACGCCGCGGTTTCGGTAAACGATGCCGGTAATAGCCTCGAAATAATCGAGCGTTTCAGCCGCACGGACGCATACGAGCGTCTAGCATATCCATACAAACGAGTTCGCGGATAAAGGGAGTCACGGGACATATGAAGCAATGGACTGGACTGGGAAAGTTCCTCGCGGGGCATATGCAGGTCATCGTTCCGATTTGCGTGGCGCTCGGCGTGCTCTTTCCCCAGCAGATTGGCGTGCTCAAGCCCATTGTTCCCGCCCTCTTCGCCTTTATGACGTTTCAGGGTGCGCTCAGCAACACCTTCCACCAGGTAGCCGAGGTGTTCCGCCGTCCCCTGCACCTGATTTTGGCACTGCTCGTCTCGGCGGCGCTTATTCCCATCGTGGCCTATGCCATGGGATCGTTATTCTTTGGCTCCAATCCCAACCTTGTCTGCGGCATCGTGCTCGAGTACAGCGTACCCGTGGCGGTCACTGCCTTTATGTGGATTAGCATGTTCGGCGGCAACGGCCCGCTCGCGCTCACCATCATCCTGACGTCCTCGGTTATCTCCCCTGTGACGATTCCGCTCACGCTCAAGCTCCTGCTGGGCGCCACCGTCTCGATCGATGTGCCGAGCATGATGCAAGACATGGCCTTTATGATCGCCATCCCCGCCGTGCTCGGCATCGTGATCAACGAGCTCACGCGCGGATGGGGGCACGAAAAACTCTCCCCCGTGCTCTCGCCCGCCTGCAAATTCATGATGATGGGCGTTATCGCCTCCAACTCCACCGCCATGAGCGAGTACGTGCTGCACATGAACGCGGTGCGCTTGGAAGTCGCCCTCTTTATTTTGGTCTTCGCCATCAGTGGCTTTGTCGTCGGTTTTCTGGTCGCCCATACGCTGCATCTGCCATATAGCGAGACGACCACCATGTGCTTTACCTGCGGCATGCGTAACATCTCTTCGGGCGCCGTCATCGCCACGCAGTACTTTCCGGGCGAAGTCGTGTTTCCCGTCATGTGCGGAACGCTGTTTCAGCAGGTACTCGCCTCGCTTATCGGGCATCTCTTTGAGCGTCTGACCGGCGAGGAGCGCGCCGCCCAGCGCAAGCGCGTCGAAGCCGGCCGCGACGCCATGGCACGCTAGACTGTCCGCATTACGCGGGTGTTAGTCTTGCTATACGAGCGTTTCCAGATGCGCACGCAGGCGCTCAGCATCGATATCGAGCGTTGTCTCAGCATTGACCTGGGCCAAACGATAGCCGACAAAGTAGGGCGAAACCACCCAACGTGGCAGCGCCTTGGCAATGGTCCGACCGCCCAGGTGATAGAAGAACAGGTTGTACGACTCTGCGCGACCACCGTGGTGCTCGTTCAGGATATAGCGCAGAGCTACCTGGATTGCATCGGCGAAGAGATCCGCCTCGGCTTGGTCTCTCGTGTCATCGCTGGCAGCGATTCCCTGCGGGGCTGAAACGTTGACCTCAAAGAACCCCATGATCGGTTCGGTTGAGATGTCGACCGAGATTCTCCCCTGTTGCCAGACACTGATGCCTTCAAAGTTGGCTGAGGCCAGCGCCGCATAGCCGTCCTCCTGTTCCAAGCCCACAATCTGCATGTGTGGATGGACGAGGCTGCCGCCCGAAAGCGGGCCTTTGTTCTTGTACATGAGCACACTGCAGTACTGTTGGGAATCGATCATCTGCTGCCAACAGCCCAGGGCAAACCGCATCACATGATGCAGCTCATCCGGTTCATAGGTCACCAGGTCGGCGTCGTGATTGGCAGACTCGATCAATACGGTCTGACGTGTGGCCCGCAATGTCTTGAACTTATTCTCGAGCCAGATGCAGTCACCATCGCGCTGGATGATGTTGGCAAGCCCCTCCGTGTCGCAAAAGGGGCACGCGGTGCCAGGGCGACGATTATCGTCGGGCTTACCGCTCGCCTGCTGGACATCGAATACAAGTGCCACGGGCTACACCTCCAGCGGCACAATCTTGGTGCCATGGAGCTCGGAGACGCCCAGTGCCGCCGCCACGGTATCGCGGTTGACCGTGGAAATGCCGCCGCCGGGAAGGATGGTCAGGCGGTCTCCCGCACACTCGATAAGACGCGACAGATGCTCCAGGTTGTCCTCGATCGGCGTGCCGGCGGCACCGCCGTGCGTCAGGATGCGCGTAACGCCGCAATCGGCGAGTGTGTCGACGGCGTCGAGCTGAGCCTCGGGCGAGAGCTGATCAAACGCCATGTGGAAGGTGATGTCGATGGGTTCACGCTTGCATTCCTCGGTCGCGCAGCCCGCGGCCATCACGAGGGCGCCCAACGTAAGCTCGTCGAGTGCCCATCCGCCAGCGCAGGGCTTGCAGCAGCCAAAGGCCAAGCCGTCAACGCCGGCGCTCACGGCAAGGCCCAGGTCCATCTCCATCATACGCAACTCGTCCTGGTTGTAGTGAAAGTCGCCGCCACGCGGGCGAATCATGCACATCACCCGTGCATCGTGCTCGTGGGCATAGTTGGTCGTAGCGCTGATAACGCCGGCCGAAGGCGTGGTGCCACCAACGGCAAGGTTATCGCACAGCTCGATGCGCTTTGCACCGGCATCGATAGCTGCCGGCACCCGCTCAAAGTTCTCGGCACAAAACTCATACAGCATAGATAGACCCCCAAAGACAGCAGATGTTTTCCGACGGGCATTGTCACACATCCCCATGAAGTTGCGGTGGAATAGGGACTCTTTTGGCCTCTGGAGCCCGTATTCAGTCCCTATTTCACCGCAACTAAAAAGGGGCGCTGACTGAGATAGTCAGCGCCCCTTTTGTTAGGTGGGTTAGCCTCCGAGGTAGGCTTTGCGGACGTTGTCGTCGTGCAGGAGCTCTTGGCCGGTACCGGTCATGGTGATCTTGCCGGTCTCGAGCACGTAGCCGCGCGTGGCGATGGAAAGCGCCATCTGCGCGTTCTGCTCGACCAGAAGCACCGTGGTGCCGGCCTTGTGCAGGTCCTCGACAATCTGGAAGATCTGCTCGATCAGAATCGGCGCCAGGCCCATGGAGGGCTCGTCGAGCATAAGCAGCTTGGGGTTGCTCATAAGTGCGCGGCCCATAACGAGCATCTGCTGCTCGCCGCCCGAAAGGGTGCCGGCGACCTGACGGCGGCGCTCCTTAAGGCGCGGGAACTGCTCGTAGACGCGCTCAAGGCCCGGGGCAACCGTGGACTTGGGCTGCGTATAGGCACCCATTTCCAGGTTCTCCTCGACCGTCATCTGCAAAAACGCGCGACGGCCCTCGGGCACCTGGGCCAGGCCCTTGCCCACCAGCTTGTCGGCAGGCGTATGGGTAATGTCCTCGCCCATAAACTTGATGGAGCCGGTCTTGGAACGCAGCAGGCCCGAGACGGTCTTAAGCGTCGTGGACTTGCCGGCGCCGTTGGCACCGATCAGAGCCACGATCTCGCCCTCGTTGACGTTAAAGGAGATGTCCTTGATGGCGTGGATAGCGCCGTACCAGACGTTGATGTTGTAGACGGAAAGCATCGGCTCTGCCATTTAGTTCTCCCCCTTATCCTGCTTGCCCAGATATGCCTCGATAACAGCGTCGTTGTTCTGGATCTCCTCGGCCGTGCCCTTGGCGATGACCTTACCAAAGTTGAGCACGCAGATGCCCTCGCAGATGTTCATAACGAGCGACATATCATGCTCGATAAGCATGATGGCGATACCAAAGGTGTCGCGAATCTTGACGATGTTCTCCATGAGCTCCGCGGTCTCGGACGGGTTCATGCCGGCGGCAGGCTCGTCGAGCAGCAGCAGTTTGGGGTTGGTGGCAAGCGCGCGAACGATCTCCAGACGACGCTGAGCGCCGTAAGGAAGCGAGCCGGCCTGTTCATTTGCCAGGTGCTCCATGTCAAAGATGGACAGCAGCTCCATGGCGCGCTCGTGGGCGGCCTTCTCGTGCTTCCAATACGTAGGCAGGCGCAGCACGCCCTCAAAACCGGAGTAGCGCTCCTGGTTGTGCAGGCCGACCTTGACGTTGTCCTCCACCGTCATGGTGTTGAACAGACGGATGTTCTGGAACGTACGGGCAATACCCATGCGGTTGACCTGGTAGACCGACTTGCCCGAAGTGTCCTCACCGTCGAGCAGGATGGTGCCGTGCGTAGGCTGGTACACCTTGGTGAGCAGGTTGAAGACCGTGGTCTTGCCAGCGCCGTTGGGGCCGATGAGACCGGCGATCTCGGTCTTGCCGATAGTCAGGCTAAAGTCGTCGACTGCCTTAAGACCACCGAACTCAATGCCCAGGTGAATGCACTCGAGCGCCGGGCGCTGACCCAGGTCGCGGTCGGGAACGATGGCGCCAGAAGGATACGGAACCATCTTGCCCTTGTTGAACTCAAACTTACTGGGCATCGGCTGCCACCTCCTTCTTGGAAGCAAGGCGGTCCTTAATGCGTGCGAAGAACGCCTTGAGCTGCGGGTTGTTGGTAAAGATCATGACCAGGATCAGCACGATGGCGTAGATGAGCATGCGATAGTCCGAGAACTGACGGAGCAGCTCGGGAAGCACCGTGAGCAACGCCGCGGCGATGACGGAGCCGCGCATATTGCCCAGACCACCCAGGACCACGAACACCAGGATGAGGATGGACGTGTTGAAGTCGAACTTGGTGGCGGAGAGCTGCGAGAAGTTACCGCCGAAGAGAGCTCCGGCAGCACCGGCGAGGGCAGCGGAAACCACGAAGGCGATCATGCGGTACTCGGTGACGGAGATGCCTACGGACTCGGCTGCAATCTTGTTATCGCGCACGGCAATAATGGCACGACCGGTACGGCTGCGAACCAGGTTGAGCACAATCACGAGCGCGACCATAACCAGGATTGCGCCGGCAAGGAAGGTCGAATAGGTCGACACGCCCGATGCGCCCTGCGCGCCCTTGATGATGGCGGTGCCGTCCTCGAGCAGGTGCAGGTCGTCGATCGTGGAGTTACCCGTGATGTTAAAGATCACATGCAGGCCGCGGGAATCGACGCCCACAATGAGGCAGGTGACGACCTCTTTGATGATCTCGCCAAAAGCCAGGGTCACAATGGCCAGATAGTCGCCGCTCAGGCGCAGGACCGGGATACCGATCAAGAAGCCCAAGAGGGCAGCGGCGATAGCGCCGACCACAATGCTGATGATCAGACGCATCGGATCGGACGGAACGGTGCTCTCCAGCGCGACGGCAGTGACGATGCCCGTATAGGCACCGACGCTCATAAAGCCCGCGTGGCCCAGCGACAAGTCGCCCGCGATGCCGACGACGAGGTTAAGGGAGATTGCCATGACGATATAGGCCGTGATGGGAACCAACTGACCGGCGATCATGCGCGGGATCATGTGGTTAGACTGCATAAAGAAGACGATGGCGAACGCCACAACGCACATGGCGTACGTGACAAAGTCGTGACGCGTCTGCTTGTCTTTAAGAAACTTCATAACGCTCACCTACACCTTCTCGGGGACGTACTTGCCCAAGAGGCCGGCAGGCTTGACGAGCAGGACGATGATCAAAACACCAAAGACGATGGAGTTGGCAAGGCTCGTGGAAATGTAAGCCTGCGCCATTGCCTCGATGATGCCGATGAGAATGCCGCCGACAAAGGCACCGGGGATGGAGCCGATGCCGCCGAAAACGGCAGCGTCGAAGGCCTTGATGCCAGGCATGGCGCCCGTGGTGGGCTGCAGGACCGGCGAGTAGGAGCACAGGAGCACGCCGGCGATGGCAGCGAGGGCGGAGCCGATGGCGAACGTCATCGAGATGGTGCGGTTGACGTTGATGCCCATGAGCTGAGCGGCGGCCTTGTCCTCGGACACGGCGCGCATGGCCTTGCCCATCTTGGTCTTACCTGTAAAGAACATCAGGCCGGCCATGATAACCAGGCAGGCGACGATGGTGACGAGCGAGACGGCGCTTACGTTAAACTTGGCCAAGAACTCCGGCACCGGGAAGGTGACGAGCGAAGTGAAGTTCTTGGGCGTGGCGCCCCACAGAAGCTGCGCGGCGTTCTGCAGGAAGTAAGACACGCCGATGGCCGTGATCAGAACGGCCAGCGGGCCTGCTTGGCGCAGCGGCTTATAGGCCAGACCCTCAATGAGAACACCGAGAACCGTGCAGACCACACAAGAGAGAACTACAGATGCCCAGCCCGGGAGGCCGAGATACGACGTGGCGCAGAACGAGACATAGGCACCGACCATGATGACATCGCCGTGAGCGAAGTTGAGCATCTTGGCGATACCGTAGACCATGGTGTAGCCCAACGCGATGATGGCGTAGACGCTGCCCATGGACAGGCCGTTGACCAGGTATTGGATAAAGACCGTCATGTTCCACATCCCCCTTTCGAATAGGTTTCCAGTTAATGTATGAAACAGGGACGTTACACTGTCCCTAGATACCAAGCAAGCAGGGAAGGCCAAAACCTCCCCTGCTTGGGATCAAAACCGCTCTATGTAAGGCGGCCAATTAGGCCTGTACGTACTTGCCGTCGGTGATGACGTACGCCGTGGGCTCCTTCTGGACCTGGCCCTTATCGTTCCAGGTGAGCTTGCCGGTCAGACCGTCAACGGTAATCTTGAGCATAGCCTTGGACAGCTTCTCGGCGACCTCGGTCGGATCGGCGTCGACACCAAGACCGGCCTCCTTGACGGCCTCGGCCACCGCGTGCACGCCGTCGTAGGCGTCGGCGGCAAACTGGTCGGGGGTATCGCCGTACTTATCCTTGTAAGCGTTAACGAAGTCGGCGTTCTTCTCGTCGTCGGCGGAGAACGGGGTCATGAGCAGCAGACCCTCAGCAAGAGAGGTATCGAAGCCCTCAACGCCCAGGATGCCGTCCATGCCGTCGCAGCCCATCATCTTGACGTCGTAGCCCATGTCCTTGGCGTTCTTGAGCAGGACGGACGCCGGCGTGTAGTAGATCGGCGCAAAGATCATGGTGGCGCCGGCCTGCTTGGCCTTGGTCAGCTGGTTGGTAAAGCTCGTGGCGGAGTCGTCCTTAAAGGTCTCCTCGTCAACAATCTCGAGCTTGGACTCAGCGGCCTGGGCCTTAAAGGAATCTGCGATGCCCGAAGAATAGGCGTCGCCGGAGTTATAGAACAGCACGAACTTCTCGTCCGCATACTTCTGCGCCAGGAACTTGGCAGCGTTGACACCCTGGTTGGGGTCGGTGAAGCAAACCTGGAAGACGCAATCCTTGCCGTCGGTGACGTCCTCGGAGGACGCGGACGGGGTGATCATGAACGTCTTGGGGTCGTTACCGCACTCGGCGGCAACGGCAACCGACGCACCCGTGGTGGTCGGGCCGACGAGGGCCTGCATGCCCCAGTCGAGCAGGGTGTTGAAGGCGTTGACGGCCTTCTCGCCGTCGGCCTGGTCATCCTCGGCCTTGCTGGCAAGCGGCAGCTCCTTGGTCGAGAAATCCTTGCAGCCAAGCTCGACACCCTGGGTAACGGACTTGCCGTAGGACGCGTTGGCGCCGGTCAGCGGGCCGATGGTACCGATCTTAAACGAAGCGTCGCTCGAAGCGGAACCGCTGTCGCCGCCGTTGGAGGAGCAGCCAGCTAGAATGGACATCGCCCCCAGACCTGCTGCGCTCGCGATAACGCTCCTGCGATTCATAACAGGGTTCAATGACTTACCGGTGAGGCTCGACATGCGGCTCTCCTCTCAAATCTCGTCGGGTTTCGGCTACCCGACAGGCCATCCTTCGCCGTGTTCGGCGTTCGCAAAATACTAGACGCTTTAGTTAAGGAAAGTGGCGATTATTTCAACTTTTCTTTGGATTTGTTCATTTATCCATAATTCTGCGTATTTCTATTACTTTATGCAGTAATGCCACTTTATTGTGTGAAAGTAATGTTTCCGTTCTGTTACAGGCGTCCCTGCCCTGAATAAAACGGCCTCACCGGTCGCGCTTTATGCGCACTTAGGCGGCGATGTACTTGCCGTCCTGGATCACATAGGCTGTCCATGCCGTCGACACCCATTAGTGTCATGTCGTAGCTCATGTCCTTGGCGTTCTTGAGCAAAACGGACGCTGGGGTGTAATAGATCGGGGCAAAAATAAGCGTGGCTCCAACAAGGAAACTCCTGCGGTTAAGTACGTTGTTGATGCTAAACATGGTGTCCCCCTTTTTCGCTGGCCGCAGCGCGGCCGTCTTGCGGTACGGGGCAAACCTTATGGCGCAAACGTTGACAGTTTGTTACGGAGTTCCGTTTGTAGCGAGCATGTTTCCAATGTTTCCGCAGCGTTTCGGGGGTGCCGTTTTGTGCGACTCCTGTTGCCTGGCGAGCACGCGCCCTCGGTTCACGCTAGAATGCACTCAACCTTTAAGCGGTTAATCCATCCATAAGATGCACGAAGGAGCTATCTATGAGCGAACCCCTGCGCACCGTGAACGTCGGTCTGATCGGTCTGGGAACCGTCGGCGGCGGCGTGGCCCGTCTGATCAACAGCCACCACGATGAGTACCTGGCAGCCTACGGCATCGACCTTAAGCTGACCCGCGCCTGCGCGCTTGCTTGGGAGCAGGCCGAGGCGGCAGGCATTGAGCGCGAGGCCTTTACGAGTGACTGGCACGATGTCGTCAGCGACCCCGCCGTCGACATCGTCGTCGAGCTGATCGGCGGTGAGCATCCCGCAACCGAGATCTTCACCACTGCCTTCGAGAACGGCAAGCATGTCGTCTCTGCCAACAAGGCCCTGCTGGGCCGTCATGTCGAGACGCTCGCCGAGAAGGCGCGCGCGTGCGGCGTGCAGATTAAGTGCGAGGCCAGCTGCGGCGGCGGCATCCCCATCGTGAGCACGCTCGAGCACGACCTGGTGGGCAACAAGATCCTGACCATCGCCGGCATTCTCAACGGTACCACCAACTATATCCTGTCGCGCATGGACGCCGAGGGCGCCGATTACGCCGACGTGCTTGCCGACGCACAGGCCAAGGGCTATGCCGAGGCCGACCCGTCCGCCGACGTCGACGGCTTCGATGCCGCCAGCAAGACGGCCATCCTCGCCTCCATCGGCTTTGGCACCCGCGTTACCACCGACGATGTGTACCAGCAGGGTATCCGTACCATCGGTGCCGAGGACATCGCCCAAGCCCGCGAGCTCGGCTACACCATTAAGCTGCTCGGTATCGCCCGCAACACCGACACCGGTGTCGACGTCCGTGTGCATCCCACGCTGATTCCCGCCGACCATATGCTTGCCAAGGTCAACGGCGCCATGAACGCTGTCTACGTGGTAGGCGACGCCGTAGGCGAGACCATGTTCTACGGTGCCGGCGCAGGCTCCTTCCCCACCGCGAGCGCCGTCGTGGGCGATATCCTGTCGCTCTCCGAGCAGATCAGCCGCGGCGTGGCTCCGCTGCCCGAGATTGAGCCCTATGGCCACAACCTCGCCTTTAAGCCCATGGACGAGCTCCAGACCAAGTACTATGTGCGCCTGAAGGTCGCCGACCGCGTGGGCGCCCTGTCCGAGACGGTCGACATCTTTGCCAAGCACAACATCTCGATCTCGCTCATCAACCAGGTCGAGGACGGCAAGTCAGGCGTCAGCGATGCCTGCTCGGTCATCTTCCTGACGCACCGCGCGCTCGAGAAGGACGTCCAGGCTGCCGCCGCCGAGCTTGCCAGCGTCGACTGCGTGGCCGAGGTCGCCAACGTCCTGCGCATCGAGGACGTTGAGGCCTGGACCGAAGGCGTCATGGCCAACTAGTCCACTACTTCGAACCTCAACGAGGCCCAACGCAAAAGGCGCGCTGCCTGCATCAACCGCAGGCAGCGCGCCTTGTTTTGTTTGTAAGGGAAACTGCGTCCCGGTATTTCAGCTCAGAACGGGGCGAAGCTTCCCTCAGGGCCTTCTTTCGGAAACTATGTCCCATTCTGGGCGCGCATTCTGGGACACGCTTTCCGCAACGGGCTTCTCGCGGAAAGCGCATCCCACTCTGGACGCCAATTCCGGGATACATTTTCCGCGGCGGTGTCGGCTACTTGCCGTCGTCGTCCTCGGCTTCTTCTCTTGCATAGAGCTCCAGCATGCGGCGGCGGTATTCGCGCACGGCGAGCTTGGCGCGCTCCAGGCGGCGACGCTCATGCGGAGTCAGCTCGGACGTGTCGATCTCATCACCATAAGTCTTATCGGCAAGCAGGTGCGCCGCGTCCACGATGCGGGCATCGATGTGGCCGCTCGCCGCCTCGGCGGAAAGACGCTCGGCAATCGTATCGAGCGTAGGCAGGCCCTCGAATACGCGACCATGGCCATGCGAAGTCAGCAGCTCGTGCTCTCGTGCGAGCAGACTCGCCAAATCGTGATGAGCGCGCAGGATGTCGAGCGCATCGGATGGATGCTCGGCAACTTCTGCCACGGCGGCGACCGGCGCAGCATCCACCACGCGGTAGAAGAGCTGCGCGAGCAATGGCATCAAGAACACCGTGATGGCGCCGGCGGCAACCATAACCGACGCGATGTCTTGCGACAGCGCGCCCGCGTTGACGGCAACGCTTGTCACGGCAACGATGATCGGCAGCGCCGTGGTGCAGTACAGGGCCACGGTAATGCGGCCATACGCCGACACATCGCGCGTCGCAGGGCAAATGCTCATAGAAATAAGAATGGGCACGGCACGAATAATCAACAACGCCACGATAAAGCCCAGGAGCAGACCCGGGCGCGACGCCACGGCCGTCAGATCGATCTTTGCGCCCGATACGGTAAAGAACACCGGAATCAAAAAACCGTAGGCCAGGCCGTCGAGCTTGGTCTCGAGCGTATGGTTGCCCTCGGGGATGATATAGCGCAAGACAAAGCCGGCGGCAAAAGAACCCAACACGATGTCGAGATCAAAGACGGCCGAGAACGCCACGAGTGTGACCAGGATGAGCACCGTCAGGCGCACGAAGGTCTGCGACGTGGTATCGGCGCGTTCCTCGACAAACGCAAAGAAGCGGCTGCCGACACGCTTGGAGCGGCTTGGGACCACAGCCAGCAACACGCAAACCACCGCAAACAAGCCAAGGATTACGAGCGTTTGGATGCCAGTGCGGGCAGACAGCAGCACCGACATGGCGAGCACAGGGCCGAGCTCACCCCAGGTGCCATACGCGAGAATCGAGTCGCCCACACGCGTGCCAGTGAGCGAGCGCTCACGCATGATGGGCACGAGCGTGCCGAGCGCCGTCGAAGTGAGGGCAAGCGTCACGGCGATACCGTCGAAATGACTGACTGAGAACCACGGGGTAAAGCGCACGGCAAGCCAGGCGATACCAAACGTGACGACCCACGTCGCCAAGCCGTAGCGCCCCTCGACGCCCGTAATGCTCTTGGGGTCGATCTCAAAGCCGGCAAGCAGGAACAAGAAGGCCAGGCCCAGCTCGGACACAAGCGAGACCTCAGCATCTACATGGATGACGCCGAGCATATGGGGTCCCAGCACCGCGCCGAGCACGAGCAAAAAGACCGTCTCGGGAACGGGTTTTCCGGGAATCGCCGAGGCGATAAAAGGACTCGCAAAGGCCACGAGTGCGATGATGGCGAGCGAAACGAATGCCATGTGATGCCTTTCTCTTGTTTGCGCTTCACTGTAGCACCCTCGCCGTCCTCAACGCGCCGCGAGCTGTCGTATCATAGTGAGGTTTACAAACATGTGGCTCAAGGCGACCGCAGGGCAGACCCCGCAAACCGACCGCTGCCGCATACCGTACCGTACGCCCAACCGATCAGGAAGGCAGGAACCAATGGTCTCTCGTATCTACGTGGAGAAGAAACCCGGGTTCGACGTCGAGGCTCAGCAGCTCAAGGGCGAGCTGACCGAAATTCTCGGCATCAAGGGCATCGAGGCCCTGAGGATCATCAACCGCTACGACGTCGAGGGCATCGACGAGGAGCTTTTCCGCTCCTGCGTGCCGACCGTCTTTAGCGAGCCCCAGGTCGATGTGACCTACGACGAGCTCCCCGCAAGCGATGGCGCCGTCTTTGCCGTCGAATTCCTGCCTGGCCAGTTTGACCAGCGCGCCGACTCCGCCAGCGAGTGCGTGCAGCTCATCAGCCAGGGCGAGCGCCCCGCCGTGCGCTCCGCCAAGGTCTATATCATCTCGGGCGCTCTGGACGAAGCCGCCATCGAGGCCATCAAGCACTACGTGGTGAACCCCGTCGAGGCGCGCATCGCCTCGCTCGACCTGCCCGAGACGCTGTACATGGAGACCCCCGAGCCCCAGCCCGTCGAGGTGCTCGACGGCTTCCGCGAGCTCGACGAGGCCGGCCTTGCCGCCTTTATCGCCGATCGCGGCCTTGCCATGGACGAAGCGGATATCGCCTTCTGCCAGCAGTACTTCCGCGATGAGGATCGCGACCCCACCATCACCGAGATCCGCGTGATCGACACCTATTGGTCCGACCACTGCCGCCACACCACCTTCGGCACCGTCCTGGACGACGTGACGATCGACGACGCCGTGGTGCAGCAAGCCTTCGACCGCTACATGGAGATGCGCCACGAACTCGGTCGCGACACCAAGCCCGTCTGCCTCATGGACATGGGCACCATCGGCGCCAAATACCTCAAGAAGACCGGCGTCATGACCGATGTCGACGAGTCCGAGGAGATCAACGCCTGCACCGTCAAGGTGAAGGTCGATGTCGATGGCGAGGATCAGGACTGGCTGTTCCTCTTTAAGAACGAGACCCACAACCACCCGACCGAGATCGAGCCCTTCGGCGGTGCCGCCACCTGCGTGGGCGGCGCCATCCGTGACCCGCTCTCGGGCCGCAGCTATGTGTACCAGGCCATGCGCGTCACCGGCGCCGGTGACCCCACCGTCCCGGTTTCCGAGACGCTCGAGGGCAAGCTGCCGCAGCGTAAGCTCGTGACCACTGCTGCCGCCGGCTACTCCAGCTACGGCAACCAGATCGGCCTTGCCACCGGTCAGGTCAACGAACTCTATCACCCCGGTTACGTGGCCAAGCGCATGGAGGTCGGTGCCGTCGTGGGCGCTACCCCGGCAAACCACGTGCGTCGCGAGTGCCCCGCCCCCACCGACAAGATCATCCTGCTGGGCGGCCGCACCGGCCGCGACGGCATCGGTGGCGCCACCGGCTCCTCCAAGACCCAGAACACCGAGTCCATCGAGACCTCGGGCGCCGAGGTCCAGAAGGGCAACGCCCCGGTCGAGCGCAAGCTGCAGCGTCTGTTCCGCCGCGGCGACGCCTGCCGTCTGATCAAGCGCTGCAACGACTTTGGCGCCGGCGGCGTCTCGGTCGCCGTGGGCGAGCTTGCCGACGGCCTGTATGTCGACCTTGATACCGTGACCAAGAAGTACGACGGCCTGGACGGCACCGAGCTCGCCATCTCTGAATCCCAGGAGCGCATGGCCTGCGCCGTCGCCGACGGTGACGTCGAGGAGTTCATGGGCTACGCCGCCGAGGAGAACCTGGAGGCGACCGTTATCGCCGAGGTTACCGCCGAGCCACGCATGCGCATGGCCTGGAACGGCGTCGCCATCGTCGATCTGTCCCGCGAGTTCCTCAACTCCAACGGTGCGCCCAAGCACCAGGTCGCCCACGTCTGCGCCCGCAGTGTGTGGCAGCCCAGCTGGGCCGGTACCACGCTCGCCGAGCGCATGACCTCGCTCGTCACCGACCTCAACGTCGCTTCTAACAAGGGCCTTTCCGAGCGCTTCGACTCCACCATCGGCGCCGCGACCGTGCTCATGCCCTTTGGCGGCAAGACGCAGCTCACCCCAAGCTCGGCCATGGTCGCCAAGTTCCCCGTGGACGGCGAGACCACCACGGCGAGCGCCATGGCATGGGGCTTCAACCCCTATCTGATGGAGGCCGACCAGTTTGCGGGCGCCTACCTGTCCGTGGTCGAGTCCATCGCCAAGCTCGTTGCCGCCGGCTTTGAGCACAAGCGCACCTACCTCTCCTTCCAGGAGTACTTCGAGCGCCTGCGCACCGAGGCCGAGCGCTGGGGCAAGCCCATGGCTGCCGTCCTGGGTGCCCTTATGGCCCAGGTCGACCTGGGTGCCGGCGCCATCGGCGGCAAGGACTCCATGAGCGGTTCGTTTGAGGACGAAGCCGGCGAGCTCAACGTTCCACCGACCCTGATCAGCTTCGCCGTCGCCGTGGGCAAGGCCGCCCGCGCCGTCTCGCCCGAGTTCAAGGGCCTCACGCACCGCGTCGTCCGCATCGCCCCCGCCACCTATGGCGAGGACTACCGCCCCGATGCTCAGCAGCTGCTCGCCGCGTTTGACGCCGTCGAGGCGCTCACTGCTACCGGCAACGCCCTGGCCATCTCCACGCCCGGCTACGGCTGCGGCGCCGAGAGCCTCTTTAAGATGTGCGTCGGTAACCAGATCGGTATCGAGCTTGCCGAGGATGTAGACGTGGAGAGCCTCTTCACCCCGCTCTACGGCAGCTTTATTGTCGAGCTCGCCGAGGATGCCGAGCTGCCCGAGGTCGCCGACGGCGTTGTCGTCGAGCCCCTGGGCACCACCGTCGAGGGCTATGTCATCGACACCGGTTCCGAAGTCATCGAGCTCTCCGAGCTCCAGGAGGCCTGGGAGAGCGGCATCGAGGGCGTCTTCACCTACCGCAGCGCCGGCGAGACCCCCGAGGTCGAGACCATCGACTTCCGCGCCAAGGATATCCACGTGTACGGCGGCGCCAAGATCGCCCGCCCGCGCGTGATCATCCCCGTGTTCCCCGGCAACAACTGCGAGTACGACAGCGCCCGCGCCTTCCGTGCCGCCGGTGCCGAGGCCGACACCTTCGTGATCAACAACCTCACGCCCGAGGCCGTCGCCGAGAGCACCCACGAGCTTGCCCGCCGCATCCGTGCAAGCCAGATCGTCATGATCCCCGGCGGCTTCTCGGGCGGCGACGAGCCCGACGGCTCCGCCAAGTTCATCACGGCGTTCTTCCGCGCTCCCGAGGTCACCGAGGCAGTCCGCGACCTGCTCAAGGCCCGCGACGGCCTGATGCTGGGCATCTGCAACGGCTTCCAGGCTCTGGTCAAGCTCGGCCTGGTGCCCTACGGTGACATCGTCGACGCCACGCCCGATGCGCCCACGCTGACGTTCAACACCATCGGCCGCCACCAGAGCCGTCTGGTGCGCACCCGCATCTCGTCCAACCTGTCCCCGTGGCTGTCGCAGTGCAGCCTGGACGACCCCTACACCGTCGCCATCAGCCACGGCGAGGGCCGCTTTGTCGCCAATGACGAAGTGCTCGCCCAGCTGATCGCCAACGGCCAGGTCGCCACGCAGTACGTGGGCGAGGACGGCAAGCCCAGCATGGATCTCTCCGTCAACCCCAACGGCTCCGCACTCGCCATCGAGGGCATCACGAGCCCCGACGGCCGCGTCCTGGGCAAGATGGGTCATGCCGAGCGCCGCGGCGACAACCTGTACCGCAACGTGCCCGAGCATGTCCCCGGCGATAAGTTCATGCCGATCTTTGAGAGCGGCGTGGCCTACTTCGCCTAAACCTTTCCCATCGGGTACAATCCCTTCGGGTAACAACACCCGCCACCGACACATCCGGTGGCGGGTTCTTTTTTTGCTTCGCGCATGTAGGAAGGACATCATGGAAAGCCGCAAGCCGTATCTCGCCACCCTGCCCGGACTCATCCTGGGCTGTCTTGTTTGCTGTGCACTCTGGGGATCGGCCTTTCCCTGCATCAAGATCGGCTACGCACTCTTTGGTATCCCGGCGCACGATAGCGCTTCGCAGCTGCTCTTTGCAGGTTTACGCTTTACGCTTGCCGGCGTCCTGGTTATCGTTGGGATGAGCGCGGCCCAACGCCGCCCCCTCGTACCGCAAGCGCGCGACATCAAGCCCATCTTTGTCTTGTCGCTCTTCCAGACTATCGGGCAGTACTTCTTTTTCTACCTGGGACTCTCGCGCGCCAGTGCCATGTCGAGCTCCATCATCGAGGCCAGCGCCAACTTCCTCGCAATCCTCTTTGCCGCCCTGGCATTTCGCACCGAGAAGCTCAATACGGCCAAGGTGCTTGGCTGCGTGTTGGGCTTTGCCGGCGTCGCGCTTGTCAACCTTTCGGGCGCAGATGGCACCTTTGGCTTCACGCTCGATGGCGAGGGCTTTATCCTAGCCTCCACTGTCGCGGGCGCTCTTTCGACCTGCCTGATCGGCATCTTCTCGCGCAAGCACGACGGTGTTTTGCTTGCCGGCTGGCAGTTTTTAGTCGGCGGCCTGGTCCTCACCGCCATCGGCTTTTTGATGGGCGGCACATTGTCCCCCACCGAAGTCGCCCCCGCCATCGCGCTCATCATCTACATGGCGCTTATCTCCGCCGTCGCGTACTCGCTGTGGTCCCACCTGCTCGCCGTCAACCCCGTCAGCCGCGTGTCGGTCTTTGGCTTTATGAACCCGGTCTTTGGCGTGCTGTTGAGCGCACTGCTGCTCGGCGAGGGCGCTGGCACGAGCCCCGTTACCGTCATCGTTGCCCTGTTGTTGGTCTGCGGCGGCATCATCATCGTCAACAAACCCAAAAAAGCCTAGCGAGCTCACCTTTTTAGGGAGGGCGTTTGCACACTTTAGCTTAATGGAATACATCGATGAGCTGAGGGCCGCCACGCACGCAAGCGTGCGACCCTTTTCCTAGCGTATCTGGATGCCGGCTTTCTTTTTCTCGGCCTTGACGCGGTAGAGCTCCGCATCGGCAGCGCGAAGTAAGTCTTGCCAGGTATCAACACTATCGCCGACCCGCGCGCAACCGATGGACATCCGCAATGCATACGGCACCTCGGCATGCGCGAGCTCGTCGTTGATTGTCGCGCACAGACGTATGATGTCCTGTTCCGCTGCCGCCTTTTGAAGGACTACGAACTCATCGCCGCCATAACGTGCGATAAAGCTGCCAGACGCCGTGCAGACCTTTTTGAGCGCAGCAGATAAGACCTGAAGAGCATGATCACCCTCCACATGTCCATAGCGATCGTTAATCTGCTTAAAGCCGTCAGCGTCCATCATGAGAAGATACACATCGTCCGTATGACCAACATTTGAGAAGAGCGACAGCATATAGGTCTCAAAACGGTTGCGATTGTTGAGGCCAGTCAACGGGTCGGTCGAGATGAGCTGCTCCTGGCAGATGATATAGAGCAGCAACATGCTAATCATTATGCCGACACAAAGGCCAGGCACCGAGTATACGATCTGAAAGGTACCGCCCACCAGGGCCGGAATGGCGAAAAATGCTAAGGTTCGATAGATAGCCTTCGTCTGCAGGCTCTCGACCCTGCGAGATTGCACAAACGCATGCAGGGACGTATGTATAACGTAACAGTAGCTGACAATGGGCTGGATCATATAGGCAAAGCCGCGACGATACACGCCCTGCGAATCGATATAGAACAGGGCGTGCGTCCAGTAACTGGTAAAAGCCAGCACGACCACCAGAGCCGTAGGCAACGTTACAAGCACCACCCTATAGCGCGAGGTCACAAGGTGAGAACCCTGCATCGTCTCGGAATAGATAAACCAAATGAGACACGCGATGGCGAACAGCGAAAACGAAACCGCGTTGGAAATCCAGTTGGCCGTGATGCCTACAGGAGTGCTCACGCCGTCCGAGAGCGTCCAGATCATATCGAAGAAAATGTAGGCAGCAGACGTGTAGCCCAGCATGCTAAACAAAAGCTGCTGGGTGCTCGAGAACAGGGAGCGACGGCTTCGTACGGCAAGTCCGATAAGAATAATCATGCATAGCAGGAATATCTCGATCTTGAGTGCCTTTACCACTAGACGCCCTCCCTTCAATATCCAAGTGGCCAGAATCGCCCAATTCGAATCTGGGCAACAAACACCCCCTACTCCGCAGGGGTAAGGGGAATAATAGCAGAGCGACCGAACGTCACTGCAAGACAGCTCTCGTTCGGGCGCTCAAACGGCGCGAGTTGCACGCCGGAATCATTGATGGGTATCGATTGCTACTCGCCATCGATGTCGGTCGCGACAGCCTCTTCGATGGCCTCGACACCGGCAGGCGACAGGTCTTCCTTGCTCTGGCAGAACTTCTTATCGACCCAGCCGGTCAGAATCGGGGCCATGATTGCCGTGATGATGACGGCAGTGGCGATCTGCGCATACGCGGTGGGCGCAAGCTCGGCATAGCGCGGAGCGACCTCGGCGAGGGCGACCGGCGTGGTCATGGCCGTGCCGGCAATGGTGGAACATGCCACAGCCGCCTTACCATTGCCGCCACACAGGCGCTCGAAGGCAAAGGTAATGGGACCGACGATAAAGAGCGTGATGAGGCCCAGCAGGATGCCCGAAATGCCACCGGCGATGAAGCTCGAAAGGCTCATGGACGCACCGAGCTGAAAACCAATTACAGCGATCGCGGGATTGGCGCCGGGAACCAGCAGGTTCTTGATAAACGGGAACAAGTTGCCCAGGACCATGCCGATAACAAGCGGCAGGATGGATCCGATGATGGTGCCGACGGGGATGTTGGCGAGACCCGAAACACCAAGGATGATCATCGTGACGGCGGGGCCGGCCGTAAAGAACAGGATACCGACAGCGCCCTGCTCGGACTCATCGCCGAACTCGCCCATGATGCCCGTATAGAGCGCCATGTTGCAAAACGTAATGCCGCCGATGATGGAAACCGAGCTCAGGCCTAAAAAGTTATCGTTAAAGAAGTACGCGACGCCCAGACCCAGCGCGGCTGCCACTACAAGCTTAGGAATCAGCACGACGATGCCGGTCTTGATGGCGCCCGGCGTGGACTTAAAGCTGATGCCGGCGCCCACGAACAGCAAGATCGCGGCAACGATGGTGTTGGAGCCGCCGCGGCAGGCAGCCGTAAAGAAGCCGCCGACCTCAAAGACCTGCGGGCAGAAGGTATTGAGCAAAAGGCCGACGATCATCGGATAGATCATGATGTCGCCCGGGATGCGCGGTACCTTGAATTTCTTTTGCTCGCTGGCGGTCGCTTCCTGTGCCATGAAACCCCCATTTCCGCTGACGCAGAACAAAAGCCCACGTCATGCTTTGCTACAGTAAAGTTTGACCATGGTACCAGAAGAAGCAGACCGCCTCGGTGAGAAATTCGATTCGTTAGGCCGGGACGATAACGCGTCCTGCTCCTATACGAGGCTCAAAACGATATAGAACACGATGCCCGAAACGCAGCACCACAACATCGACTTTGTCTTGATTGCCACCGCCACGACGCCGGTGGCCGCAATCTAGGGAACCAAGGCAGGCCAGAGTCCCGCGTCGAACGCGCCGGGGTTCACCAAGTCGTTGGCGACCAGCGCGGCAAAGGCAGCGGGCGGGATATAGCCCAGGGCCTCGGTAATGCGGGGCGACAGGGTCCGCCCGCGCAAGGCGAACGCCGGCGCGATGCGAAAGAACGCGATAGCAGCCCACGACGACAGCCACAGAACCAAGAACTCGTTAGCGGGCATCGCGGGCACCTCTTCCGTCAAATACAGCATCGCACGCCAGCGCAATGGCAATGCCGACCACGACGCTTGCCGGCACGGCAATATTCGCGAGGCCCAAGAACTTGCATACGGCGACGGACACCGCGCCCGAAACCGCCGCGACAACGTTACTGCGCGACAGCCGCTGCGAAAAGAGCAGGCAGATAAAGAGCGAGGTGCAGACAAAGGCTGCAATGGCGGTGGGAACATCGACAACGGCGCCGACGATGGCGCCCATCGTACACGAAACGCCCCATGTTGCGATGAGGATTACGTTGAGCACAAAGGACTCGCGCGGGCCCCAATCCTCCCCTTCAACCAACTTGGCAAGCGAGATGCCATATGCCTCCTCGGTAAGTGTCGCGGCAACAGCCAGCGTCTGACGCTTCGAGGCACCCCTCAGATGCGGTGCGATCGATGCCGAGTAAAGCGCAAAGCGCGAGGAGATTGCGGCGACGCTCGCGACGATCGATGCTGCAGGCACACCCGCCAGCCACAGGCTGCAGATCATAAACTGGCCGCTGCCCGTCACAAACGTACTGCTTAGAGCAAAGACCATCCAGGGCTCCATTCCCGTCTGCCCCATGATCATTCCGCACGGCGCGCCTATTGCAACATAGGTAAGCATCACTGGCCAGACGGTTCTAACGATTTTGAGCACCATACGTTTCTCATCCTGACAAGGTCTCCGAGCCGCATGTAGCGACACGGCAGAATCATCATCCGGCAGCAACCGAGTTCACCTACAATTGCCACCGGATCGAAAGACACAACTTTTTAGGAAGTCATTATGACAGCTATCGATCGAGACCGGGCGCGCGCGGCCTTCAAAAGCTACACCGATGCCTACGACGCCACCAACCCACGCATCGCGCTCAAAATCGAGCATACGTACCACGTGGCCGAGGCATGCGATGCCGTAGCGCGCGAGCAGGGCTGGTCGTCAGAAGATATTGACCTGGCATGGCTTTGCGGCCTGCTACACGATATGGGCCGCTTTGAGCAGCTGCGACGCTGGGACACCTTTAAGGACGCCGAGAGCATGAGCCATGCGGCGCTGGGCATCGAGGTCCTCTTTGGCGAGAATCCCGCCGATGCACCCGCCGTAACGAGCATCCGCGACTTTATCGATGACCCGGCAGAAGATGAGCTCATCCGAGCGAGCATTGCCTATCACAGCGATTTCCGTCTACCCGCGCAGCTCGACGAGCGCACGCGGAGCTTCTGCGATATCGTGCGCGATGGCGACAAGATCGACATTATGCGCACCATCGCCGACAGCACTGTCGACACTATCCTCAAGGTGGACGAGAAGACGTTTCTCGGCAGCCGTTTCTCGTCGCCGACACTTGCCGCCTTTGACGAGCACCGCTGCGTCGCACGCGATGAGCGCGATGAGCCCGCCGACTTCTTGGTGGGGCTTATCTGCTTTATGTTTGAGCTCGTCTATCCAGCAAGCCGCGCGCTGGCGCGCGAACAGGGCGATATCCACCGCCTGCTCGACGCGCCCTTTGGCATTACGCGGCCCTTTACCGACCCCGCCACGCAGGCAACTTGGAGCCGCCTAAAGGACGAGATGCGCGACTGGCTGGCGCGCGCCTAGCGCTCAAGCTGGGCCAGCAGCTCCTCGACGGCCTCGACGGCATCCCCAACAACCTTGTACTGGGCAGCACCGAAAATGGGGGCATCCGGGTCCTCGTTGATGGCGATGATGCACTCCGCCCCACCGATGCCGGCAAGATGTTGGATGGCGCCCGAAACACCGATACTCACGAGAAGCCTGGGCGAAACCGATACGCCCGTCTGGCCAATCTGGTGGCGATACTCCAGCCAACCCGCCTCCACGACGGGACGCGTGCAACCAAGCTCGGCACCCAGAGCCTCGGCGAGCCTTCGCATCAACGGCAGGTTTTTCTTGGAACCAATGCCGCGACCCACCACGACCAGGCGCTCGGCATTGGCGATCGAGGGCTGCTGTCCCCACTCCTCGGCGGGAATCGAGATCTCGACACGAGCCTTAGCATCATCCGCAAGCGATATCTGGGTGATCGTGCCAGAGCGGCCGTAGTCGAAGTCGGGAGCCTTAAAGATACCGGGGCGCACCGTTGCCATCTGCGGACGGTGGTTGGGGCAAATGATGGTGGCCATCAGGTTGCCGCCAAACGCCGGACGCGTCTGTTGCAGCAGTCCCGTCTCTGTATCCATCGAAAGTACGGTGCAGTCAGCCGTAAGGCCCGTCTGCAAACGCACGGCAACGCCGGGTGCCAGTTCGCGACCAAAAGCGGTCGCACCGTATAGGATGGCCTCGGGTTTGCGTTCGGCTACCAAATCGCAGATCAAGCGGGCGTAGACCTCCGCATCGTTTTGGCGCAGGCGCTCGTCGCGACAGGCCAGGACTTCGTCGGCGCCCGCGCAAACCAGATGCTCCAGGTCCCCGAGCGAGCCCTCGGGGCTCATGCCGACCAGTGCCACCAGACGGCAGCCGCGAGCATCGGCAAGCTCGCGCCCCTTGCCCATAAGCTCATAGGCAACGGGAGTTACCGTATCGTGCTCGTCGGTCTGCGCGAAGACCCAAATGTCTCGATATGCATCAAGGTCCACCGCACCAGCGGCCTCGTCACACTCGATCGAGATAGCGTTGACAGGGCAGGCGTCGACGCACCCACCGCATAGGATACAGCCGTCGGTTACGCGGGCGCATCGGTTGGGACGCTCGCCCTCCACCACAATGCCGCCCGAGGCGCAGGCGCGAACGCAGCGACCGCAGCCGATACAGGCTTCGCTATCGATAATCAGTCCGCTCATCTATGCCATCCCCTCGATGATCTTGGCAAGTTTTGCCGCCTGCTCGGACGCCGTTCCGTCAACGGCCTCGCACGTTTGGTCACGGTCGGGCACAAACGAGCGCACGACCTGTGTCGGCGACCCGGCAAGACCGCAACGCGCGGGGTCGGCGTTCACGTCGGCGGCACTGACCACGCGCACGTCCGCCTCCTCCGCCGCGCGGATACCGGCAATACTCGGCATACGCAACTGGCCAATCTCCTTGGCAGTCGTCATCGCGCACGGCATCTCAAGGTACACCGTCTCCTCGCCGGCATCGCATCCGTGAACGAGCGCCAGCGAGCCACAGGTCGTAAAGCCCGCGCTCTGCACGCAGCTCACGTCGGTCACGCAGGGAATATCAAAGGCACCGGCAAGCTCGGGACCAATCTGGGCCGTATCGCCATCCACCGCCATCTTGCCGCAGATGAGCAGGTCGAAGTCCTCGTCGAGCGCCTCGATGCCGCACTTGAGGGCATAGGTGGTTGCCAGGGTATCGGCACCTGCAAAGGCGCGATCGGTCAGCAGCAGCGCGTCGTCGGCGCCTCGGGCGATGCAGTCGCGCAGCAGCGACTCGGTCGCGGGGATGCCCATCGACACCACCGTCACGCGCACATCCATGCCAAAGCCGATAAAGTCGTCCTTCAGCGCCAGCGCGCATTCCAAAGCGCTCGCGTCAAAGGGATTAATGACCGCCTGTTTGCCATCGCGCACGATGGTATTGGTCTTGGGGTCCATCTTGACCTCGGTGCTTCCCGGCACGGCCTTGACGCACACCACCATATGGAAATCGCTCATCTTCACGCGCCCCCTTTCTGGACGAGCTCATCCAAGAGCTTCTCCGAAAACAGGTTACCGCGGCCCAGCTGCCCGGCAGGATCGAGCTGGAGCTTAAGCCGTGCCGACTCGACCATGGCCTCGTGACCGTACATCGTCTCCAAGAAGCCCGCCTTGATCTTGCCGACACCGTGTTCGGCGGAGACGGCGCCGCCCATGACCGTGACCTCGGAAGCCCACCGGGCAAAGAGTTCTCCGCCGCGGCGGTATTCCTGCGCATCGCGCGGCAGAATGTTCACATGCAGATGGTTGTTACCGATGTGCCCCCAGGCGGCAGATTCAAGCCCACTTTCGGCCAACGTGCGGCGATAAAGGGCGATGACATCGGCCAAGCGTGCATTGGGCACCGACATGTCCGAGCCCAGTTTGGTGATGGCGGGATCCGTGCGGCGACGCTCGTCGATGAGCATGTTGACGCTCTCGGGCACCGCATGGCGGAAGAACCGCTGGCATTCGCGATCGACCTCGGTGCGCGCAACCCAGGTCGCGTCGTCGCGGCCACCCGCAAGCTCCAGTACCCACCCCAAGTGATACAGCTCCTCAGTCGCCTGAACTTCGTCGTCGCAGTCGAGCTCCACGTAGACACAGACCTTGGCCTCTTTGTCGAGCGCCGGCAGCGAGGCAAACGCCGTCGACTGCTCGCGCTGGCGACGTAGAATATCCAGGGCGCCAGCGTCGAAGTACTCGATGGCAGCCGCATGGGACAGGACGGGACGCACGGAATCGGTGAAGGACACGGCCTTGTCTTCGCTGTCAAAGAAACAGCTCACGCCCCAAACGACCGCAGGCGCCGCCTGCAGGGCAATCTCGAGCTCGGTGATGACGCCGATTGTGCCACACGCACCGATAAACAATTCGATGGCATCCATATCGTCAGCAACGAAATAGCCCGAAGCATTTTTGGTCTTGGGCATGGTGTAGTCGGGAAGGTCAAGCTCGAGTGCACGGCCCACTGCCGTCACGAGCGACAGGCGGCGGCCCTGGGCAAAAGCCTCGCCGCGCTGAAGCTCAAGCAAATCGCCATCAGCCAGCGCGACGTGGAGTCCCGTGATATGCGGGCGCATGGGGCCGTAGGCGTAGCTGCGGGCACCGGAGGCGTTACATGCCGCCATGCCGCCCAGACAGGCAGACGCCTCGGTGGGATCGGTGGGAAAGAACTGCTCGGGGGCCTCTTGAAACTCATCGTAGGCCTTAAGCGATGCCTGGTCCCAACCAGCGGTCGGCAGCACCTTCTTGCTCAGCTGCTTGCGCAGCTCCGAGAGCACAACGCCCGGCTCCACGCGCAGCAAAAATTGGCCTTGTTCATCGCGGCGAAGGCCCAAGTAGCGATTCATACGGGAAGTATTGAGGATATGCCCGCCGTGGGGCACGGCACCGGCGGCAAGGCCGGTTCGGGCGCCCTGAACCGTTACCGGGACACGCTCGGCATGGAGCTTTTCCAAAATGGCACGGACCTCGTCTTCCGTTGTCGGAAACGAGATGCTCGATGCTTCGCCCGATGCGCGAGATTCATCGCGGCCATACTCTTCGAACTCGTCGGTGAAGGGTTTGATGGTTACAGACACGCGAACTCCCCCTTTAGCTAACTACAGTGTTTGCAGGGAGATGTTACCGCATCGTTTCGTCGACGTGTTCGAGACCGTCTCCATAATTGGCGATTTTTACGTTCGTGCAATTCGGCGAGCGGCTGGATTTCCTCGGCAGACGATGCTTTTAACACATATGGCCCCGCCGTCACTGACCGCGCGATTGCCGCTCGAAAAAAGTTGGAGTATTTTTTGCCGCCTTTTACCTGCGGAGACGCCAATCCGTCAAGCATTTGGTCAGCAATTGGTCAAGTAACGGCTGATACGGTCGGCATCGACAGCCAAAACCGACAGAAGTTTTGGCCCCAGAAGCAGGGAGGTTCCCATGGCATATTACTGGCCCCAGTACGGCATCGCCATCGAAGTCGACGACGATCCCCATCTCCTGCCTTTCGACGAAGAGGCATTCCCCGATACGACGGTCTACCACGTTACCACCGATGTGATCTGCGACCCCGAGTCGTTCTCGGCGCTCGCCCACCGCATCGCGCATATCCACGACATCGAGCTCCCTCCCGACTTCGACGAGCTTGTCTACTCACGCCGCCTGATGCTTCACATGCTCTTTGGAGCGAACCCGTCCACCTTTGCGCGCATCTATACCGCCAAGGATGCCGCATGAGCGCGAAGAAGCCACCCCACTTTGCAGGCCTGGGTCGTCGCAAGAAGCTCATCGTTGCCTGCTTGGCCATCGTCTGTGCCCTTGTCGCCGTAGGACTATACGCTTGGCAGTCGCAGCCCGTACCCGAGGCGGGCGCTTCGGTTACGACGGCCGAGGGCAAAACGCGTCAGGAAATCCAAGATGAGCTCGACGCCATAGTCCGCGACAACATGATGACGATTTCGGTCGCACCGGTCGCTCAGCTGCAGGAGGACGGCAAGCTGCGCGTCAACGTGCAAAACGTCCAAGACAATAAATTTCCCCAGCGATTCCGCGTCATCCAAAACGACGAGACCATGTACGAATCCGGTGTGGTCGAGACCGGCAAGACAATCGAGACGTGCCCCGCCGGCGACATCAAAGAAGGCGAGGCGTACATCGAGATCCAGGCACTCGATGCCAAGACCCTCGACAGCCACGGCAATCCGACACGTGTCAAGGTGCGGGTTGAGCAAACCGAGAACTAGCTTTTCCGGTCGACGCGACACCGCACGCAATTCACCAGCATTCGTCCAATCATCGCGGGGACGGCCCGCGGCGAATAGAAAGGAACGACCATGGACATCACCAGGAACATGAACGGAGCCAGAGCGCTCGTCGTGGGCGCAGGGCTCGCGCTCGCGCTCGCAATGGGCGCCGTCCCGACGCCAGCTATGGCAGCCGGGCGCGTTGGAACCACGAAAGTAATGGTCAGGACCGAGATCGACAACGTTGAGTTCAAAGTTCCGACGGTTATCCCCTTCGTCGCCAAGACCGACGGCACGCTTCAGGGCCCCTCAGAAGACGCGACCACCATCGACAATCATTCGGCCTACGGCATCCATGTCACCAACATGAAGATCGACGCCATGAACACCTGGACCATTGCCGCCGACGCCAAGGCCGGAACCGCACAGAACTCCATCGACTTTAAGGTCGGCCCCGACGGCGCACTCCAAAACGCCAGCGCCGCAATGCAGGAGACGGGCCTCGATCTTTCCAAGAACGCAGCCTTCGACATGGGCTACCAGGGCATTGCCGGCGGCACGGACAAAATTAAGCTCAAGACAAGCGGAAACGTCGCCCGCGTCACGCGCGACATCTTCCGCGTAACCGGCGAAGGCGATCAGGTTGCAACGATCACCTGGACGGTCGAGCCCGGTGCGCACACGGCATAAGGCCGTCGCCCTGGCCGCCGCCGTCAGCATCCTAGCGTTTGGGCCAGCCATGGCCTTTGCCCAGCAAGAACAGGCGCAGGCCGCCACGCAAGTGACGGTCGACCTCTCGGAGCTCGACCGCGGCGACCGCGAGGAACCGTTGGCGCAGACAGGCGACAGACGATGGCTCTTGGCAGCAGGCGCCACAGCAGCAGGCGCGGGAACCGCCGGCCTCGGTCTGCACATCAAACGCAGCCAGAAACAAAACACGGACAGGCCGCACTAAATTAGCTAAGGAGACCCCATGGCATCGAAGAACCTTTTGCCCGTCGTCGCACTCTGCGGCGCGCTCGCAACCGGAACGTCTGTCGCCGCTTGGGCGGCTCCCGTCATGGCAGAATCCTTACCAGCAGCCCTAAGTTCCGCACCAAATCCATCGAGCGCCATTGCGTGCAAGCGTTTTTCGATCGCACAGGCCGCAATCTCGACCTCGGGATGTCTTCGTCGTAATACGGACGGCTCGATAGTCGTGGATATCGATCGTTCGAACAAGGCAAACGGCTCCCGGGCGGGGTGCGCCGTCTGCACGTGGCGCTCGGCTGTGCTCGATGCAGATGGCGATCCATGCAATTTAGAGCTGCGCATCGACATCGCTTCGGTCGATGACTCGGCGAACGGAGCGAAGGTCGCCTTCGACGGTACGTTTTTTGAGAAAGGAGGCGGTATATGTCTGGGCTGCGCCGCCGCGAATGCAGACGATGCGCAGCCCACCCTCTCATTCACGGCATCATTGCGGCTGACCAAAGCCGGCACCGATGCCATCGCGGCGGGAGAAGCGTCCCTGCTGTTCTACGCCGTCAGTACCAAAGACACAGACGCTCATTTCGAGAAGCCAGCCGGATCACTCAGCCTTACACGAGGGATAGAGGCAGGTCCTTTTGAAATCGATTCCCACGCGCAAAGCAGGCAACGCATTCTTGCCGACCCGGCGCTTCTCGAAATGGAGTGGAACGGATCCGGAGCTATCGGAATTCTCCCCTCCGCGTTTGACGCCAAGACGCTCCCCCCAAACGACGAACCCATCAACGCAACCATACAAGAAGAGAGCGCGGACAAAGAAGCAGGTGCGGGCGACACGCCGTCGCCGACAAACAGCGTCCCAGCTTCTCTCGAAGCACCGAATGAACCCGCTACCGATCCAAACGATTCCGAACTCGCGGACAGTCTGGGGCTTGCTGATCCTCAAGAGATCGATGAAGGTAACTGCTGCGTGCTTGCCGCGCTCGACCACACAGAGGTCATCGACGCTGCGAACATCGAAGTTGCCGCCGCCAATCAACCCGTCCGCAAGTCGGCCATCATCGCATTTCCCGAATCCATCGAAGTCGTCTTTTTGCCATCGGGCGAGGTCGTGGCCCCAACACTGCTCACCTTGTTGGGCGCCAAGAATACTCGAAACGAAATTAAAAAGGTCACGGTTGTCGACCCTGCAACCACCGCCAAGCTGCGTCTATACGCCGTTGCTCCAGATGGAGGCAAGACCTTGGAATTCGATGGCGACACACTCCTAGCCTGGCGGCGTCTGGACATTATGCAAGACGTCTCGTATCAGATCGAACTCGAAGGGTTTGATCGTGCCCGCGATGCCAATATCATCGCCGCGGCTATTGAATTCCCGCAGCGGCTTATGACACTGCGCTTTGAATACTATCCCTATGTCCCGACAACCACCTGAGGCTTAAATGCTGCGCATCATTCCTAACACCACTTATATAACGTATTAGATGAGTCGCGATGTGCCTCGCATTTCGTTCTGCTACGATTGCCACGTTGGCATCAATACAGGAGGGCTCATGCCGGGCTTGGGAACAATCATCAACGTTGTGCTTTTAGTTGCGGGCGGTCTTTTGGGATTAGCGGGCGGCCGCTTCATTACACCGCGCATCCAAGACACGCTCATGAAAGCATCGGGGCTGTGCGTCCTGTTTATCGGCCTGGGCGGCACCATGCAAAAGATGCTCATCATCGATGGAAAGGCGCTAGCGACCACCGGTACCACCATGCTCATCGTCTCATTTGCGCTCGGTTCGCTCATCGGCGAGGCCATCAACTTGGAGGCCGCCATCGAGAACCTTGGCGAATGGCTCAAGCGCAAGACTGGCAGTGAGGGCGATAACGAGTTCACCAACGCTTTTGTCTCGACATCGCTGACCGTCTGCATCGGTGCCATGGCTATCGTGGGATCGATCCAGGACGGTCTGCTCGGTGACTGGTCAACGCTTGCCTTGAAAGGCGCATTGGACTGCATCATCGTCTGCACCATGACGGCGTCGCTTGGCCGCGGCTGCATTTTCTCCGCCCTGCCCGTCGCCGTGTTCCAGGGGACGATCACGTTGTTTGCCGGCGCGCTCTCCCCCATCATGACCACGGCAGCCCTCGACAGCCTTTCGCTCGTAGGCTCCATGCTCATCTTCTGCGTCGGCGTCAACCTCATCCGTCCTCAGACCTTCCGCACGGCCAATATGCTCCCCTCCGTCGTCATCGCCGTCATCTACGCCCTCCTGTTCTAAATCTATCAACGCAGCGGTATCTCGAACATCTGTTTGATGCTGTGCTATGATATGAGGCCACCGTAGCTGCGTTAGGAGAGGAGAAGCGGTGGCCGACCAGGACATCAAGATGCTCATCGAGCGCATTATGGCCGAGGCCCGGACCCATCAGTCCACCCGCTTCTCAAACGAAATCTACGCAGACGAGCCGATTCTCAAAACCGGCCGACAGATGCAGAATTTCCTCCCCGACCAGTACCGTAAAATGCGCGAGATATCGCGCTGGCAGGATGACCCCAAGGGCGGTGCGGGCCGCTGGCTTTCGGAAGCCGAGCTTTTTTACCGCCAGGGCCTGCTGATGGCCGATTTTGAGGACGACTGCCCCTACAGCGGCACCTTTAAGTCGTACTTTCCCACCTACAACGCCATGAGCGACCGGCAGCTGCGCGGCTACTTTACCTGGCGTGCCCAAGTGCGCCGCGGAACCGTCGAGGAAACGTCTACGTCCTTTGCCTTTCTGTATCTCTATGAGCTGATTTGCGGCATTGGCGTAGATGACCCGCTCGACGGTTTTAACAAGATCAAGGCCTTTTGGGATGTCTATCGCGCCTTCGAGCCCGGCATTGATCGGTTTGCACGCGTGTGGTTGCAGGATTACGCCGTATTCCATGGGCTCGACCCCAAGCTGCTCCGCGACTCTAAAACCGTCATGTTCGATAACGCCCTTATCGAGCTGCGGCGTGCGGCACGAGACCTTGTACCGGCACCGGCACCGTCCGACCAGACCCCCAAACGTCGCAAAACCTCCGAGCCCACGCTCCCCCTTCCGCCCGATGAGGTGCGCGAGGAGCGACTCATGGCCGCCATCAACGCCCTCTCCACGTACAACCTAAGTAACTCGCGGCTCGACCGCAGCCACCACCGCGATCTGCGCCACGTGGCATGCGCCGTGTATGTCCACATGGCGCGCTACTATGACACGCACCGAAAGACCGGCATCGTAGCGAGCTTGTTTGGGGAGGAGACGGCCATGCCCTACACCATGTTTGCCTCGGCCGTATTCTTTGCGCCCGAGCGCCACGAGGACTGCGAATACTGCCTGGATCCCATCCATATCTACCGTTGCCAAAACGGCTTTTGGGAATGTATGCGTATCCATGGTAGTAGGCAAAAGAGCAGCAAGCTCGGTGAAATGATGCGCGCCTGCGACCAACGCCTGCGCCTGGCGCTGGACCCCGCCCATCCCCTTAAGGAAGAAAAGGTCCCCAAATATCTGGCCAAGATTATCGATGACGAGATTGTGGCATGGCTTTCGTGGGACGCCGCACACCAGCCCGTCAAGATCGATATCGACCTGACTCAGCTGGGGCACATTCGGAGCGCCGCTGCGCAAACGCGCGAAGCACTTTTAATCGACGAAGAGCGCGAGGACGATGTGCCCACAGAGGTCGATACGGCGGAATCCGAGCAACCGGAAGCCAAGCCTGCGACCGACGTGATGGGCGAGCCGATCGCGGCGCCTACGGAGCGCAACAAAGCCGACGAGCCAACCATTTCCACCGAACAGTTTGGCGTCGTGGCACCGCTCCTCGCACCGACGCCAGCGGTCGTATCGACTGCACCCGCTGGCACCGCAACCGAACTCGCGCCCGCCGCAGATGCCTTCCTTCGCGCGCTGCTCGAGCAAAACGCAGCGCAAGCGACATTGGCGGTAGTGCAATCGGAGCAGAGCGAGGACATGCTCGTCGACAGCATCAACGAGGCGCTCTTTGACCTGGTGGGTGACACCGTTATCGAGTTTGGAGCGGCAGGACCGCAGATCATCGAGGATTACGAAGCAGACGTGAGAGGATACCTAGACCATGAGTGATACCGCATCCACAGCACCCCGCGTGCCCAAGCGCGTCGCTGCCGTCATTCTCAACTCGCTCAAGGGCGGCGTGGTCCCGCGCATCGGCCTTCCTTACATCACCGTAGGGCGCGAGGTCGAGATCCGCGCCCTGCTCACCGATCTGAGTCTCATCGCCGACGGTGGCGCGAGCTTCCGCTTTCTGGTCGGTCGTTACGGCGCCGGCAAGAGCTTTTTGCTCCAGACCATCCGCACGCACGCCATGGGCGAGGGATTCGTCGTCGCTGATGCCGACCTGTCGCCCGAGCGCCGCCTGCAGGGCGGTCAGGGACAGGGCCTTGCCACCTACCGCGAGCTCATCCGCAATATATCGACCAAGACGCGCCCCGAGGGCGGTGCGCTCAACCTTATTTTGGATCGCTGGGTCGCCTCGTGCGCCGACGTCGACGAGTCGGTCGTCAATGCCCAACTGGCCCCGCTCGAGGAGATGGTCCACGGCTTCGACTTCACCCGCATGCTCCGCCGCTATCGCATGGCCGTATCCGAGGGCGATGAAGAGGCTATGAGCCGTGTGACCAAATGGATTCGCGGCGAGTACCGCACCAAGAGCGAGGCACGCGCTGAGCTGGGCTCCTCGACCATCATCAGCGATGACGACTGGTACGACTACGTTAAGCTCATTGCACGCTTTTTGGTCTGCAGCGGATACAAGGGCATGCTGGTGCTCATCGACGAACTCGTGAATCTGTACAAGATTCCCAACGCGATCACGCGCCAATACAACTACGAGAAGATCCTGACTATGTACAACGACACGCTCCAGGGCAAGGCGCAGTACCTGGGCATGATCATGGGCGGCACGCCAACCTCCATCGAAGACCGCCGCCGCGGCGTGTTCTCCTACGAAGCTCTGCGCAGCCGACTCGCTCAGGGTCGCTTTGCGCGGGATGATCTCAAAGACATGCTCGCGCCCATCATCCGCCTGCAGCCGCTCACCTACGAGGAGCTGCTGGTGCTCATCGAAAAGCTCATGCAGATCCATGCCGGCTACTTTGGCTGGACGCCCACGCTTACCGAGAACGACTTGGTGAACTTTCTCAAGATTGAGTTTGGCCGCGTGGGAGCCGATACGCACCTGACGCCCCGTGAGGTCATTCGTGACTTTATCGAGCTGCTCGATATCCTGTGTCAGAACCCCGATGCAAATGTGGCCGAGTTGCTGCAAAGCGTCGGCGGCGACGCGCTGGCGCCGGCAGCCGCAACAGGCGACGCCGGCACCGCAGGCGGCGACCGCAACTTCGCCGAATTCACCATCTAACCTGCCAAAAAGGGACAGGTTTATTTTGGCTGGTTTTATCTGGGCAAACGTCGAGGCAGTAATGCAGCAAGCCACTGCCCACCGCGTTGAGAGATTCGTTTTTGAAAGGAGGCCCCGTGAACGCCTTTGACCGCTACGCCCCGTTTATCCAAGACTTCATCTACTCCCACGATTGGGAGAGTCTACGCTCCATCCAGGTTGCAGCAGCTGATGCCATCTTTAACACGCAAGATAATGTGCTCCTGACGGCATCCACGGCTTCTGGCAAAACCGAGGCAGCCTTCTTTCCCATCCTGACCGAGTTTTGGGAGAACCCGCCCGCGAGCGTGGGCGCCCTCTACATCGGCCCCCTCAAAGCGCTCATCAATGATCAGTTCGTCCGCCTCAACGACCTCTGCGAAGAAGCCGACATCCCCGTCTGGCACTGGCATGGCGATGTCTCGCAGTCGCACAAGGCCAAGCTCATCAAAAAACCGAGCGGCATCTTGCAGATTACGCCCGAGTCACTCGAGGCGCTCTTAATCCATAAGCACATGGCGATCCCGCGCATGTTCTGCGACCTGCGCTATGTGGTCATCGACGAGGTCCATTCGCTCATGCGCGGCGACCGTGGCGGGCAGACGCTCTGCCTTATCGAACGACTCTCGCGCATGGCCGGCGTGCAGCCTCGCCGCATTGGCCTTTCGGCCACCATCGGCGACCCCGAGCGCACGGGCGCTTTTCTCTCACAGGGAACGGGGCGCGACTGCGTTATCCCCCGCTTTGAAGAACCGCGCCGCGTGTGGCGTATCTCCATGGAACACTTCTACAACTCGGGTCCCCAGGCACAGCAGCGAGGATTCGAGAGCATGGGTCCTCAAGAGGCCGAAGTGCTTGCATGCGAGCGCATTGAGGCAGCGGCATCCGCGGCGCTGCCCGCATCCGGACAAGACATGCGCCACAGTGGACAGCTCACACAGGAGGAGCGCCGTCAACGTCGTGAGCGGGCACGGGGCGAGGCTACCTCCAGGGATCGCCGCACTTCGTCGGCCCCCGAGGGCGAAGTCGACATCCCCCGAGCACCCGAACAGGCATTACTCAACCCCACCGACACGGCGCCAGACAACGCCGACCCCGGCATGGGCTATATCTTTGAGCACACACGCGGCCGCAAGTGCCTGGTCTTTGCCAACTCGCGCGAGGAGGCAGAGGCCGTGTGCTCCATGCTGCGCAGCTACTGCGAGAGCCGGCACGAGCCCGACCGCTTTCTCATCCACCACGGCAATCTTTCAGCATCGCTGCGCGAGACGGCAGAAGAGCTCATGCGCGATGAGGAGCAGGCACAGACAACCGTCACCACATCTACACTGGAGCTCGGTATCGATATCGGCCGTCTGGAGCGTGCGTTTCAGATCGACGCGCCGTTTACCGTCAGCTCCTTTTTGCAGCGAATGGGCCGCACGGGGCGCCGCGATCTTCCGCCCGAGATGTGGTTTGTCATGCGCGAGGAAGAACCCGAGCCGCGCACGATGATGCCCGAGACCATTCCGTGGAAGCTCCTGCAGGGCATCGCGCTCGTACAACTCTATCGCGAGGAAAAGTGGGTCGAGCCACCCGAACTCGATCGACTCCCCTACAGCCTGCTCTACCACCAGACTATGTCGACGCTTGCCAGCACCGGCGAACTCACGCCGGCAGAGCTTGCCCAGCGCGTGCTCACACTCAGCTATTTCCATCGCATCTCGGCCGATGACTATCGCGTGTTGCTGCGTCACCTCATTAAGATCGACCATATCCAAGTCGCCGAGGGCGGCGGGCTCATCGTGGGCCTCGCGGGCGAGCGCATCATTAACAACTTTAAGTTCTACGCTGTGTTCCAGGAAAACGAGGAGTTCACCGTTCGCAGTGAGTCGGCCGAGTTGGGCACGATCGTCAATCCGCCACCGCCCGGTGAGCGCATCGCCATCGCCGGACACTGCTGGATTGTCGAGGAAGTGGACTGGAAGCGCCACACCGTCTTTGCCACGCAGGTCAAGGGCCGGGTGCCGGCCTACTTTGGCGACTGCCCCGGTGATATCAATACACACGTACTCGAGCGCATGCGCAAGGCGCTCAACGAGCACGCAGCATATCCTTACCTTATGGGTAACGCACGGGCCCGCCTTGCGCAGGCTCGTCATACCGCCGAGATTTCGGGCGCGGGAACCAAGCCGCTCATTAACCTGGGCGGCGACACCTGGGTGCTCTTCCCCTGGTTGGGAAGCTACGCCTTTTTGGCGCTCGAGCGCATACTCAAGATTAAGTGTGCCGCTGAACTGGGCCTTCGCGGACTCGACCCGTCACGTCCGTACTTTATGCAGTTTAAGATGAAGGCCGACGAGGAGACGTTCTTTGAGGTGCTCGCCGCCGAGGCCGAGAAGGACTTCGATCCCATCGAGCTCGTCTATCCCGGCGAGGTGCCTTACTTTGACCGCTACGACGAGTTTGTTCCCGAAGAGCTCGTGCGCAAGGGCTTTGCCGAAGGCGTGCTCGACATCGAAGACATGAAGCAGCGCGTTCTCGGCTGGCGCGACCACGCCTAAGACCAGTCTTTTTGGGACGGAGAGACCTATTTGTCGTGAAGGACGGTGCCGAGGAAGTCGGTGTCGAAGGGCACGGCTTCGGCAAAGGCGTAGTCGCCGTCGCTGGCGATGAGCAGGTAGTTCTCCTCGCCGCCGAACTCCGCATCGCCACAGGGGACCACCCAAACATGGGCGAATACCTCAAGTGCCGTGGCAGCGCAGTCGCGCAGGAACGTCACATCGCTCCCCTCGTTTGCGCTCACGATATTGGCCACGTAGACACCCCCGGGGTTCAGGCTGCCCCGCACCAGGCGCAGCGCCTCAACGGTCGCCAGCTCACGCACGGGCTCGGCACCGCCAAAGCAATCGCTCACGACCACGTCGTAACGGCGATGGCCCACGCTCGTCACGCCCAGGTACGAACGCGCCTCGGCGGTAATCACCCGTAGGCGATCGCCCGCCGCGCGCTCCAGCTCGTCTAGGTAGAACCAGCGGCGCGCCAGGCGCGTAATCTCTCCGTCATACTCGATGACGTCCATGCGCAAGCCCTCGTGCGACATCAGGGCGAATTTAGGATAGGCAAACCCGCCGCCGCCCAGCATAAGCATGCGGTCGATACCGTGACCATAAGCGTCGCGCATCGCATCCTCGGCCTCAAACACGTCGTCAAACGCGCGATAGTACGCAAAGACGAGCTCCGCCCAGCGCTCGCCAACGTAGCTTGCACTTTGGTAGACGCCGCCTTGCACCAATACGCGGACTTCGTCGCCACCCTCGTCGTGCACGCGTTTCACACGCGCCAACCCATTGCGGGTTCGCGCAACCTGCAGACAGGCAGCACGAACAGCGACAGCGGCCGCACCAAGCGCCGCGGCTCCCAGAGCAACGCCGGCAACGACGCCGGAAGAAACACTCGGCTTGTTCATTTAGAGCTCCTTTTGCAGATAGAGTCCGTGGTCGTAGAAACCCAAATGGCGATAGTACTCGCGCGTACCGATCGCGCTGATCACGTTGATACGCGTATAACCCGCATCCCGGGCAATCTCGCACGCACGCTCTACGAGCAAACGCCCCAACCCGTGATGCTGTGCCGCCTGGCCTTGATCCCCCACGCGCGCCGCCATGCCATACACGTGTACCTCGCGAATCATCGCCTCGTCCGGCATCGTCGGCAACTCGTCCGCATGTGTGGCAACAAAAGTACGATCGGGCAGCGACAGGCGCAAAAAACCCGCGATCTTGCCCTGCGGCGTCACCCACTGCAAAAAGCGCTCGTGCGTCACCGGCGTCTCGTACGCCACCTCCTCGTCAAGGGTCAGCTCATCCAAGTCGGCACCCGCCGTGCTGATCTCGCGATAGCGAATCTCACGCACCGTCGCGCCTTCCCCACGAGCAGCCAAGCGGTTTTCGACGAGCTGACGCAGGTTGGGCTTCTTGTTGCCCACCATGATGTCATCGGAGCTAAAGTCGCGGATCATGCGACTGATACGGCAGAACGCCGGCGTCACCACGATGTCGTCGGCCAACACATCGAGCAGCTCTTCCTCGGAATAGGGGCGCCACTCGCCGCGCTCATAGCAGCCCACCAGACGCGAGCCCTCGATGAGCGCACACGGATAGACTTTGACCTCGTCGGGCATAAAGGCCCCTTCGGTCATAAAGCGCTCGTAGTCGCGCTTGTCCCCCTCGGGTGTGGCGCCCAGCAAGTTGAGCATAAAATGAGCGTGGATCTTAAAGCCAAACAGGCGCGCGAGCGAAAACGCCCGCTCGATCTGCGCCACCGAAATGCGGCGCTCGTTGATATCGAGCAAATGTTGGTCGAGACTCTGAATACCCATCTGGATCTTGGTGCAGCCCAGGCGGCGGATGAGCGTGAGGGCCTGCGGCGTTACGGCATCGGGGCGCGTCTCGATAACGAGTCCCACCACGCGATGCTTCGCCGTCTCGTTGATTCGTTGCTGCCGCTCGAGCTCTTCCATCGTTGCTGTCTGCCACACGGCGACCTCGCCCCACGGCGTACCGGGGCCGTACAGACGACGCGCTGCGCGGTTATAGCCGCCCACGGCAGCATCCACACGCTCCTGCTCGTCGACAACGCCGGCAGCAAGCTCAGCCTCGTCTGTCGCAATGCCGGCAGCCCGATAGCGCCCGCGGCGCCCTGTTACCACCGGCGGCAGGGCATCGGCGGGAGCGTCATCAAGCAGGCGCCCCGCCTCGGCACGACTGATGCCCGGACGCGCCAACATGGGGTTTGCCGCAACGCCGGCGACGGCATCGTCATTGAGCGCACGGAAAAGCTCCGACATAAACCATGCCTGATACCCTTGCGGATAGTCACTCCAGGTGCCACCGAGCACGATAAGCTCTATCTTGTCGGTCGCATGACCCATCTGCGAAAGCGCCGTCAAACGGGCACTCACCTGCAGATACGGATCGAAGCAGTTTTGCTCCGCACGGGCACACGCCGGCTCAGCGTGCAGATAGCTCTTGGGCATGCGCAGGTCGTTGGGGCAAAACAGGCAATCGCCCGAGCACGGCCACGGCTTGGTGATGACGGTAATAGTCGCCACGCCCGAAGCCGTGCGGCGCGGCTTCATGCGCAACACCTGCAGCAGTTGACGCTCCAACTCGGCATCAACATTCCAGGCAGCCCACCGAGTCGGCTCCTCACGTTTAACCCGCTGGTAGAACGGCAACAGACGGCGCTTGGCCAAATCGCGTTTGTCGGCACCCTCACGGCGCGCCTCGGCATGTATCAGTTTGACGAGCGCTTTGTCATCCACGGTCTCGCCGCGACGCAGAGCCTCGAGTATGTTCAAGATAATCTGTTCCATGCCCCCATTGTAAAGGCAAAGGCGCCGGAGCCGATCTCGGCTTCGGCGCCTTCATCAAACAGCGCGTCTATATCTTCGCCTAGGCTTTCGTCTGCCTCAATACTCCGAATCAAACGACATGTCGCCCGAACCGACCTCAAAACGATACGTGGCAGACTTGTCACCGTTATCGAATTCAAGATTCAAAATGGTCTCGCCGTCGTAGCCAAGCGGAAGGAAATCGCTCTCGAAGTCGCCGCTGCCCAAGGTGAGGCTCGCCTTAAAGCCCGTCGAGTTCGGAACCGTTATCTCCACATCGCCCGAGCCCACACTCACGTCCATCGACTTCGTGGGGGCCGGGTAAAGCTCGAACGTCACATCGCCCGAACCGACCTCGGCATTCAGGGTATCGGTCACGGTGCCCGTAAACTCAACGTCTCCCGAGTCCAGAGTCAGGTTGAGGTCATGACACGCAATGCCCGCGACCGTCAGATCACCCGATCCTACATTCGCTGTAATGCCCACCATGTTATCGGCAACTTTGCGCGGCAGTTCGACGGTAACCGTGCGGTCAATGGCGCGCTCGTCATCGCAATCGAACTGGCGAATCTTGAGCG
Source organism: uncultured Collinsella sp. (assembly GCA_900545745.1). Lineage (GTDB taxonomy): Bacteria > Actinomycetota > Coriobacteriia > Coriobacteriales > Coriobacteriaceae > Collinsella. The sequence continues at coordinate 49,537 of URAD01000011.1, forward strand.
TAGAGCCCTTGATTTCGGCCAGGTTCTGGGTTGCCGCATCGAAGGCAACGGTCCCCGTTGCCACGCGACCGCTTTCAATCACGCGCACTGGCCCGCCGGAGACGTGTTTGACCTCCACCGTGCCCGACGTCACGTCCAAGTCAAGCGATGTGAACGCGTCGGCATCAAACGTTTCGCTCGAAAGCTGTTGAGGCCGAGCGGAATAGTTACCGCTATCCAAAAGATCGTCCTCGTCAAGCGCATCGTCCATACCAGACAAGCCGGATACAACATCGTCGAGATCCCACGGACCATCAAAATGAATCAATGTCCGCGAAATGCCAAAGACAAGTCCGATGATGAGCACGAACGCTCCGATGCCGACGCCCAGGCGCAGCCTGGATTCATGCGAAAGCTTCATCATTCGTCACCCTCTTTGGCACATGGCTCAGCGGTGACCGCGGTAGCCACGTCAGCATCAGGTTCCGCAGAAGTATCCTTCCCCTGGGCCTTGACCGCCACCGACGCCGGACCAACCTGAATATCCTCGCGCGCCCAATCGCCATCAAGCGCACGCGCCACCCAGTGATAGATAGGGATCGTAAAGAAGATCAGCGCGGCAAAGGGGCCGGCACCAAACAGGAACATCAGCAAAAAGAACAGCAGCCAGCACACGGCCCAATACGGGAACGACTGGAACGGGCCCTTCACCGGAGTCGAGCCAACCGCGGTGCCACTCGTCGCCTGCGCCGTAGCGGCATTAGCGGCCTGTGCACTCCAGCTTGCCGCTTGCGCCGCCTTGGCCGCAGCATCGCTTGCCTGTGTTGCCGCCTCGGTAGCTCGTGCCGCCGCCTCATGGGTACGGGCGCGCTCTGCCGCCTCGGCCTCGCGCTGGCGGGCGCGGTCCTCGTTCTCAAATTCGATATCGTCCTCGATCTCGTCGCTCGGATTGAGCAGCTCGTCCAGACTCACGCCATAGAGCTTGGCGAGCGAAATCAGGTTCTCGGTATCGGGCGAGCTCTCCGCACGCTCCCATTTACTGACCGCCTGACGCGACAGGCCCAGCTTTCGCGCCAGCCCCTCTTGACTAAAACCCTTGCTGCGACGAAGGTCGGCGAGCCGCTGCGCAGTTTCTACATTCATGGTTCCTCCTATGTGATGCCAGCCGTGCCGCCGGACCGATTTATTTCTTAAGGCGCCTTGCACAGTTAAAATCTATCCGCCACCGCCAAAAGCATGCCACCTATTCTAGTGAGATTTTTGACAACCGGCGGTTGCGGGTGCATATGAGCTGCGGAAATGTGTCCAAACAAAGCAATGACCCGTAGCTTGGTTGTCCCCGTTGCTGCGTTAACGGTAGTATGGTCGTACTGTTAATTCCGCACCGCCAACGGAGGGAGTTCCGCGCCGTGAACCGCGATTTCGCCTCATCGCTCATCCAGCTCAATAACACGTTCTATCGCGAACACTCCGCCTCCTTCTCCGATACGCGCCAAGCCCCGTGGCCCGGCTGGGTGCGCACCATGGACATTGCGCTCGGGCAGCTCGACGTCGCCACGATCGAGCATCCCGTCCGCGTCTTCGATCTTGCCTGCGGCAATATGCGATTCGAGAACTTTGCCGCCGGCGGCGCACTTGCCGCCAAGGGCGTCGACGGCGCAAACCCCTCGGCAGATGCCAGCTGCCCGTTTGAGTTCTATGGTGTTGACTCGTGTCAGGATTTGGCTATCGATGCGCACGGTCACGCCCTGCGCATTCCCAACCTGCACTTCCAGGAACTCGACGTGCTCGACGCCCTCATGAAGCTCAACCCCGCCGAGACGCCCGACGTGCTTTTCGACGCCCCGCTCGCCGATATCTCGGTCTGCTTTGGCTTTATGCACCACGTGCCGTCGTGCGAGTACCGCGTACGCGTGCTCGACGCCCTGGTGCGGCAGACGCGCCCGGGTGGCATCATCGCCATCAGCTTTTGGGAGTTTATGAACGACGAGCGCATGGCGCGCAAGGCCGTTCGAGCCGAAGCCCGCGCCGAGCTCACCCCGCCGTTTGAGGGTTACGATTCCGCGCAGTTTGAAGCCGGCGACCACCTCATTGGCTGGCAAAACGACCGCCACGCCTACCGCTACTGCCATCACTTTGACGATCAGCAGATCACCGACCTGGTGCGCGGCGTCCGTACGTTCTACAAGAGCGGCGAGGTCCCCGTGCGCGAGCTTGAGCGCTTCCATGCTGACGGTCGCAGCGGCGATCTCAACCGTTATGTGATCCTCAAGCGCCTGTAGGCATCGACGACTCGCCGCCGAGCCGTGCCGCGTCTTTCGGGCAAACTATGCCCACCCTTTTCAACCCATTGACGGAACGCGCAGCTATGCGTTCCATATTTATGACCAAGGAGCCTCATGGGAGCCGTCCACGTTCGCACGCCTAAGAACTTTGTGCTCGAGGAGCGCCTGGAGCGCTACGCCGATGCGATTGAGACGAACCCCGAGGCCTATGCCGGAGATTGGCGCGGGGCCTGTGCGCCCGCAGGCAGCAAGCCATTCGAGCACCTTCACCTGGATCTTGGCTGTGGCAAAGGAACCTATCTGGTCGAGCGCGCTCGCCGCGAGCCCGACACGCTCTTTATCGGCATGGACCAAGAGCCCATCTGCATCGCCTATGCCGCACAGAAAATCTGCGAGCAGGAGCTATCCAACGCACTCGTCCTGCCCCGAGGCGCCGCATCGCTGCCGCAGCTGTTTGCCGCAGGCGAGCTCGATGCCATCACCATCAACTTTCCCACGCCGCAGCCCAAGGCCAAGTACGCCAAAAAACGACTCGTCCATGTCGACCATCTGATGCTCTACCGCCCGCTCTTTGCAGTCGGCGCCACCGTCACACTGCGAACCGACAGCAAGCCTCTGCGCGACTACGCCCTGGGACAGTTTGCCGCGGCCGGCTACGATACGCTTTGGGTAAGTGACGACGTCCGCCGCGACCATCCCGAGCACCCCGAGACCGAGTACGAGTGCCGCACGCGCGAGATGGGCGCCACCGTCTATGGCATTTGCGCCACACCCGGCGCGCAGCCTAGCGATGAACAGCTCGCGGCGGGCCGCGTGCAGGAGCAAAGCCTTGCCTGCTACCTGCCCGACAACCTCGATGAGCTCACCTATGTACCTCTGGGCATGGAAGAGGCCGTCGAGAACTTTAGAAACCGTGCCCGCAAAGGCAAGAAGCGCCTGCCGCAAGAGTCCTAGGGGCTTCTGATGGTCGCGGCGTCGGCAAACAAGCGCAAATAGGCGCTAGCGAACGGCCCTCAAGCCTAAGTGAGTAGACTTTTTTGCAATAGCCAAGCACAGCCCGTATAGCGAAACATAAAACCGACGCTCCTATAAGTTGTCAAGAGGCAGTTTGCGGGAGCGCTCCCTTCAATTCGCACAGGAGCTCGTAATACCTCCTCTCCAGTTTCGTCGACCGCCGTCTCCCATGTTCCAGGTGACCGAGTGAGGCCGCGGACATGCCGAGCCCCGCGGCGGCCTGCTTCTGGGTCACCCGCATCGCCTTGCGCATCTTCGCGAGCTCGGGGCCTTCCGGCGCGGCGCCGTCGGGATTCGGGTCCATGAGCACGCGGTACACCTCCCGCGCTATGTAGCGCTTCAGGCAGCGGACCGCCTCCCTCCGGGACTTCCCCTCGGAGGTCCGCCTCGCCACGTACCTCCTCGTCCTCTCGTCGTACGCCATGCGCTTGATCGCGATCTCGTAGAGCGCCCAGTTCGCCTGCCGGTTGCCGCCGCGGTTGAGCCTGTGCCGCTCCGTCTTCCCGCTCGACGCGGGGATCGGGGAGACGCCGCACAGCATCGAGAACGCCGCCTCGCCCTTCAGCCTGCCGGGGTTGTCGCCGGCGGCCACGACCAGGGCGGCGGCGGTCGTCGTGCCGCAGCCCTCGATGCCGAGCAGCGCGGGCGCGTTCGCCTCCAGCAGCGCGCGGATGCGCTCGTCGAGGGACTCGACCTGGCTGCGGGCCTCCTTCCAGACCGCCGCGACGGACCGCAGCGAGGCCAGCACGCTCTCCTCGAGCGCGTCGCCCGCCTTGGATTGGCTACACTGATGTGGACAGTTCCGGGAGGGGCGCGAGAGACGGGAGGGCCGTATATGAGGGACCCCAGGCACCCGAGGCATTTCACCGACGAGTTCAAGAGGCAGATAGTCGACCTCTACAACGCCGGCAAGCCCAAGCGCGAGATCATGGACGAGTACGACCTCGGCAAGAGCACCGTGGAGA